>NZ_JBXWNV010000009.1:0-198163 GCF_059610545.1 Ruegeria sp. CDSC068
GTCTTGCCGTGGTCAACGTGGCCAATCGTGCCGATGTTGACGTGCGGCTTATTACGCTCAAACTTTTCCTTTGCCATGATGGCCTCCTTTTTCGGTAATGAAGGGAGCCCCTGAACAGAGCTCCCTCAAATCTTCGCTTATGCGTATTTCGCCTGGATCTCGTCCGAGATGTTCTGCGGAACCGGATCGTAATGATCGAACTGCATGGTGAACTGGGCACGGCCCGACGACATCGAACGCAGAGTGTTGATGTAGCCGAACATGTTGGCCAGAGGAACGAACGCGTCGATCGCGATGGCGTTGCCACGGTTTTCCTGACCGGAAACCTGTCCCCGACGTGATGTCAGGTCGCCGATGATGCCGCCGGTGTATTCTTCCGGGGTGATCACTTCGACCTTCATGATCGGCTCAAGCAGTTTCGCGCCAGCTTTGCGCATGCCTTCACGCATACCCATACGAGCCGCGATTTCAAACGCCAGAACCGAGGAGTCCACGTCGTGGTATTTACCTTCGATCAGAGCAACTTTGAAGTCGATCACGGGGAAGCCAGCCAATGGGCCGCTATCCATGACGGATCTGATGCCTTTTTCGACACCCGGGATGTATTCCTTGGGTACCGAACCGCCAACAACGCGGGATTCGAACGAATAGCCTTCACCCGGCTCTGTCGGCGAGATGATCATCTTCACCTCGGCAAACTGACCCGAACCACCCGACTGTTTCTTGTGGGTGTAAACGATCTCGGCTTCGTGACCGATGGTTTCGCGATAGGCCACCTGCGGCGCACCAATGTTCGCTTCAACCTTGAATTCACGCTTAAGACGGTCAATCAGGATGTCCAGGTGAAGTTCGCCCATGCCCTTCATAATGGTCTGACCCGATTCCAGATCAGTTTCCACACGGAAGGACGGGTCTTCTGCAGCCAAACGGCCCAGACCCTGGCTCATCTTTTCCTGGTCAGCCTTGGTTTTCGGCTCAACCGCGATCTCGATAACCGGATCGGGGAAGGTCATGGTTTCCAGAACCACCGGATCGCCGGTCGAACACAGAGTGTCGCCCGTGGTGGTGTCTTTCAGACCTGCCAGTGCGATAATGTCACCTGCGAATGCTTCCGTGATTTCCTCACGATCATTCGAGTGCATCATCATCATCCGGCCGATACGCTCTTTCTTACCCTTAGTCGAGTTCAGAAGCGTGTCGCCTTTGGCCAGAGTACCCGAGTAGATGCGGGTAAAGGTCAGCGAGCCAACAAAGGGGTCGTTCATGATTTTGAACGCCAAGCCCGAGAACGCCATGTCATCATCCGCACGGCGGGCAATGTTACGGGTTTCTTCTTCGTCACCGGGTTTGAAGCCCATGTAATCGACAACGTCCAGCGGGCTGGGCAGATAGTCGATCACAGCATTCAACAGCGGCTGAACGCCTTTGTTCTTGAACGCCGAACCACCCAGAACCGGAACAAACGCGATTTCCAGGGTACCTTTGCGCAGCAGGGCGCGCAGGGTCGGAACGTCGGGCTCATTGCCTTCCAGGTATTCCATCATCGCGTCGTCGTCCATTTCGACGGCCGCTTCGACCATTTTACCGCGCCATTCGTCAGCCATGTCTTTCAGGCTGTCACGGATCGGTGCTTTGACCCAGCTTGCGCCCAGGTCTTCGCCCTGCCACAGCCATTCTTCCATGGTGACCAGGTCGATCAGGCCTTCCAGCTCGGTTTCTGCGCCGATCGGAATACCAACCGGAACAGCACGTGCGCCGGTACGGTCTTCGATCATTGCAACGCAGTTGAAGAAGTCCGCGCCGATCTTGTCCATCTTGTTGACGAACACCATACGCGGAACCTTGTAGCGGTCAGCCTGACGCCACACGGTTTCGGTCTGGGGCTCAACACCGGCGTTTGCGTCCAGAACGCAAACGGCACCGTCGAGAACCGCCAGCGAACGCTCAACTTCAATGGTGAAGTCAACGTGGCCGGGGGTGTCGATGATGTTCAGGCGGTGCTTGGGCGAGTCAGCAGTTTCACCGTCTTCGGTGCGTTCCCAAAACGTGGTGGTCGCAGCCGAAGTGATGGTGATGCCGCGTTCCTGCTCCTGCTCCATCCAGTCCATGGTGGCTGCACCATCGTGCACCTCACCGATGTTGTGGGATTTGCCGGTGTAATACAGGATGCGTTCCGAACAGGTAGTTTTACCTGCATCGATATGCGCCATAATACCGAAGTTACGGTAATGGTTGAGTGTATATTCGCGTGCCATTTTGATAAGCCTCTGGAATTACCAACGGTAGTGGCTGAAGGCTTTGTTCGCCTCGGCCATCTTGTGGGTGTCTTCGCGCTTTTTCACGGCAGTACCGCGGGACTGTACGGCGTCCAGCAGTTCGCCCGCAAGGCGCTCTTCCATGGTGTTTTCGTTACGGCCACGCGCAGCAGTGATCAGCCAGCGGATGGCCAGTGCTTCGCGGCGCTCGGGGCGCACTTCGACCGGAACCTGATAGGTTGCACCACCAACCCGGCGCGAGCGAACCTCGACCGACGGTTTGATGTTGTCGAGCGCTTCGTGGAACACTTCGACAGGAGCGCGCTTGATCTTGCCTTCAACGCGGTCAAAAGCGTTGTAAACGATGCGCTCTGCGACCGACTTTTTGCCGTCGATCATCAGGTTGTTCATGAATTTGGTCAGTACCTTGTCGCCAAATTTGGCGTCAGGCAGGACTTCGCGTTTTTCGGCGGCGTGACGACGTGACATATCAGCCTCTCCTTCTTACTTGGGACGCTTCGCGCCGTATTTCGAACGACGTTGCTTACGGTCTTTGACGCCCTGGGTATCCAGAACACCACGCAGGATGTGGTAACGGACACCGGGAAGGTCTTTTACACGGCCGCCACGGATCAGAACAACCGAGTGTTCCTGCAGGTTGTGGCTTTCACCGGGGATGTACGAGATGACCTCGAACCCGTTGGTCAGGCGCACTTTGGCAACCTTACGCATAGCCGAGTTCGGCTTTTTCGGTGTGGTCGTATACACACGAGTACAGACGCCGCGTTTCTGCGGGCACTGCTCCAGGTGCATGGACTTCGAGCGTTTTACTTTGGGCTGACGCGGCTTGCGGATCAGCTGTTGAATAGTTGGCATTCCGGTTTCTTCCCCGTTTTGCAACACACATGACATGCACGCGCATTGCGTGCGGCTAAACTTGCTGCGTTCGTGCGTCCACAAGCGCAAAACCCGCGAGCGTTCCCATTCCGAGGTGAACGTCGCGGTTTGTTATCAGAGGGCGCGAACGATAAAAGTGTCCGGGCCTTGACCAGTTCATTACTGGAATCGGTTGTGGGGCGGCCCCCGGCACCGAGATGACGCGCGTATATGGGGAGTCGGCCCGAGTGTCAACAGCACATACCCGACAAGCCGATTGACGGCGTTTTACCAAGACTTAGCTGCAGCTTCCAGTGCTACTCGCCCGTTGCCGGCAATTGCGGATTTCTGCATAGTGGCCGCGAAACTTTTCGATGGACGAAACATGCAAGTCATTGGCCTGTGCCGCTTTTCCTACCCCGCGATCGGCGGTTATCAGGTGGAACACGAAACTGTCGAAGAGCGTCGTCAATACCTGTATGACCCAGAGCGGCTGGAAGAACGGTTTCGACTGTTCGAAACCACCACCCTACCCGGTTTTCGGGAACAGACAGACCAGGACTTTGAGCTGGTGGTGCTGATCGGTGAATGCCTTCCCAAAAAGTCCATGGACCGGCTGTATGATCTCACCTCGGGCATCAGGCAGATCCGCATCGTCAAGCGCACACCAGCCCGGCATCGCCCTGTCGTCAAAGAGGTTCTGCACAGCGCCCGCACCGACCCGGATCAGCCATGTCTCCAGTTCCGGCATGATGACGATGATGCCGTCTCGGTAGACTTTGTCGAACGTCTGCGCCTTGCGGCGATTGACGCCAAAGGACTGACCCGGAATAGCCGGACGGTCGGGCTGGATTTCAACAGCGGGTTTCTGGCGCGGTTTGGACCGGATGGCACTCAAGCCCTCCCGGTGTTCCGATCCCTTTTGGGCGTTGGGCTGGGGATGTATATTGCCGGCGGCTGCAAACACACGATCATGAGTTTCACGCACCATAAGATCGGTCGTTTCATGCCCGTGATCAGCTATCCCGACGCGCCCATGTGGGTACGTACGCTGAACACCTTCAACGACTCCCCCCATGCCCGCGCCAGCAAGACCGAGCTGTCCCCACTGACACCGGAACAAGAAGGCGAGTTCATTGCGCGATTTGCCATTGAACAGGACAGGGTGCGGCGGGCTCACTCGGCAGGTTGAGACTGACGTTCCCGGAACAGCGTGAAAAGCCCCGCACCCACGACCAGAACAGCGCCCAACATCGTGATCGTATCGGGCCAATCGCCAAAAATTACCCAACCCAGCCCCAAAGCCCAGATCAGGCTGGAATACCGGAACGGCGCGATAAAACTGACGTCGCCTTCGCGCATGACCATGACGCTGCAAAGATATCCGGTCAGGACAAAGACCGCAGCTGAGGCCACCATTATCCCTGCCCCCAGTGTAACCGGCTCCCACCCTGTGACTGCAGTTGCGATCCCTGCGGCCAATGTAATGGAAACCGTCGTCGCCAAAGTGACCGTCAAGGAAGGAACATGCGTCGACATGCGCCGGGTAATCAGATCACGCGCGGTAACGGATGCCACGGCAATCAGAGCGTAAATCGCGTAAATACTGAACCCATCAGGCCCCGGCCGTACGATCAGCAACATTCCGGCAAAGCCCATCCCGATCGCTAGAATGCGGCGCCAGCCGATATGCTCACCAAAAAACAGTACAGCGCCCAACGTCACAGTAAGTGGCAACGCCTGAAGAACGGCCGTTACATTCGCCAGCGGCATATGCAGAAGCGCTGTCAGAAAGAAGAATGTGGCCGACAACTCGGCCAGGCAGCGTGCAGCAACAAGCCACTTGTCGTGCCGCGGGAAGTTCAGGTGCAGCGCCCCAAGATGACGCGCCATCAGAAACACCAATAACGTCGCCAAGAGTCCACGCATCGCAACCATCTGAAACAGCGGCAAGTCTGCCCCCGCAACTTTGATCAAAGCATCATTCACGGTAAAGGCGGCCATGCTGCCCATCATCAGCACCGCGCCCTTCATATTCGGGTTCATAGTGGCGGAATCCAAAACTTAAAAAAACTTGGCTCATTGGCCGTAAGCCCGTGAAAGATGTCAATATGCAACGTCGAGCCTGCTGATTAGCCAGGCAATATCACCAACGTGTGGTCCATACCCGCAAGAGCTGCGTCGATGCGTGGCGCGACCTCGGCCCAATCGCCACCGGCCTGACCAGCACCGATCATCGGATAGCCGATCCGCGATGCGGGGAATGCGCGTGCAATCTTCGAAAAACAACTCGAGATTGCGTCATATTCCACAAGCGGCCCCGGCCCCTCCCAATGAAACTGGGTATAGGCATTAACCACTACAAATTCGGTCGTGCCCCGCGTGATCTGGACCGAAGAAATCGTTCCGAGTTTTGATCGGGACCCAAGGTCCGTCTGCTTGTCGGCCTCAAGCGCATCAGGGAATTCCGCCGCAATCGCCCGTGCTATCCCGGCCCCCATCGCATGGAAGCAATTGCAACCGTGAACGATGACATCAAACTCACCGTTCAGTGCAAGCTGTATCAAATCACCCTTGATTGTAGGCATCATGCATCCCTTGGTCAGTGGGTCGCTGTCTTCGAGACTATTCAGTTGTATCACGATTGGGCGAAAGCGCACCAAGGGCAAAGGAAAAGGCCCCGCGAAATCGCAGGGCCTTTCCTTATTTCTATGATGAGAAAGTTACTCGCGGCTTTCCGGTGTTTCCACCAGAACGTCCAGCTCGTCACCGACCATGTCGTCATCCATGACCGGCGCAGCCAAGGCAGCGGCCGCTTCGGCCTCTTCCCGGCGAGCTTCGATCACGACGTTGTCGCGGCCTTGCGCAACCTGGCGCACGGCCTGAGTGGCCCCACCGGTACCGGCTGGGATCAGGCGACCAACGATGACGTTCTCTTTCAGGCCAACCAGTTTGTCCTTCTTGCCCTGAACCGAAGCCTCGGTCAGCACGCGGGTGGTTTCCTGGAACGACGCCGCCGAGATGAACGAACGTGTTTGCAGCGAGGCTTTGGTGATCCCCAGAAGGATCGGTTCGCCCTGAGCCGGACGTCCGCCGCGCGAGAGTGTCTTCTCGTTGGCCGCGTCAAACTCCTGCTTGTCGACATGTTCGCCTTTCAGCAGGGTGGTGTCGCCTGAGTCCAGGATCTCCCACTTCTGCAGCATCTGACGCACGATGACCTCGATGTGCTTGTCGTTGATTTTCACACCTTGCAGGCGATAGACGTCTTGCACCTCGTCGATCATGTAATCCGCCAGCGCTTCGACACCCATGATGGACAGGATGTCGTGCGGAGCCGGGTTACCGTCCATCAGGTATTCACCCTTCTGGATGAAGTCGCCTTCCGCAACCGGGATATGCTTGCCCTTGGGCACCATATACTCGATGGTCTCCATGGACTCGTCAGCCGGCTCGATGCTGATGCGGCGCTTGTTCTTGTAGTCGCGGCCAAAGCGCACGTAACCATCGGCTTCTGCAATGATCGCGTGATCTTTCGGACGACGGGCTTCGAACAGTTCAGCCACACGCGGCAGACCACCGGTGATGTCCTTGGTCTTGGCGCCTTCACGCGGAATACGCGCAACGACTTCACCAGCCTCGATTTTTTCACCGTCTTCGATCGACAGGATCGCATCCACCGACATCGGATAGTGAACCGGGTTGCCCGCATCATTGCGGACCGGCTCGCCATCTTCACCAACCAGAATGATCTCGGGCTTCAGGTCGCTGCCTTTGGGGGCGGCGCGCCAGTCGATCACGATCTTCTGGGTCATGCCGGTTGCATCGTCGGTCTCATCGCGGACAGCAATGCCCGAAACAAGGTCAACATACTTCGCGGTGCCGGCTTTCTCGGCGATGATCGGCAGGGTGTAGGGATCCCACTCGTACAGCTTGTCGCCACGAGCCACCTTGGCGCCATCCTTGACGAACAGCTTAGAGCCATAGCCCAGCTTGTGGCTGGCACGTTCTTCACCGTGTTCGTCCTTGATCACCAGCTTCATGTTCCGGCCCATAACCAGGATTTCGCCTGCGGAATTGGCCAGAACCTGCGGGTTCTCGAACGAAACCACACCGTCTTGGCTGGCTTCCTGGAATGACTGCTGACCACCTTGGGCAACACCGCCGATGTGGAAGGTCCGCATCGTCAGCTGTGTACCAGGTTCACCGATGGACTGGGCGGCGATGATGCCGACAGCCTCACCCGTGTTGACCCGCGTACCACGTGCAAGGTCACGACCATAGCAGGTGGCACATACACCTTCCTCGGACTCACAAGTCAGAGGCGAGCGGATGCGCATCGAAGCAACACCGGCCTCGTCAATGGTGTCGGCCATGCGTTCGTCAATCAGCTGACCCGCAGCGACCAGAACCTCTTCCGTACCCGGACGCAGAACGTCATCGGCAGAAACACGACCCAGCACACGTTCGGCCAGCGATGCAACAACCTCACCATCGTTGACCGCAGCTTCGGCGGTGATCGCACGTTCAGTACCACAGTCGATCTCACGAACGATGCAGTCCTGCGCCACGTCCACCAGACGACGGGTCAGGTAACCCGAGTTCGCCGTCTTCAGAGCGGTATCCGACAGACCCTTACGGGCACCGTGGGTCGAGTTGAAGTACTCGAGAACGGTCAGACCTTCTTTAAAGTTCGAGATGATCGGCGTCTCGATGATGTCACCGTTCGGCTTGGCCATCAGACCACGCATACCGCCCAGCTGTTTCATCTGAGTAACCGAGCCACGCGCACCCGAGTGGGCCATCATGTAGACCGAGTTTGGTTCTTGTTCGGAACCATCCTCTGCCCGATCCGAAGACGAGATCGTGCCCATCATAGCATCGGTGACGCGGTCGTTACACTTCGACCAGGCATCGACAACTTTGTTGTACTTTTCGCCCTGTGTGATCAGACCGTCCATGTACTGCTGTTCAAAGTCTTTTACCTGACTGCGGGTCTCATCAACGATGCCCCACTTGTCATCAGGGATGACCATGTCGTCCTTACCGAACGAGATGCCCGCCTTAAACGCTTCTTTGAAGCCCATCGACATGATCTGGTCACAGAAAATGACTGACTCTTTCTGACCGCAGTAGCGGTAGACGGTGTCGATCACCTGCTGCACTTCTTTCTTCCGCAGCAGACGGTTAACCAGCTCGAACGGGGCCTTGTTGTTCATCGGCAGCAAGGCACCCAGGCGCAGACGGCCCGGAGTTGTCTCGAAACGCTTCTGAACTTCGTTGCCTTCGTCGTCGATCTGCGTGATCCGCGCGGTGATCTTGGTGTGCAGGTGCACTTCGCCGGAATCCAGTGCGTGCTGAACTTCGTCGATCGAACCAAAGACCTTGCCTTCGCCCGGCATGCCTTCGCGTTCCAG
Source organism: Ruegeria sp. CDSC068 (assembly GCF_059610545.1). Taxonomy (NCBI): domain Bacteria; kingdom Pseudomonadati; phylum Pseudomonadota; class Alphaproteobacteria; order Rhodobacterales; family Roseobacteraceae; genus Ruegeria; species Ruegeria sp. CDSC068. The sequence goes on from NZ_JBXWNV010000009.1 coordinate 8,546, forward strand.
CGTCACATAGTACAGACCCAGGATCATATCCTGCGACGGAACGATGATCGGCGCGCCGTTTGCAGGCGACAGAACGTTGTTCGTCGACATCATCAGAACACGGGCTTCCAGTTGCGCCTCAAGGCTGAGGGGCACGTGAACCGCCATCTGGTCACCGTCGAAGTCAGCGTTGAAGGCCGAGCAGACCAGCGGGTGCAGCTGAATCGCCTTACCTTCGATCAGAACCGGCTCAAACGCCTGAATGCCCAAACGGTGCAGTGTCGGCGCACGGTTCAGCATGACAGGGTGTTCGCGGATCACCTCGTCGAGGATATCCCACACTTCGGGACGCTCTTTCTCGACCAGTTTCTTCGCCTGCTTCACGGTCGAAGACAGACCCTTGGCTTCAAGGCGCGAGTAGATGAACGGCTTGAACAGCTCCAGCGCCATCTTCTTAGGCAGACCACACTGGTGCAGCTTGAGTTCCGGACCGGTCACGATGACCGAACGGCCCGAAAAGTCGACGCGCTTACCCAGAAGGTTCTGACGGAAGCGACCCTGCTTACCCTTCAGCATGTCCGACAGCGATTTCAGCGGACGCTTGTTGGCGCCGGTGATCACGCGGCCACGACGGCCGTTGTCGAACAGAGCGTCCACGGATTCCTGCAACATCCGCTTTTCGTTGCGGACGATGATGTCAGGTGCGCGCAGTTCGATCAGACGCTTCAGACGGTTGTTCCGGTTGATGACGCGGCGATACAGATCGTTCAGATCCGAAGTCGCGAAACGGCCACCATCCAGCGGAACCAGCGGACGCAGTTCCGGCGGAATGACCGGGATCACGGTCATCACCATCCACTCAGGCCGGTTGCCCGACTCGAGGAAGGATTCAACAACCTTCAGGCGTTTGATGATCTTCTTGGGCTTCAGTTCACCGGTTGCTTCGGCCAGATCAGCGCGCAGCTGCTCGGCTTCGGCTTCCAGATCGATCTGGGCCAACATCTCACGGATAGCTTCGGCACCGATGTTCGCGGTGAACGCGTCCATGCCATAGGCATCCTGCGCGTCCATGTACTCTTCTTCGGTCAGCATCTGGCCATAAGACAGGTCGGTCAGACCGGGCTCGATAACGACATAGTTTTCAAAGTACAGAACACGTTCCAGATCGCGCAGCGTCATGTCCAGCATCAGACCGATGCGGGACGGCAGCGATTTCAGGAACCAGATATGCGCAACGGGTGCTGCCAGTTCGATGTGGCCCATACGCTCGCGGCGGACTTTCTGCAGGGTGACTTCCACACCGCATTTCTCGCAGACAACGCCGCGATACTTCATCCGCTTGTATTTGCCGCAAAGACATTCGTAATCTTTGATCGGGCCAAAGATACGTGCGCAGAACAGACCGTCACGCTCGGGCTTGAACGTCCGGTAGTTGATGGTTTCGGGTTTCTTGATCTCGCCATAGGACCAAGACAGAATCCGCTCGGGCGACGCCAGGGAGACTTTGATCTCGTCAAAGACTTTCGGCGGCGTCAGCGGGTTGAACGGGTTATTGGTGATTTCCTGGTTCATTTTGCGTCCTTACAAATTGGGATGGGATGAGTGTGGGGCGTTGCCGCCCCTACTCTTCCTCCGCATCCAGGAGTTCCATATTCAGGCCGAGGCCACGGACTTCTTTAACCAGAACGTTGAACGATTCCGGTACGCCCGCTTCAAAGTTATCCTCGCCCTTGACGATCGACTCATAGACCTTGGTCCGGCCGGCGACGTCATCCGATTTCACGGTGAGCATCTCCTGCAGGGTGTAGGCGGCGCCGTAAGCTTCCAGAGCCCAGACTTCCATCTCACCAAAGCGCTGACCACCGAACTGCGCCTTACCACCCAGCGGCTGCTGGGTAACCAGGCTGTACGGCCCGGTCGAACGCGCGTGGATTTTGTCATCCACAAGGTGGTGCAGTTTCAGCAGGTACTTGATGCCAACGGTCACAGGACGCGCAAATTGCTCACCCGTACGACCGTCGAACAGAACCGACTGACCGCTTTCCGAGAAGCCCGCACGCACCAGCGCATCGTTGACGTCAGCCTCTTTGGCTCCGTCAAAGACGGGGGTCGCGATCGGAACACCGCGGGTCACGTTGCCCGCCGCCTCGATCAGATGACCTTCGTCCATGCCTGCAATGCCTTCTTCATAGACATTCTCGCCATAGGCCAGCTTCATCGCTTCGCGAACCGGGGTCAGGTCGCCAGAACGGCGGTATTCACCCAGTGCTTCGTCGATGTTCAGACCCAGACCGCGTGCGGCCCAACCCATGTGGGTTTCAAGGATCTGTCCAACGTTCATACGCGAAGGCACGCCCAGTGGGTTCAGACAGAAGTCAACCGGAGTACCATCAGCCAGGAACGGCATGTCTTCCATCGGAACAACCTTGGAGATCACACCTTTGTTTCCGTGACGACCGGCCATCTTGTCGCCCGGCTGCAGCTTTCGCTTCACGGCGATGAAGACTTTAACCATCTTCATCACACCCGGCGGCAGGTCGTCACCACGACGGACTTTCTCGACCTTGTCTTCGAAACGGGCGTCCAGAGCGCGCTTGAGCACTTCGTATTGCTCGTTCAGAGCCTCTACGATCTGTGCGTCCTTCTCGTCTTCCAACGCCAGCTGCCACCACTGACCACGGGTCAGCATGTCCAGCAGTTCCTCGGTGATCACCGATCCTGCCTTGACGCCTTTCGGGCCTTTGACAGCGGTTTTACCCAGGATCAGACCTTGCAGACGCGCATAGATGTTGCGGTCAAGGATGGCCAGCTCGTCATCCCGGTCACGGGCCAGACGTTCGACTTCCTCACGCTCGATCTGCAACGCACGCTCGTCTTTCTCGACGCCGTGACGGTTGAAGACGCGGACTTCCACGACAGTCCCATAATCACCCGGCTTCACGCGCAGCGAAGTATCGCGCACATCAGATGCTTTTTCACCAAAGATGGCGCGCAGCAGCTTTTCTTCCGGGGTCATCGGGCTTTCGCCCTTCGGAGTGATCTTGCCGACCAGAATATCGCCCGGCTCAACATCCGCGCCGATGTAAACGATGCCAGCCTCGTCGAGGTTGCGCAGCGCTTCTTCACCGACGTTCGGAATGTCGCGGGTGATCTCTTCCGGGCCCAGCTTCGTGTCACGGGCGGCGACTTCGAATTCCTCGATATGGACCGAGGTAAAGACGTCATCACGCGCAATACGTTCGCTGATCAGGATCGAGTCTTCGTAGTTGTAACCGTTCCACGGCATGAACGCGACGACCACGTTTTTACCCAGCGCCAGCTCACCGATATCGGTGGACGGACCATCGGCAACAACCTCGCCTTTCGTGACAGTGTCTCCCACTTTCACCAGCGGACGCTGGTTGATGCAGGTGTTCTGGTTCGAACGCTGGAATTTGCGCAGACGGTAGATGTCCACGCCTGCGTCGCCCAGTTCCAGATCTTCGGTAGCGCGAATAACGATACGCTGGGCATCGACCTGGTCGATGATGCCGGCACGTTTCGCCTGAATCGCAGCGCCCGAGTCGATGGCAACCTTTTCCTCGATACCGGTGCCGACCAGCGGCGCCTCGGCCCGCAGCAGCGGAACCGCCTGACGTTGCATGTTCGAACCCATCAGGGCGCGGTTGGCGTCGTCATTTTCAAGGAACGGGATCAGCGATGCAGCAACCGATACCAACTGTTTCGGGCTGACGTCGATCAGGTCCACATTCTCGCGCGGGGCAAGGGTGTAGTCTCCGGACTGACGGGTCGAAACTAGATCGTTAATGAACTTGCCATCCGCATCCAGTGTCGCGTTCGCCTGCGCCACAGTGTGACGCATTTCCTCGGTCGCGGACATGTAGTGAACCTCATCGGTCACCTCGGCGTCTTTGACGACGCGGTACGGTGTTTCGATGAAACCATACTTGTTCACGCGGGCGAAGGTGGCCAGCGAGTTGATCAGACCGATGTTCGGGCCTTCCGGCGTTTCAATCGGGCACATCCGACCATAGTGGGTCGGGTGTACGTCGCGCACCTCAAAGCCCGCACGTTCACGTGTCAGACCACCGGGGCCAAGCGCCGAGAGACGGCGTTTGTGGGTGACTTCCGACAGCGGGTTGGTCTGGTCCATGAACTGCGACAGCTGCGACGAGCCGAAGAATTCGCGAACAGCAGCAGCAGCCGGTTTCGCGTTGATCAGGTCCTGCGGCATGACGGTGTCGATCTCGACCGACGACATACGCTCTTTGATCGCGCGCTCCATGCGCAGCAGGCCAACGCGGTACTGGTTTTCCATCAGTTCGCCGACAGAACGCACACGACGGTTGCCCAGGTGGTCGATATCGTCGATGTCACCTTTGCCGTCGCGCAGTTCGACCAGCGCCTTGATGCAGGCCACGATGTCTTCGCGACGCAGGGTGCGCAGCGTATCGGGAGCATCCAGAGCCAGACGCATGTTCATCTTCACACGGCCAACAGCGGACAGGTCATAGCGCTCGCTGTCGAAGAACAGCGTGTCGAACAAGGCCGAGGCCGCTTCGACGGTGGGCGGTTCACCCGGACGCATAACACGGTAGATATCCATCAGCGCGGTGTCCCGGCCCATGTTCTTATCTGCCGCCATGGTGTTGCGCATGTACGGACCGACGTTGATGTTGTCGATGTCCAGAACCGGAATCTCGGTGACGCCGGCATCGACCAGCTCTTTGACTGTGCCGCCGATCAGTTCGCCGTCCTTGTCATATTCCAGCGTCAGCTCATCACCGGCTTCGACATAGATCGCACCGGTTTCTTCGTTGATGACGTCTTTGGCGACGAATTTTCCAACGATGTGGTCGAATGGAACCAGCAGGTTGGTGACAGTGCCTTCGTCGATCAGTTTCTTGACAGCGCGCGGTGTGACCTTCTTGCCTGCTTCAGCAATCACTTCACCCGATTTCGCATCAATCAAATCATAAGTCGGACGGGTACCGCGCACACGTTCCGGGAAGAACGGAGCGATCCAACCCTTCTTCTTGTCCAGCTTGTAGGACACGGTGTCGTAGTACGCGTCCATGATCGCTTCCTGATCCAGACCCAGCGCATACAGCAGGGTCGTCACAGGCAGTTTGCGGCGACGGTCGATACGGGCGAACACGATGTCCTTGGCGTCGAACTCAAAGTCCAGCCAGCTGCCGCGATACGGGATGATGCGGCAAGCAAAGAGCAGTTTACCCGAAGAGTGGGTCTTGCCCTTGTCGTGGTCAAAGAACACGCCGGGCGAACGGTGCATCTGGGACACGATCACACGCTCGGTGCCGTTCACGATGAACGTACCATTGGGCGTCATCAGGGGCATGTCGCCCATGAATACGTCCTGTTCTTTAATGTCTTTGACGGATTTGGCGCCGGTGTCCTCATCAACATCGAACACGATCAGACGCAGAGTGACCTTCAGCGGCGCGCTGTAGGTCATGTCGCGCTGCATGCACTCTTCGACGTCATATTTAGGTTTTTCCAGATCGTATTTCACGAACTCCAGAACGGAGGTTTCGTTGAAATCCTTGATCGGGAAGACCGATTGGAACACGCCTTTGATGCCTTCGCCGTCTGTGGGCACATCTGCATCGCCGGAGCGCAGGAATAGATCATAAGAGGATTTCTGGACCTCAATGAGGTTCGGCATCTCCAGCACTTCGCGGATTTTGCCGTAATATTTACGAAGACGTTTCTGGCCAAGGAACGTTTGAGCCATGTCAGATGTCACCTTTCGATGTTCTCAGCGGACAAAGACACCGTCGGGCCCCGGTGCCTTGCACATTAGAGACGACACGTCCGGATCAATTCGTGGCCACCGTCCCGAATGGCAGCCTCCCGATCCGCGAACCGCGTCTTAGAAAACACCCCAATTTTCAGAGGCCCTTTCTAAGACAGGTTCGGCTGGACCCGGATTTCTCCGGATCCAGCCAAATTCTGCGGCACATCAGCGATGCACCTGTCGAATGGCTTAGGCCAGCTCGACTTCGGCGCCAGCTGCTTCCAGCTTGCCTTTGACTTCTTCGGCTTCGTCTTTCGACACGCCTTCTTTGATCTTGCCGCCAGCTTCGACCAGTTCTTTGGCTTCTTTCAGGCCCAGACCGGTGATGCCGCGAACTTCTTTGATCACGTTGATTTTCGAAGCGCCGGCGTTCTTCAGAACGACGTCGAATTCGGTTTTTTCTTCCTCAGCTGCGCCACCGGCGTCGCCACCGGCTGCCATGACAACTGCGCCGCCTGCTGCGGGCTCGATGCCATATTCGTCTTTGAGGATGGTTTTCAGTTCTTGTGCTTCCAGCAGGGTCAGACCCACGATGCTTTCTGCGAGTGCTTTCAGATCAGCCATTTTATCAGCTCTTTCCGTTTACAGTGTGTGTTCCAACGTCAGGGTGGTTACCCTACGCAGATCATTCAGTGCCAACCGCTTACGCAGCTTCCGCCTTCTCTTCGATGGTGGAAAGGATGCTTGCGATGTTGCTTGCAGGTGCGCCAATTGCGCCAGCGATGTTCGAAGCAGGTGCGCCAAGCATGCCCGCGATAGTAGCAATAAGCTCCTCGCGCGAAGGCATTTTCGACACGGCTTCGACGCCGGCACGATCCAGAGCGTTCTCACCCATTGCACCGCCAAGAATTTCGAACTTTTGGTTCTCTTTGGCGTAGTCCTGGGCCACTTTGGCTGCTGCCACAGGGTCCTCGGAATAGGTCAGAACGGTCATACCCGTCAGCAGGTCGGCAATGCTTTCACATGGCTTTCCGTCGAGGGCGATTTTGGCGAGCCTGTTCTTGGCAACACGCACGGAGCCACCCGCGTCACGAGCACGTGCGCGAAGGTCCTGCATCTCGGCAACTGTCAGACCGGCGTAGTGCGAAACCACTACGACGCCAGAGCTTTCGAAGATTTGGCCGAGTTCCTCGACCACTTTCTCTTTCTGGGCTCTATCCACAGTTCTCTCCAAGTTTGGGGCGATATCTCACCCCGGCTCATATTAGCCGCAGCTTTCGCTCCGGCGTTTAGGTCCGTTGTTACGGGATTGGCCAAAATGCGCCCGAGGGTTGGACCCCCCAGAATTCTTTGGTCTTACCCGTCTCAGGCAGGGAATTAAGGGGCCATATGACACCACCCACCGTCTTGGACGAAACAAAATAAAGCGCACGACGAATCGCACGCTTTACTTCGTAGCCTTACTTAGGGCAGATGGGGCCGGTTTCCAAGGGGTAAATTGCGGTTTCCGCAGGTTCGCAACAGCATCTGTCGAAAACGATTTCCACCCCGTTTGGAGCTTAGCATGTATATAGGCGCGGATTTACGCAGCACAACGCGCAAACGCCAATTCAAGCAGCTCCAAGCATCGACTTTCCGTTGACACGGACATCGCACTGTTATCCTGTCCGGGGACTGGACAATAGCACTCAGGACTTGGCCCGTTGGCTGGAACGCTGCCCCTTTCAGACGAAGAAAATGCCCGCGTCGCCTTGTATATCGACGAGTTTTCAAACCAGTTCCTGAAAGTGCCCATCCGCCGCTATGAATGCATCTACCGATCGCATGCGTTCGACGACACGCGATCCGTCGTGATCCTGCATACCGCAGCGCAGGCCTTCGCCCTTAAGATCGACACGCAATCGCCAGACACCGGGCGATTGCGGAACGAATATGACCTGCTCGTCGAACTGTACCGATTTTTTGAGGGCAATGAGACTTCGCGCGTTGTCCGGCCCGTTTACCTCTCGTCAGGTGGCGCTTTTCTGGTGACCGAATACATCAATCGGCCAACCGCCGTTGATCTGATCTACAACAGCAAAGACGATGATCAGGTCGCCCAGGTGTACCGTCGCGCGGGGTCGTGGCTGAACGATCTCCACAGTCGCAACCCGCCTGTTCGATACGCCTTTCGCCCCAGGTGGATGACAGACAGCTTGAAAGAGCTGATGACGGCCGTACCTAATAAAATCGCGAACCAAAGCCGGACGATGGTGAACCTGATGCTGTCCGAAGGGACCCGCCTGAAGGGCACCGAGGACCTGCGCGTGTTTTCACATGGCGATTATCACGGGCAGAACCTGATTGTGGGACAGGGGAAAACGATCGGACTGGATTTCACCGAAGCCCGCGACAAGCTGGCGGTCTACGATATCGTCGATTTTCTGAAGGCGGATATCTTTCGGAATGGCGGCGCATCGGGTGTCGACCGAAGCGGTATACTTAAAAGAAACAAAGACATGTTCTTTCGCCTTTACCGACATCCTGTCAATGTTGAAGTCTTGGATTATTGTCTCCGCGGACGGCTATTGAAAGACTGGTTGGCCTTGTGGCGGAACGACCACGAATGCAGCGATTTCGAAAGAGACAAGCGGCAAAGACTGGGCGATCGCCTGCTGGTCGCGTTCCAACACCGTTGAGCTGGATGGATGGTCAGCGTAAATGACGAGATTGTGAGCGACATCGCGCAAATCTTAGTTGACCGAACCATCCCAAGAAACGTTATCCCAAACCATAACCCACGCGGCGTTTGTCAGTTTAGGCCGACAATAACCGCCACACAGAAGGTAAGTCGCTTACATGGTTCTCCGCAGTTTTTTTGCTCAGGACAGCTCCAGCCTGGTCGCTACATTCGTCCCGGATACAGCTGACGCGAACGATATCGTGGTCGGAGGCTCGATCATCAACAATTCGGACACACCGGATGGCACCATCTTTACCTACTCGGGCGGCACCGGTACCACCATCACACTGGATGACACTGCTGGCAGCCCTGACGTTTTCGACGATGACCTGCCAGCTGGCCACGTCATCACCGATGGTGGCGGCATAGTGACAAACGGCATGCAGGTAGAATCCGAGTCAATTATCACTGTGCGAGCCCTGGATGACGATCTCAACCCGACCGGACCAGAAATCACCATCTATGTATTTTCCCAAGGTGGGGTGACGCAGAACGTTTGGGGCTATGCTACATCTGCCCCGCTAGAGTCTGGAACGTCGTATGTCAAAACCGGTGGTTCGAATGCCGGGTCGTCGGCTTATGCAGACTATGTTACCTGTTTTGGGCCGGGAACCCTTATCGAAACTGCCGACGGAATTGTTGAGGTTCAAGACCTCACCAGAGGTCAACGCGTCTGGACACGGGACAGTGGATTTCAACCTATCCTCTGGATCGGAACGACCGAGGTTCATGGTCATGGGCCGTTTGCTCCGGTGGTGATCGAGGTCGGCGCTATCGGGAACACGAAAGAGCTGGTGGTTTCGCAACAGCATCGAATTCTGATCGGCTCTCCTGCCACTGACATGCTTTTTGGATCATCCGAAGTGTTCGTGGCCGCCAAGCACCTGTGTGGCCTGCCGGGGGTTTCGATCCGCCCGACGGATTGCATTACCTACACCCACTTCATGTTCGACCGACACCACATTGTCCGGTCCAACGGCGCGCTGACAGAAAGCTACTATTTCGGCGAAAATGCAAAATACGCGCTGTCGTCCCCGCAGCGGTCGGAAATTCTGGCGCTGTTCCCTTCGGCCGAGGATGTTAGCGATGCGTTTCGACACACCGCAGTCCCAACAATCAGCGCGCGTGAGGCCGGTGTATTGCGCGCATATATCTAAGCCGTAGAGGTCAGACGCGCGCAGTCTTAAACCGCAGCTTCCGCCTAGCGCAGGCCACTTGAATGCCGCCTTCACGCGGACAGCCTGATCATCTTTAAGTAAGAAAATCCCGGGCGGTTCGCACCACCCGGGATTTCATCTTCGCGGTATTACAATTGGGCTTATTCGCCCGATGCCGCAGCAACATCCAAAGTCACGCCAGGGCCCATTGTCGAGCTCAGCGCGATTTTCTTCATGTAGGTGCCTTTGGCACCTGTCGGTTTGGCCTTGGCCACGGCCGAGATAAAGGCGCGGACGTTTTCGACCAGCTTGGCTTCGTCGAAGGACGCTTTGCCAACACCGGCGTGCACAACGCCGCCTTTTTCTGCCTTGAACTGAACTTCACCACCCTTGGCTGCTTCCACGGCCGCTTTCACGTCCATGGTCACGGTCCCAACTTTGGGGTTCGGCATCAGGTTGCGGGGGCCCAGAACTTTACCCAGACGACCGACGATCGGCATCATGTCCGGGGTGGCAATGCAGCGATCGAATTCGATGGTGCCGCCCTGAATGGTTTCCATCAGGTCCTCTGCGCCAATGATATCCGCACCTGCTTCTTTCGCTTCGTCAGCCTTGGGGCCACGAGCGAACACAGCAACGCGCATGGTTTTGCCGGTGCCATTTGGCAGGCCGACAACACCACGAACCATCTGGTCTGCGTGACGGGTGTCAACACCCAGGTTCAGAGCGATCTCGACGGTTTCGTCAAACTTCGAAGTTGCGTGGGCTTTAACCAGTGCAACCGCTTCTTCCACCGACAGATCTGTCTTGCCAGCGAAAGCTTCGCGCGCGGTACGCGTACGTTTACCGAGTTTTGCCATCTTACTTCACCTCGATGCCCATAGAGCGGGCCGAGCCCAGGATGATCTGCATTGCGCCTTCGACGTCGTTGGCGTTGAGATCTTTCATTTTGGCTTCGGCGATTTCGCGAACCTGCTTCGAGGTCACGGTTGCCACGGTCTCACGACCTGGGTTTTCCGCGCCACGGGGGCGGTTACGCTTACCAACCGGCTTCAGACCAGCGGCTTTTTTCAGGTAATAAGACGCGGGCGGCGTCTTGATGTCCATGGTGAAGGACTTGTCCTGATAATAGGTGATCACGGTCGGGCAAGGTGCGCCTTGCTCCATGTCTGCGGTCTTGGCGTTGAACGCCTTGCAGAATTCCATGATGTTGATGCCGCGCTGACCCAGCGCCGGACCAACTGGCGGCGACGGGTTCGCCTGACCTGCAGGAACCTGCAGTTTCATTGTACCAGCAAGCTTCTTGGCCATTTGGTTTTCCTTTCAACGTAGGCAGGACGCGTCCCACCCGGTTTATGTTGCGTGGTCCGATCCGGGATCGCGATCCCAGCAACCTCCCACGAGAGAATCTCGCCCAAAGACGATAGAGGCGGCATGTATAGGGGAATGGTGGGGTTGGCAAGTAGCTCGCACCTTATTTCAAAAGGGTGCGTTTGTGTCCTGGACGAGCCTCTGTGACAGTTGAAGACAGCAAAACAAAATAAATAAATTGAATACATAAGTTGCTTAAGAAACGCAGGCGGGTATCTTGGTACGGCTTGGACACAGAAGAGGTGGTCAGGGATGGCATCATCTCGACTGAACAAGGGACTATTGGTCTGCATTCTTTCTGCTATGCTGCCGGGCTGTGGTAGCAAAGCGCAGGATCAGGGTACAGAGCCGAAGGCGGTCACCCAAACCGACGGGTCCAACAGTTCTTCTTCATACTCTTCGGCGGGAATTGATCCCGCCACCTATGCCGGTCAGTTTCAGATCAAATTGACTAAAGAAGTCCCGCTGCGTGAAATTCCGGTTCCCTTCACTGTCTATGGTGGCCTCGAAGAAGCCAGCCCAACCCGATTGCAATTGCGGGCCTTTATGGATTTGCGCGGATTGCAGGAAAAAGCGCCTCAAATACTGACCGGTCCCCTGGAAGAAAGCTGTAAACGCCAGATCTATCTTGAGGTTCGCGAAGTCACCGCCATAGACGACACCATAAAGATCGAGGGTTCAGCCCGTGCGCAGTTTACGAGATGTAACCGCAATGAAGAAGCGGGCTTTCGGTATTTTGGGGCCACGGTAGACGCGGTCGCGGTCGCCAAGGCCGAGGTGAAGGGCCAATGCCTGACATTCAGCATCGAAGGCGTTGATCTAGATCCGCGCGGTTTTATTGGCGCTGTCTCCAATCTTTTCGGACTGACCAATCGCATCAACGAAGCCGTCCTCGAAAAAGGCGGGGAATTTTTGGCTGCGCACCCGGTCTGCCCGCCATTGCCCGCGGAGTTCACTGTACTCGACCCGATTTACGAGTCCGGAGGCACTCGGGAAATTGCGCCTGGCGGGATGGGTGCTGCCATTGTCGGGTCTGCCGATGTCAGCGCTGAGACAATTGTCGAAGTCCTTGGGGGACTGAAGGAGATTGGCGTATTGGAGTTTGCTGAATGAGACTTTGGTTAATTTTTCCAGTCTTAATGGCAGTTGTTCTGGGAGCCCGAGCACCCAACGCGCAACAGGTAGATTTTGTCATCGACGCAACGCTGCCAGTTCGAGATACGGAATTGCCATATACGCTTGATCTGAACCTCTCCGCTGCTGCCCCGACGCGGATCGGTGTGGGTGCCCTTCTTGATCTGCGCGAAGTACAGAAGACTGTTCCTGAGCGACTGGCTGAAAACGCAATAGTCGACAATTGCGGCCTGCAAGTCCGACTGGATGAATTCAGCTTTAAGGCTCAAGACGACGCGATAGATCTGGATGGCCAAGTTACCATCACAATCTTTGAATGCAGCCGAACCGGTGAGCGCGACTTTCAGCGGGGTGAACAAAAAAATGCTGTCCAGGCAAACATGTCCACTGAAGCGACCGTAGAGTTGCGGGATAACTGTGCCTATTTTGAACTTATCGACCTCGTACTCACGGCTCCCGAAGCGCAGCGCGAAAAACTCCTTGAGGACGATACCCTCGAATCCGTTAAGAAGCTGATGTTGGCCGCCGTAGACCTTGTTTTGAACGAAACCCCTTTGTGTCCGGTGCTGCCGGCAGAGCTCGCGTCTCTTGATCCGGTTTATGACACTGGCGGCCCGCGAGAGATCGGAGAGGGTGGACTTGGTGTATTCTTGGACGGTTCGGTGGATGTCAGCCCGTCGACAATTCTGGACATCCTAACAGTTCTTCAACAACAAGAACTAATTCCCGGTCCGCCCTAGCTGCAAAGCTCTTTCATTCCGGTCGATATCTTCTGCTTTTCGTCCGCGAACCTAAAAAGCCGATGCGATAAAAGCAAAAAACGCCGCGTTGCTCCAAGCATCGCGGCGCTCCAAAATTCGCTGAAGTGGGGTTTTAGCCCTGCTTCGTAACCTGCGTAAAGTCCAGCTCGACCGGGGTTTCGCGACCAAAGATCGAAACCGAGACTTTCAGCTTCTGGGCTTCGTCGTCCACACCTTCGACCATACCGTCGAAATCTTCGAACGGACCGTCGTTGACCTTGACCTTCTCGCCCACTTCGAACGAGATCATCAGTTTCGGTGCGTCTTCACCTTCCTGAACACGGTTGAGGATCTGGTTCACTTCGGCGTCGCGCATCGGCATCGGGCGGCCCTGCGGACCCAGGAAGCCGGTAACCCGGTTGATCGAGTTGACCAAGTGATAGCCCTGATCCGACATTTCCATATGCACCAGCACGTAGCCGGGCATAAAGCGGCGTTCGGTCGTGACCTTCTTGCCCCGGCGCACTTCGATCACCTCTTCGGTGGGCACCAGTACTTCGTCGATATCGTCCTCAAGGCCTTGCTCAGCCACGGACGTGCGGATCTGCTCTGCGATCTTCTTTTCGAAGTTCGAAAGAACGCTGACCGAGTACCACCGTTTCGCCATGAACCTGTCGTCCTTGTTTGCCTTCGGTGCGTTCGGAATGCCGCAAGCACCGTCATTGAAATTCTGTCACGTCACCCGGAATAAAAAGCGGCGCACAGCCCGAATCGCCGCACGCCCATTCCGAATAGTACTGTGTCAACTACTCTGACATCCCGCGTTGTGCAAGGGGGCTGTGGCGTTTCCACCCGGCCCAATCCGGTTTAACCGAATGCGCCCAGGATCAGTTGCAGACCGCCGCGAATACCCAGATCGACCAGCGCAAAGAACACTGCGGTCAGTGCCGCCATGATGAACACCATGACCGTGGTCAGCAGAACCTCACGACGCGTGGGCCAGACGACCTTTGCGACTTCTGCGCGGACTTGCTGAATGAACTGGATCGGATTCATTGTTGCCATTTGGCTTGGTTCTCTCTGCTAGCGGATGGGCCGGACATAACCGGGCATTGCGGCAATTTCAAGAGCGGTCAGGACTTGGGTTTGTCATCCCATTCATCGCTGAGGATACGCCGCGCGTCACCTTCGGGATCATCATACTGGTTCGACCGCACCGTGTAGATAAACGCCACAAGGCCAACCCCGCCCAAAAACAGGGAAATCGGTATGAGATAGGCCAGAACTTCCATATCAACTACCTCAGTCGCAGGGCATTCAGGGACACGGTAATGGACGAGGTCGACATCGCCAATGCCGCGATCAGCGGTGTGGCAAACCCGGCCACGGCCAAGGGTACGGCTATTATATTGTAAACCGTAGCGATGCGAAAGTTCTCGCGAATCCTTTTGGTCGCCTTCACCGCTGTGTCACAGGCATCTGCAATCGGGGACAAGTCGTTGCCGAGTAATACGATATCCGACGCCACCCGCGCCGCGTCCAGCGCCGAGGCGGGCGAGATTGACACATGCGCCGCTGCAAGCGCCGCCGTATCGTTCAGCCCGTCACCAACCATCAGGACACGGCGGCCCTGGTCGCTGAGCTTCTGCACATGGGTGGCTTTATCCTGAGGCAGAGCCTCGGCAATCCATGTTTCAATCCCAAGCTTGTCTGCCAGCGTTTGAACCGCGCCTCGTGTATCACCCGAGATGAGAACGACGCTCTTTCCGCCGTCACGGAACGCCTGCACGGCCTCAGCCGCGCCCGGACGCAGTGAATCCGAGAACAGGAACGCAACCGGTGACTGCCCCGTGACCGCCAACCAAGCTGCCGTCTGATCACCTTCGGTCGCGCCAGTCCAACCGGCGCGCCCAAGGCGCACGCGCTGACCACAGTAGGTTCCTTCGGTACCATACCCCGGAACCTCGACCACATCCTCAAGTCTGGCAGGCTTGATCCCGGCATCTCTGGTGGACTTGGCAAGCGACACCGACAAGGGATGCGAAGACGCCTCGGCCAGCGCCAGTGCAATCTCAAGATCCGCGCGGGAATGATCCTCAAGATTGGTCAATTCCGGAGTGCCGGATGTAAGTGTGCCGGTTTTATCAAAAACGACCGTATCAACCTCGGCCAGACGTTCAAGCGCAGTAGAGTGTTTGATCAGCATCCCCTTGCGGAACAGTCGCCCCGAGGCCGCCGTCGTCACCGCAGGCACGGCAAGCCCCAGCGCACAGGGGCAGGTGATGATCAGAACCGCCGCAGCGATGTTCAGCGCGGTTCGGATATCGCCGGAATAGATGTACCAACCCAAAAAACTAAGCGCGGACAGTATATGCACCCCCGGCGCGTATAGCTTGGCCGCCTTGTCAGCCAGCGACGTATAGCGCGATCGACCGGATTCTGCGATTGCCACCAGATCCGCCATACGGTGCAGTGAAGTATCCTCACCGACCGCTGTGGTCCGGATCGTCAGCGGGCCGGTCAGGTTAACCTCACCCGCGCTGACGGCAAGACCAGCTTCGGCAAAGACCGGGAGGGTCTCGCCCGTCAATAATGACCGGTCGAGCTCCGATTTGCCCGATACAATCTCACCATCCACAGGCATACGCCCGCCGGGCCGAACTAGAATCAAATCACCAACGGCCAGGCTTGCGACGGACACCTCTTCTTCCGCCCCATCCACCAAGCGAATTGCACGCGGCACTTCCAGGGCCGTCAGTTCTTCGGCTGCTGATCGCGCTGCGGCGCGGGTGCGGTAGTCCAGATATCGGCCCGCGAGCAGGAAGAAAGTCAGCGTCAGTGCGGCGTCGAAATAGGCATGCTCTCCGCTAAGCGCGGTTTCCCAAAGCGACGTCATGAGCGCCAACAGAATGGCCAGCACAATCGGCACATCCATGTTCAATCGTTTGACGCGCAGCGCACTCCAGGCGTTGGCAAAGAAGGGCTGCGCTGAAAAGGCAATCGCAGGCAGAGCAATGGCCGCTGAAATCCAGTGAAACAGGTCCCGCGTTGCATCCGTAGCCCCTGACCAGACCGACACAGACAACAGCATCACGTTCATCGACGCGAAACCAGCCACCGCCAATCGCATCAGCAGATCACGCCCGGCCTTGTCGGATTGGGTTGCCGACAAAGCGCCCGGGTCCAGCTCATGCGCCTCGTACCCGGCGCGCTCCAAAACGGGGATCAGGTCGGCAGCGTGTGTCTCAGCGGCTGCTTTGACCATTGCACGCTTGAGCGTCAGATTGACCCGCGCGTCCTCGACACCCGGATGGGCGTTCAGCGCGCGTTCAACATTCGCAATACAGGCCGAGCAGTGAATGCCGGGCAGGGATAGGGCAATCTGCACATCTTCAGGAACGGGTCGCGCTGGTTCCGCCGGTGCTGCGATGCAACCGGGGCATGCCGCCGTACCTGAGCTGAGCTGAGCGGTCATCCCCTACCCTTTCACATACAACGGAACCCGCTGCGCAAATTCGGCACCGCTGTTGTCTTTGGCCACCAGACGGATGTTCCAGTTCCCCTTGCCCAGCGCTGCGGGCGTGGAATAGGCGGTCCCGTCAAAAGTGAAATCCGGGGTGAAATCCTCTTTCACATGCGTCGCCCGGCCAACAACTGCCTGCAGCTCGGCCACCTGGACCGGCGCGCCGGTTTGGTCGGTGATGTGCAGGATCAAAAGACCGCCATTGGTCTCAGCCCGAATTTCCCAACCCAAGGCCTGTTGCACTTTCAGGCGCTCGTTGAACTCCTGACTGGCGACGTAAGAGTTTTTGACCTCGAGCCCGGGAAAGGTTTGGACAGCTTTGTAGGCCAGCACGAGATTCACGGAAATGATCACCCCGAAAGCAGCGACAAAGATCGCCAGAAAGTGCTTTCCAGTAAATTGACGCTCGGCCATCTCAGTTTCCTCGTCCGTTGAACGTCGTGTCCTTGTAGGCGCGCTCACCGCTTTCGATATCCTCGATCCAGATCCGAACCGGTGTCGCGTCCGCCGCTGCCGGATCCGTGTCTTTCGAGGCGATAATATAAACCCGCTGCAATTGCGCAGTATCCGCCGTGACATTCACCGTATCAAGTGGCGTGCCTTCGATCACGATCCGCATCGCCGGATCACCGGACAGAGACAGCTTGAACAGCCGTTCCTCGCCATGTTTGTTCCGCACGCGCACGTCATAAGTATTGCGGATCGTGCCGTCGGACAGGGTGACAAAGGTCGGGTTGCGAACCGGGGCCACGGTAACTTCGATGTCGGACCGGATGAACAGGGCAAACAGCAGCCCAAAGCCGACAAGTGACCAAAGGGCCGTATACAGGATGGTCCGGGGCCGCAGGATATGTTTCCAGACATTTTTGGGCGGCTTACCTGCCCGCTCGTTGGCTTCGTCGCTCAGCGCCATATAGTCGATCAAGCCACGCGGCTTGCCGATCTTGGCCATCATGTCGTCACAGGCGTCGATACACAACGCACAGGTGATGCACTCCAATTGCTGTCCGTCGCGAATGTCGATCCCAACCGGGCAGACATTGACGCAGGCCATACAGTCGATGCAGTCCCCCAGCTCGGAATCCGCAGTTCGTTTGCCCTTGCCGCGCGGCTCACCACGCCATTCGCGGTACCCGACGACGAGCGTATCCTCGTCCATCATCGCCGCTTGGATCCGCGGCCATGGGCAGGCATAGATACAAATCTGTTCACGCGCGAAGCCACCGAACAGGAAGGTCGTGCCCGTCAAAATCAGTATTGTCGTATAGGCAACCGGATGGGCGTTCCCGGTCACAAGGTCCCGCAGAAGCGTCGGCGCATCGGCGAAATAGAACACCCAGGCACCACCGGTCGCCAGACCGATCAAAAGCCAGGCACCCCACTTCGTCAGCCGCAACCGCGCTTTGCGAAAGTCTAGCTTTTCCTGCCGATGCAGACGCAACCGCGCGTTCCGATCCCCTTCAATCCAGCGTTCGACAAGGATGAACAAGTCAGTCCAAACCGTCTGCGGGCAGGCATATCCGCACCACACGCGCCCCAGCGCCGAGGTGAAAAGAAACAGACCGAGCCCCGCCATGATCAACAGACCGGCAACAAAGTAGAATTCATGCGGCCAGATCTCGATCCAGAAGAAATAGAACCTGCGGTTGGCCAAATCCAACAACACCGCCTGATCCGGCAGGCTGGGCCCCCGGTCCCATCTGATCCACGGAGTGATGTAATAGATTCCCAATGTAACCGCGAGGATGATCCATTTCAGATTTCGGAACGGCCCGGACACGCGCCGCGGAAAGATGGGTTCTCGTGCGGCGTATAGGCTGGGTGCGGGGTCGGAATCGCTCACGGGCTGGCTCCAGATGTGGCTATATCACGGCGTCTTCTTCCAGATCATAAAGGTAGTCACTTTGACATGGGTCAAAAGCGCATCGCGCAGACACCTTTTGTCACATCTTACCAGCTTGCCGCCTGAGCCATGCAATAAAAGTTTTTGCCGCCGGTCGCAGAGGGAAATCGCCAGTAACAAGGTGATATCCGCTGATTTCGGGCTCGCGAAACAATTCGATGATTTGGCCCGACGTGATTTCTGCTTCGACAAAATGCCGCGCCGTGACGGTTACGCCCTGCCCCGCGCGCAACCCTTCCAATAGCAGATTGCCGGGCAATGAGATTCGCCCTGCATTTGGCCCGTGCCCGACACCACGTCGGGCCAGCCAGTTGGTTGCCTCGGTGGTGCCGAACTCTTCTAGCCAGGGCAGTTCGCTGAGCTCGTCTGGCGTCCACGACGTTTTTTCCCCCACCAGATTGTGGGCCGCGACGATCACCATAGGGCTTTGCAGCAACATTTCTGTACGGACACCGGGCCATGTGCCTGCACCATAGCGGATGGCCACATCGACACCGCCGGGATCTAGGCTGACCAGTGCAGGTGACGGATCAAGCGCCAATTGGATATCCGGGTGTTCGGCCTGAAATGCTGGCAGGCGGGGCATCAGCCATGACGCGGCAAATGACGACGTCAAAGAAACATGAACCGGACGATCCTGTTTGGATTGGGTCAGTTCGACCAAGGCATCGCCAATCGCACCGAACCCAAGATGCACGGCGCGCGCCAACCTTTCACCTTCTGGCGTCAAGGTCATGGATTTGCCGGTGCGGTCCAACAGCGCAATTTCGAGGTGCTTCTCAAGCGCTCGCAATTGCTGGCTGATGGCAGCGTGGCTGACATTCAGTGAGTTGCCCGCTTCCACCACATTCCGTGTCGCGGCAAAAGCGGAAAAAGCTCTGAGCGATGCGAGCGGCGGCATTTCCATCCAGTTCATATGTAAGCCCTGATTACATATAGAAATGCTAATTGAGTCGCATTTTGCATTCCGAAAATCAATCCTGATGACAGAAGAAACAAAACTCAGGAGATGTCAGATGCTCTCAATTCTTGCAAAGTCATTCATGATCGCCACCCAGACACATGAGTTGGATGAACCAAAATCATCGGATCGATCTGACAGACAAAAGCAACGCTGGTTGCCGGAAAGTCATTGGTGGAGGCAGCACAAACGCGCCAGTTTTTCGCAATGCGACTAGCAAACCGAAGCCCGCGTCTGGACCGCCTCGGTGTTGATTTGTAAGGTAGAGAGGCAGCACCGGCTGTTCAGGAAACGCGCGAACAGATGGAACAGCCGGTGCCTCAACCTTCGGACGGCGAACCGTCCGAAGGTATTCTTTTGCGGTTACTGACCTCCACCCAACTGGTGAACATATGCGGTGACAGCGCGGATTTGCGCGTCGCTCAGGCGATTTTCCCATGCAGGCATCACACCAAAGCGGCTGTTGGTCACCGTTTCTGTCAGGGCTTCCTGGCTGCCGCCGTATAGCCAGATCGCGTCGGTCAGGTTCGGAGCACCTTGGGTGACATCGCCCTTGCCGTCTTCGCCATGGCAAGAGGAACAGTTGTCCTCAAAAACAACTTTGCCCGCCTGCGCCGCCGCATCGTCGCTTTGCGCATTGGTCAAAGACATGACGTATTGCACGACTTGGGTGACCTCTTCTTTTTCGAGGATTTCACCGAAGGCTGGCATCTCGGAATAGCGCGCGTCGTCGCTTTCTTCATTCCGAATACCATAGGCAATGGTGGTCTCGATATCTTCCAGCGAACCGCCCCAGAGCCATGCGTCATCCAGCAGGTTCGGGAAACCCGGCGCACCCTGCGCGCCCGAACCGTGGCACTGCGCGCACCATGTCCGGAATACCGCGCCGCCCGCGTTGACCGCATATTGCTGCAGCTCGGGATCTTTCGAGACATCCTCAAGCGAGGTTTCAACCAGTTTGGCGTTCCACGGCGCATTGGCTTCTTCGAAAGAAACGATCTCTTCCTGCACTAATTCTCGCGATGACCAGCCAAGAACACCGGCGGTTGCGGACTGAACCAGCGGCCAGGCCGGATACATGATCGTATAGATCACGCCCCAGATAATGGTGACGTAAAAGGTCCACAGCCACCAGCGCGGCATCGGATTGTCGAACTCTTCGATGCCATCCCAGGAGTGTCCGGTTGTGTTTGGATCGCCCGGCTGTTTTTCAGGTGTCTTGCTCATTGCCGCGCCTCCTTGGATGTGGCGGGTTTGTCGCCCCCATGGGGCGCAGCTGTTTCGTCACCCTTGAGGGGCGCAGGGGCATCTTCGTGCCGGAACGGGATGTTGGCGGTGTCCTTGTATTCTTTGCTGGCTCCGGGACGGAAAACCCAGATCACGATGCCAACAAAGAAGACAAACAGTACCAACAGCATCCAGCTATCCGCGAATTGCCTCAGGATTGTGTATTCTTCCATCACACCCTCCTTTAGCGGTTCGGGTCTGGGGTGAAGGTCGAGAAATCGACCAACGTTCCCAGCATCTGCAGATAAGCAACCAACGCATCGGCCTCGGTCAGTTCCGGCTGACCGTCGAAGTTACGAATGCTGACCTTGTCACCGTACCGTTCCAGCAGACCGTCATAGTCGCTGTCCGGGTCGGCCTGCGCACGGAAGTCCGCCTGCGCGTTTGCCAGCATCTCTTCGGTATAGGGCGTGCCCACAACAGCATTCGCCGCCATGACATCACCGATATACTTGCCGTCGATCTTGCGATGCTCGAGGAAGCCATATTTTGGCATCACCGATTCCGGCACCACAGACTGCGGATCACGCAAGTGATCCACGTGCCACTGGTCGGAATAGCGGCCACCAACGCGCGCCAGATCAGGTCCAGTACGCTTGGACCCCCATTGGAACGGGTGGTCGTACATCGACTCGGCCGCCAGCGAGTAGTGGCCATAGCGTTCGACCTCGTCCCGCATCGGGCGGATCATCTGGCTGTGGCAGGTATAGCAGCCTTCGCGGATGTAAATATCACGGCCCGCCATTTCGAGAGGGGTGTAAGGGCGCATGCCCTCCACTTTCTCGATGGTGTTCTCAAGATAGAACAGCGGGGTGATCTGCACGATGCCACCGATGGTCACGACCAAAAAGCTGAAAATCAGCAGGAGGGTCGCGTTGGTCTCGAGGATCTTATGTTTGTCGAGAATTGCCATTGCTCCGGCCCTCCTATTCAGCCGGGACCGCGACGGTCAGGCTGGCCTCTTTGGCCGGCGCTTTCCGCACAGTCATCCACAGGTTGTAGCACATGATCAACGCACCAGCGACGAACATGACGCCACCCAAAGCACGCACCACATACATCGGGAATTTGGCAGCCACGGTGTCAGCGAACGAGTTCACCAGGAAGCCGTTTGCATCAACTTCACGCCACATCAGGCCTTCCATGATACCGGTGACCCACATCGACGCTGCGTACAGAACGATACCGATAGTGGCGAGCCAGAAGTGCCAGCTGACCATCTGCAGCGAGTACAGGCGCTCACGTTTCCACAGGACCGGCACCAGGAAGTACAGCGCACCAAAGGTGATCATTCCGTTCCAGCCCAGCGCGCCCGAGTGCACGTGTCCAATGGTCCAGTCGGTGTAGTGGCTGAGGCTGTTGACCGCACGGATCGACATCATCGGCCCTTCAAAAGTGGACATGCCGTAGAACCCGACCGAGATCACCATCATCCGGATCACCGGGTCAGTACGCAGCTTGTCCCAGGCGCCCGAAAGGGTCATCAGGCCGTTGATCATGCCACCCCAGGACGGCATCCACAGGATGATCGAGAACACCATGCCCAGCGTCGACGCCCAATCCGGCAGCGCGGTATAATGCAGGTGGTGCGGACCGGCCCAAATATACAGGAAGATCAGAGCCCAGAAGTGGATGATCGACAGCTTGTATGAGAATACCGGACGCTCGGCCTGTTTTGGGATGAAGTAATACATCATGCCCAGGAAACCAGCGGTCAGGAAGAAGCCCACTGCGTTGTGGCCATACCACCACTGGATCATGGCGTCCTGTACGCCCGACCAGACGATGACCGATTTAGAACCCCAGATACTGACGGGGACGGTCATGTTATTTACCAGGTGCAGCATGGCGACTGTGACGATGAAAGCCAGATAGAACCAGTTTGCCACGTAGATGTGAGGTTCTTTCCGTTTGACGATCGTCCCCAGATAGACGGCCAGATAGGCCACCCAGACGATAGTCAGCCACAGGTCGACGTACCATTCGGGTTCAGCGTATTCCTTAGATTGGGTCCCACCCAGCACATAGCCGGTGGCGGCGAGCACGATGAACAGCTGATAGCCCCAAAATACAAACCATGCCAGATTTCCGCCCCATAGGCGCGCGGCGCTTGTGCGCTGTACGACATAAAACGATGTCGCGATTAGCGCGTTGCCGCCAAAGGCAAAAATCACCGCCGAGGTGTGCAGCGGGCGCAAACGGCCAAAGTTCAAATAACCTTGCGCCCACTCGAAGTTCAGCACCGGAAAGGCGAGCTGAAAGGCGATAAAGGTCCCCGCAAGGAACCCGACCACCCCCCAGAAGGCAGTTGCGATCACGCCATAGCGGATCACGTCATCCATGTACTCGGCCGAACGGTCGACGAGGATATCTGGCTCATCCGTATTTCTCAGCGTCCAGATGAACAAACCACCGGCGATCAGCATCACCAGAATTGCATGCACCTGATACGCCAAATCGCGTGCGTAATTGGTTCCGATCGCCGCGAATATCGCGATCAGACCAAGCACGATCAGCTTGATGTAATTTGACATATTGCGTCCCTTTGCCATGCTCCGCGCGATTCTTATTTGTCGCGGAACCCTTTTGACTGGCCGTTGTTTTGTCGGACAGCGGCCAATCTCGCTTTGATCTGTATCAAGACAATAGCCCGAAATCTGTGACAATCCTAAGCCTTAGACTGAGTTGCATGGCCGCATGCCACTTAGCCCTGAAGACAAGAGGTCAAAATGGCGTACAAATCTCTTCTCACAGTCGTAACCGACTCGGAACAATCACAATCAGCCTTGGCGCAAATGGTTGCACTGGCAAATGCACAGGATGCGCATGCTGAAGCGCTATGCCTTGGCGTCGATCGCAGCCAAGCGGGCTATTATTACGCAGGTGCAAATGCTCTGGTCCTGCAAGAAACGCTGAGCCGGGCCAACGCAGACGCCGACGAACTGCTGACGCAAACTCAGGATTACATGGGTAAGTCCGGTATTCGCTGGTCTGCTGAAAGCGGGGTCGCTCAGATCGCTGATATTGGTCGCCACGTGGCGCATCGTGCCCGGTTCTCGGATCTGGTTGTCCTGCCTAAACCTTATGGCAAAGACCGCAGCGCCGAAGCCGAACCAATTGTCGAAGCCGCCATGTTCGAGGGTCACGCGCCAATTCTGGTCACACCCGACAATGCAGCGCCCTTTGAGCGCCCCGGTACTGTGCTGATCGGGTGGAATGAAAGTGTCGAAGCCATGCGCGCCATCCGATGCGCCCTGCCTTTCCTGACGCAAGCCGATCTGGTTCGGATTGTCGTCATCGACCCGCCGCGCCACGGCCCCGACCGTTCTGACCCAGGTGGACTGCTGTCTCAGATGTTGGCCCGTCACGGGGTCAAATGTGAGATTGATGTGCTCAGCAAAACCATGACCCGTGTGTCAGACATCCTGAACAGGCACGCCGAAGATAGTGAGGCGGACATGATCGTTATGGGTGCATATGGCCATTCTAGGTTCCGCGAAGCCATTCTGGGTGGTGCAACCCGCAACATGCTGGAACAAGCCTCGGTCCCAGTGTTTCTGGCACACTGATCGGGCGTTTTTCCTATTCAAGGCCTTCCGTTCGGACGGATGGCCTAACCGCGTTTTATGAGACCAATCACAAACAACAGTATGACCGCGCCGATGGTTGCGAAGAGTATTGACGAAAACACGCCGCCGCCAACCGAAAAGCCCAGCGCCGGGAAAATCAGACCTGCAAGAAAGGCGCCCACGATCCCGACTATTATGTTTCCGATCAGGCCGAACCCGCGGCCTTCCATAATTTTGCCCGAAAGCCACCCGGCGATCGCACCGATGACCAGCATTGCCAAAATGCTACTGAATTCCATGCCTTACTCCTGCGCGGTTCATTCACGTATTCAGTAAATCACGGCTGCAGGCAGCAGAACAGGCTTAAACCAGAAAACCGCCATCGGAGTCGTCGCCGGCCTCGTCCATCAGACGCCGCATGTCGGGGATTGTCACGTGGCGTTTGCCTTCCAACTCGATAACCCCTTCTTTCTTCAGGGCCGAAATCTGGCGACTTACGGTTTCAAGGGTTAATCCCAGATAATCTGCCATAGCCTCACGCGTCAGCGGCAGGTCAAAGACAATCGGGCCAGGTTTTTGCTTGGGCGCAATTGAAGCATCCCGCCGGGCAATGATTGACAGCAGGCTTGCAATCTTCTCGCGCGCGGTTTTGCGCCCGAGAACCAACATCCATTCACGCGCCGCGTCCAGCTCATCCAGCGTCATCTGCAGCAGTCGATGGGCGATGTGCGGCGTGCTGCCCATCAGGGTTTCGAACGGTTTCTTGCGAAAACAGCACATGACCAAATCGGTTGTGGCCAACACGTCGTAGGGCGCTGTTTCCCGACCGGGTCGTCCAACAAAATCGCTGGGCAATAGCAGGCCGACCATTTGCGTCCGACCATCTTCCATCGTCTGGGTCAACGAGGCGATGCCCGACACGACAGAGCCCACAAAATTCATCTGATCTCCCGACCAGATAACCGTTTGGCCCGCCTCAAAGGTCCGGTAATACTTGATGCCTTCAAGCTCTTCCAATTCATCGACATCACAATGTGCACAGACGGCTCGGTGCCGAATGGGGCAGTCGGAACAGTTGGTATGGTCAAATTGCGCTTTTAACATCGTTCGCGGTTCCACTTGATCTCAGTCAAGGTTTCATAGACGGCCGTGGCTTAACGGTATCGGTATGATAGTGAAACCGCAATTGGCACAGCTTGGACTATTTGACGCGAAAGTCCCGCGTTACACAAGCTATCCCACCGCCCCACATTTCAGCAACGATGTCGGGCCAAGTCTTTTTGGTGATTGGATTTCCGGGATCAAGCCCGGCAGTTCCGTGTCGCTGTACGTCCACGTCCCGTTCTGCCGCAGGCTGTGCTGGTTTTGCGCCTGCCGGACGCAAGGCACTCAGACCGACAACCCGGTGATCGCCTATGTGGATGTCCTCAAGGCCGAGCTGGACCTACTGGCCGCCCACCTTCCTGCGGGGGTAACCCTTTCGCGCTTGCATTGGGGCGGTGGTACACCCACCCTGCTGAACCCCGATCTGATGCGCGATCTGGCCGCCCGGATTCTTGAGATTGTCCCGCTGGGGCCGGATGCAGAGTTCTCGGTCGAAATCGACCCGAACGAGATTGACGAGGGTCGGCTCGATGCATTGGCCGAGGCTGGCATGAACCGTGCGTCTATCGGAGTGCAGGATTTCGACGACGAAATCCAGAAAACCATCGGGCGCATCCAAAGTTACGACACCACCCGCAAGGCCATAGAAATGATCCGCGCGCGCGGCATCGCCAGCCTGAATGCCGATATTCTGTATGGTCTGCCGCACCAGACCAAAGCGCGGATGACTGAAAGCGTGCAGAAATTGCTGTCGCTCAGCCCGGACCGGGTGGCGTTGTACGGGTATGCGCATGTGCCGTGGATGGCCAAGCGGCAACAGCTGATCCCAACGGATGCCCTGCCAACGCCCGAAGACCGCCTGGATCTGTTCGATACGGCCCGGCGCCTGTTCCTGTGGGACAAGTATGCCGAAATCGGCATCGACCACTTTGCCACGCAGGATGACGGACTGACGCACGCACTGAACACGGAAAAGCTAAAGCGCAACTTTCAGGGCTACACCGACGATCAGTCCGACGTTTTGATCGGGATTGGTGCAAGCTCGATCTCACGATTCCCGCAAGGATACGCCCAGAACGCACCCGCGACGTCAGCACATACCAAAGCGATCCGCGAGGGCGGGTTCTCAATATCCCGTGGGCATTTGTTCAAAGGCCAAGACATCTTGCGCGCCCGATTGATTGAAGCGTTGATGTGCGATTTCCGGATAGATACCGCCGAGATTCTGCGCGACCACAACATCACCGCCGCGGAATTGCAGGAGATGTATCAGACTGCAAACGCAACCTTCGACGGGTTGCTAAGCGTTTCAGAAGACGGCCTGTTCATCCCGCCCGAGGCGCGCGCGCTGACCCGAATGGTCGCCCGCACCTTTGATGCCTATGATCTGAGCAAGGCGGGACACAGCTCGGCGATCTGATACCAACGCAGGACAGGACTTGACGCGGAGGGTGGGTTTTCCCCACACTTGTAGGGCGGGTGGAAATCCGCCCCGTGCCTGAGGCAGGCAGAGTACCAGACAGTATGTGCCGACGCGTTCGCGCTCGACCGCCTTTTTCGTGCAGCCGTTCTGCAACTTGAAAGAGGGACTGCATTCATGCGCGTTTTTTCTGTCCTCGGCCCCAGCCACTCGGGCAAAACAACACTGGTCGAGGCCATCAGCCGCCTTGATGGCCGGCCAACCACATTCGACGTTTCCGGAACCGTGCATTTGCACGGTTTTTCTTACTTGGACGAACCCTGGTGTGCCATCGACGTGAATGGTGGCAGCGACACCATGGCTTATGTAGGCCCTGCCATGGCGATCTCGGATGCTGCTGTCGTTGTTGTACCGCCCGACCCGGACGCCGCCGTGCTTTGCGCCCCTTATCTGCGGCTGGTCGAAGAGGCGGGTATTCCCTGCTTTCTGTTCATCAATCGCATGGACACCCCAAACGGACGTATCCGCGATATCATCGCCGCTCTGCAAACCTACTGCACACACCACATCGCATTGCGGCAGGTTCCAATCCGCGATGGCGAGGCGATCATCGGCGCGGTCGACCTGATCTCGGAGCGGGCATGGAAGTATCAGGAAGGGCAACCCTCGGCCCTGATCGAACTTCCGCAGTCCGTCGAAGACCGGGAACAGGAAGCCCGAACCGAATTGTTGGAGACGCTTTCAGATTTCGATGATCATCTGCTGGAACAACTGATCGAGGACAAACAGCCGCCCAGCGCAGAAATCTATGATCTGGCCGCGCAGGTTCTGCAAAGCCACCAGTTGATCCCGGCCTGCCTGGGGTCTGCCAGCCACGGCAACGGGCTGACCCGTTTGATGAAAGCGCTTCGTCACGAAGCCCCTGAATTCAATATCGCCGCCGGGCGGGACGAAGCAGCCGAAAACGCGCGCGCAATTGCCGGGTTCGCGGATGTCAAAAAGCACATCGGAAAAATCATCGTGCTGCGCGGTCTGGGCAAGGGCGTCAAAGCGCATGAAGCTTTAGGCGGCGAATCGGTTGGCAACCTGACGACACTGGATGCCAAAACCCAAATTTCGGAATTGGAAGCTGGTCAGATCGGGCTGGCCGTGAAATCCGACCACCTCAACCCCGGCAACCTGTACGACAGCACCGGAACCACACCGTTACCGGAGTGGGCCGAGGCCCATCCGGCCGCCCATCGGCAAATTGTGTCGCCGGCACATGAGCGTGACGATGTACGCCTGTCCAACGCGTTATCCCGACTGGTCGAGATTGACCCCGGACTGCACCTGCAGCACGATGAACTGAGCGGTCATGCCGTTCTGGGATCGCAAGGACCGCAGCATATGCGCCGCGTCAGCGCCAAGCTGGCTGAAGACTTCGGTATCGAGATTGAGACCCAGACGGTTGAGACGGCCTATCGCGAGACCATCCGCGCACCGATCGAACATCGTCATCGCCACCGCAAACAATCCGGCGGCGCAGGACAATTTGCCGATGTGGTGATCTCGATCGCACCGACCCCACGTGGGGCCGGGTTCGAATTCGAAGAGATCGTCAAAGGGGGCGCCGTGCCCAGAAACTATATCCCTTCGGTCGAACACGGGGCCAAGGATGCGCTGGTGCAGGGGCCTGAAGGGTTCCCGGTTGTGGATGTCAAAGTCACGCTCAGCGATGGCAAGCATCACAACGTCGACAGTTCCGACTATGCGTTCCGCACTGCGGGCAAGAACGCGGTTCGAGAGGCTTTGCCGCAGGCGAAACCGGTGGTCCTGCAACCCATCCTGAACGCCGAAATCCACTTGCCCTCGGATTTCGTGGGCGACCTGGTGCCTACGATCAGTTCGCTGCAGGGTCAGGTTCTGGGCTTTGAAGGCAATCCCAACGCGTCTGGATGGGAGATTTTCAATGCCCAACTGCCTGCTGTGGCCGAAGACGAGTTACACCGCACCCTCGCCAGCGCGACACGCGGCACGGGGTGGGTAAAACTGCAATTCGACCATTACGAAGAGCTTCGCGGCCCGGTTCCAAAATCCGCGGCACGCGAAACAGCGAATGCCTGAAAGCCCCGGGCGGGCTGGTTTCAGCCCGCCGCCGCAATCAGTTCGCGGGTATAGTCTGTCTGGGCGTTTTCGAACAGATCTTCGGCTGACCCCATTTCGATCACGTCACCGTTTCGCATGACAATCACATTGTGGGACATCGCACGCACGACTTTCAGATCGTGGCTGATAAATAGGTAGGCCAGTCCGTACTTACGCTGCAAATCGCGCAACAGGTCGACGATCTGAACCTGCACAGTCATATCCAGGGCGCTGGTCGGTTCATCCAGAACCAGCAATTTGGGCCTGAGGACCATGGCTCGTGCAATGGCAATACGCTGACGCTGCCCGCCCGAGAATTCGTGCGGATAGCGGTCCATCGCAGCCGGGTCCAAGCCCACTTCGGTCATCACTTCGGTCACCAGCTCCCGTGGCGAGCGGTGCGGGTCGACCTTGTGGATCGCCAGCCCCTCGGCAATGATCTGCTGGCAGGTCATCCGGGGACTGAGGCTTCCGAATGGGTCCTGAAACACAATCTGCATATCCTTGCGCAAGCGCCGCAACTCTCGCGTCGACCAGCGGCGTACATCCTGATCGCGGAAGGTTATCGCCCCTTCGGACGCAATCAACCGCATGATCGCCAGCGCCAGCGTTGTCTTACCCGAGCCGCTTTCGCCCACAATCCCTAAGGTTTCACCGGCGCGTACGCTGAGCGTTGCATCGTTCACCGCCTTAACATGGCCAACTGTGCGTTTCAGGAACCCGCGCTGGATCGGGAACCAGACCTTAAGGTGATCGGTGCGCGCCACTTCTTCGGCGTCGGGTGCCACAGGATCGGGGTGACCAGATGGTTCGGCCGCCAGCAGCTTGCGGGTGTAGGGGTGTTGGGGGTTGTCAAAGATCTCCTGGGTCGCGCCAGTTTCGACAATCTCGCCATCCTTCATCACACAGACCCGGTCGGCGATACGGCGCACGATCCCAAGGTCGTGGGTGATGAAAAGCATCCCCATATTCTCAGATTTCTGAAGCTCGGCCAGCAATTCGAGGATCTGCGCCTGAATGGTCACATCCAGGGCCGTTGTCGGCTCATCCGCGATCAGGATATCGGGCTTGTTGGCAAGTGCCAGGGCGATCATGACGCGCTGGCGTTGGCCACCTGACAATTGATGCGGATAGCTGTCCAGGCGCTCCTCGGGATCGCGAATGCCAACCTTGGTCAGCAGTTCGACGATCCGGGCCCGTGCTGCATCACCTGTCAGACCCTGGTGCAGGGCCAGTGACTCGGCCATTTGTTTCTGGATCGTGTGCAGCGGGTTGAGCGAGGTCATCGGCTCCTGAAAGATGAAGCTGATATCGTTGCCGCGCACATCCATCAGGCGCTGGTCAGACGCGCCGATCATCTCTTGCCCTTCATAGGTGACCGAGCCTTCGACAATTGCACTGTCACCCAATAAAGACACTGTCGACAGCGCAGTGACTGATTTGCCAGATCCGGATTCGCCCACCAGCGCAACCGTTTCGCCCCGATCCACAGTAAAGGACACGCCCTTGACTGCTGCGCTCACCTGCCCGTCCTGACGGAACGAGACCTTGAGGTTGTTCACATCCAGCAGGCTCATGAAAAGGTCTTTCTGGGATCAAATGCATCGCGCACGCCTTCGAAGATGAAGACCAGTAGCGATAGCATGATGGCAAAGGTGAAAAAGGCGGTGAAGGCCAACCAGGGTGCCTGGAGGTTCTGCTTGGCCTGCAGGGTCAACTCACCCAAAGATGGGGCCGAAGATGGCAGGCCGAAGCCCAGAAAATCCAGCGAGGCCAGGCCGCCGATGGTGCCCGTAACGATGAAGGGCATGAAGGTCAGCGTAGCGACCATCGCGTTGGGCAGCATGTGGCGGAACATGATTGTCATATTGCCCACACCCAGTGCCCGCGCAGCGCGCACATATTCCAGATTTCTCGCCCGCAGGAACTCGGCGCGCACAACGCCCACAAGCCCGGTCCAGCTGAACAAGATCATCAGCGCCACAAGCAGCCAGAAACTTCGACCCAGAATGGCAAACATGATGATGATGACGTAAAGCGAAGGCGTCGCTGACCAGATCTCGATGATCCGTTGGAAGATCAGGTCCAGCCAGCCGCCAAAAAAGCCTTGAATAGCCCCGGCAAAAATTCCCACAAGACTGGCCACACCCGTGACCATAAGCGTGAACAAAATCGACAGTCGGAAGCCATAAATTACACGGGCCAATACGTCGCGCTTGGTGTCATCCGTGCCCAGCAGGTTTTGTCCGTTGGGTGGCAGCGGCGCTGCACCGGGGCGATCAACACTGGTGTTGAAGGAATACGGGATCAACGGCCAGACGGCCCAACCACGCTCGTACCCATCTGCCTGATATGTATCCGCCTTGATTTCGTCGATAATCCCTTCGGGGTCGTCAAAACAGTCTTCGATGCCACCGCTGTCGATCAGGCACTGCACCTCTGGGTCGCGATAGATCGCCTCGGTCTGGAAATCACCGCCGAATTCGGTTTCCGCGTAGAAATTGAAGATCGGCGTGTAAAGCTCACCCCGGTATTTTACGAGGATCGGTTTGTCATTCGCGATGAACTCGGCGAACAACGACAAACCAAATAGCACGGAAAAGACCATCAGCGACCAGAATGCACGCCCATTACGACGAAAATTGCGCCAGCGACGCTGGTTGAGAGGGGAAAGTGCCATTTACCCCTCCCGCTTTTCGAAATCGATGCGCGGGTCGACCAGCACATACATCAGGTCACTGATGATGCCGACAACCAACCCCATCAAGCCAAAGATGAACAGAGTGCCGAAGATCACCGGATAGTCCCGCGCAACGGCTGCCTCGAACCCCAGACGGCCGAGACCGTCAAGCGAGAAGATCGTCTCGATGATGATCGACCCCCCGAAGAAGACGCCGATGAAAACCGCAGGGAATCCGGCGATTACGATCAGCATCGCGTTGCGGAAAACATGGCCGTACAGAACCTGACTTTCGCTCAGACCCTTGGCGCGGGCGGTCATGACATATTGTTTTTTGATCTCGTCCAGGAATGAGTTCTTGGTCAGCAGAGTCAGCGTCGCAAAGGCCGAAATCGTCAGCGCGATAATCGGCAGGGCAATGTGCCAGAAGTAGTCAACGATCTTACCAAACAGGCTGAGGCTGTCCCAGTTGTCCGAGGTCAGCCCCCGGAGCGGGAATATCTGCCAATATGATCCCCCGGCAAACAGAACCAACAGCAGGATCGCAAACAAGAAGCCGGGAATAGCATAGGCTACGATGATCGCGCCACTGGTCCAGGTGTCGAATTGTGACCCGTCCTTAATCGCCTTGCGAATGCCCAGCGGGATCGACACCAGATACGCGATCAGCGTGGACCACAGACCCAGCGAGATTGACACCGGCATCTTCTCTAACACCAGATCGGTTACGCTGATCGACCGAAAATAGCTCTCACCAAAGTCCAGCGTCAGGTAATTGCCCATCATGTTGAGGAACCGCTCAACCGGCGGTTTGTCGAACCCGAATTCCTTTTCCAGTTCTTCGATAAACTCGGGCGGAAGGCCACGCGCACCAATGTAGCGGTCATTCGTGCCGCCGGTCTGCTGCTCGATGTCACTGCCGCCGCCGGCGATCCCTTCGAACACATCACCGCCACCTTCCAACTGGGCGATGATCTGTTCAATCGGTCCGCCAGGAACGAACTGAACCAGCGTGAAGTTGACGATCATAATCCCAAGCAGGGTTGGGATGACCAGCAACAGTCGTCTAAGAATATATGCTCCCATGGGGGCGGATTACCTCAAGGCGCCGGAGGATTTCAACTCGGCTTCTTTCTCTTCGTTGATCCACCAAAGGTCTTCAACACCCAATGCGTAAGGCGGCAGATTTTCCGGGAATTCGTACATGTCCCAGTAAGCAACCCAGTGCTTGCCCAGATACCACGTGGGAACCATGATCCGCTTGGCGCGCAGGACGCGGTCCAATGCGCGGACATTTGCAAACAGCTCTTCGCTGTCTTCGGCAGAGGCAATGTTATCGATCAGCGGTTCGATATCCGGGCCATGCACACCCGACGGGTTGAAGACCGAGTAAGAGGCCGCTTCGGTTCCGAACTGCTGATACAACCCTGTCGACGGCTGCAACGACCTCGGGTACCCGCCAACAATCATGTCGAAATCACGGTCCCGGCGGCGCAAGGTGAACTGGGCGTTGTCCACGCGGTTGTAGCTCGCATCAATCCCCATTGCCCGCAAATTGGCGACGAAGGGTTGAATAAGCCTGTCCAGCGTTGGCTGGTCGGACAGAAATGCAACAGACAGCACTTCGCCCTTGTCGTTGCGACGAATGCCGTCATCCCCAACAAGCCAGCCAGCTTCGTCCAGCAGTTTCATCGCCTTGCGCAAGTTGCCACGGTCATTTTGGCGGGCGGCCCGGGATTCATGCGCCGAGACCGGTTCTTCGGTCAGGATGGCCGGGTCCAGCGCGTCACCCAATTCCTGCAACACCTCAAGCTCGCGCCCTTCGGGCAGGCCGGTCGCCTCAAGATGCGTTCCTTCCCAGAAAGAGCTGCGCTGCTGGAATAATCCATATTGCAGGCTCTCATTTGTCCATTCGAAATTATATGCCAGCTGGATAGCTTCGCGAACGCGGGGGTCCTGAAACTTTGGCCGGTCAAGGTTCATGATGAAGCCCGACGCCGACGGCACATTTCCGTCTGCCAGTTCAGCCCGCACGACAGAACCATTCGCAATTGCCGGGAAATCATAGGCCGTTGCCCAGCTTTTCGAGTTGTTTTCCTGCCGAAGGGTAAACGTGCCCGCCTTGAACCCCTCCATCGCAGCAATGGAATCGGCGAAATACTCGACGCGGATGGTGTCAAAGTTGTTGCGGCCCACGTTGACGTTGACATCGTTGCCCCAATAATCGGGGTTGCGCTTATAGACGATGCGCCGGTTGATATCATAATCATCCAGAACATATGGCCCCGAGCCGATACCCGGATCGAGCCGCGACTTGTCCAATCGGCGGTTTTCAGGGTCTTCCTCGAACCATTTCTTAGAGAAAATCGACGTGGCCCCAACTTGAGAAATCCGGCCTCGGCGGGGGAAATCTGGCGAGAAGTAGAACTTTACACGATGGGTATCCAGCGCCTCGGCCTTGGGGATCCGCTGGCGAATTGCGTCGGCATAAGATTTCAGCCCTTGATCCAGCAGCAGATTATGGGAAAACACCACATCTTCGGCCGTCACCGGTGTGCCGTCGGAAAACCGCGCCTCGGGGCGGATGTTGAAGATCACCCAATCATAGCTTTCGGGGTACTCCAGGCTTTCGGCTAGCAGGCCATAATAGGCCGCCGGTTCGTCATAGGATGGAACCAGCAGGCTTTCGTAGTGATCTGCCGACCTCGCACCAGCCCGGCCCTGCCTGGTATAGGGATTAAAGCTGTCGAACGTGCCTTGCGCCGCATAGGAGAGTTCTCCACCACGTGGCGCATCCGGGTTCACATAGTCGAAATGCGCAAAGCCGTCCGGATACTTCAAATCACCGAATTCCGAGAACCCGTGTGATTTGATGATCTTTTCCTCAGCAAAAAGCTGAGTTGCAGCGGCTGCACAGAGCAATGCCCCCAAAGCTAGAATGTGAACTAAGCGTCCGAAATCCCTTGTTCGCGCTAAAGCGGTAACTCGATTGGATTTCATGTGGTTCATCCCCTGCTCGTTGACGTCTTTAATATTGTTTGCGGCAGCTAAAAGACCAGCACTGCCAGTTTCAAGTTTAGAGTGCGTGAACACTTTGTGAAGATTTACTTAGACAAAAAATAAAGCCGCTGCACGGGGCAGCGGCTTTTGAATGCGTCAAAACTGAGCGAAAGATCAGTTGATGGTCTGCAGGTAGGCAATCAGGTCGGCCCGTTCCTGCGGTTTTTTCAGACCCGCAAAGCTCATGGATGTACCTGAGATATAGGCACTGGGGCGGGTCAGGAACGCATCCAGCGCTTCGGGTGTCCAATTGCCGCCATGGGCTTGCATCGAAGCTGAGTAGCCAGTGAAACCTTTGGCTGAAGCAACCGGGCGATCCACGATTGCAAACAGGTAGGGGCCAGTGCCGTTGGCGCCGTCTTCCAGCTTGTGGCAGGCAGTACATTTACGGAAAACCCGCGCGCCCTTATCTGGGTCTGCGGCGGCCAGCATGTCTTCGAACACCACTTCTTCGCCGTCAGCACTTTCACCGGAGCTTTCGGTTTCGATAATATACGAGGCCGTCTCACCATGCCCATCCGCATGGTAAAGCACTTCGGCACCCCATTTGGCCAAAAGCAGCACCAGGAAGGTGCCAAACAGGCCTGCTGCGGCCTTGGTAACTGTCATCGTGTCGAACATTGATCGCGAGTCCATTTCAGCTGTCTGCGGGGTGTCTAAGGCTTCCCCTTACAAGAGGCAAGGTATAGACACCGCGACTAAACGCCCAATTATCGAACTTGTTGCACGGAATCGACCAAATGACCAAACGTATTGCATTTCAGGGAGAACCCGGCGCCTACAGCCACGAGGCCTGCCGTAATGCCCGCCCCGATATGGAGGCCCTGCCCTGCCGGACTTTCGAAGATGTGATCGAATCGGTGCGCGCAGGTGAGGCTGAATTGGCAATGCTGCCGGTCGAAAACACCACGTATGGCCGGGTCGCCGATATCCACCGTTTGCTTCCCCACAGCGGGCTGCACATCATCGAAGAAGCGTTCGTACGCGTTCACATCAACCTTCTTGCCGTTCCAGGGGCCAAAATCGAGGATGTCACCGAGGCACACTCGCACCTGGTTCTGCTACCGCAATGCGCCGGGTTTTTGAAAGAACACAACATCAAGGGACGTGTCAGCCCCGACAACGCGCGTGCGGCCCGCGAGGTCTCGGAACAAGGCGAGGTGCATTCAGCAGCATTGGCCAGCGAGTTGGCCGGCGAAATCTACGGCTTGAACGTTCTTGCCCGGCACATTGAAGACCGCGACAACAACACCACGCGCTTTCTGGTGATGTCACAGCAGGCCGACATGTCACGCCGCGGAGAACATG
This sequence comes from Ruegeria sp. CDSC068, assembly GCF_059610545.1. Lineage (NCBI taxonomy): Bacteria > Pseudomonadati > Pseudomonadota > Alphaproteobacteria > Rhodobacterales > Roseobacteraceae > Ruegeria > Ruegeria sp. CDSC068. Next base: position 44,349 of record NZ_JBXWNV010000009.1, read on the forward strand.
GCATGATCACCAGTTTTGTTTTTCAGGTGCGCAACATTCCGGCTGCGCTTTACAAGGCGATGGGTGGGTTTGCGACCAACGGCATCAACATGACCAAGCTGGAAAGCTACATGGTCGATGGGTCGTTCACTGCGACCCAGTTTTATGCCGATATCGTGGGCCACCCGGACGACCGGAACGTACAGTTGGCGATGGAAGAACTGGAACACTTCACCACGAATGTCGAGATTTTGGGCGTCTACCCAGCGGCTCAACCGCGCGGCTGAAGCCACCTCGGCTCAAATCACGGAAAAGCTTTTGCACTGGGCACCCTCGTGCTCCCGATAATCCACAAAGCCCATCGCCGAATAATAGGCCAATCCTTCGGCGTTTGTGGCCGAAATGGTCGCATCAATGGCCGGTAGGCCACTTTCCCGTGCCGCCAAGAGCGTCGCACGAAACAAGGCACGCCCGACACCGCGCCGTGCGGCAGACGGGCGAATATGCGTTCCAATGACGCCCCACCCGACCGGAGCGCCATATGGGTTGTTTTCGACCGCCCATTTCAACGATTGAAATCCCAGGACCTGCTCCTCCTGAAAAGCAACAGAGCATCTGATCCGGTCGGGATCGGCCACGTAATGCTCGCGGGCAAAATCAACGTCGCAGCGCTTGTTACGCTTTCCGGCCGCTGCGATGTCCCACAGTACCTCTGAGATACCTTGGGCATCCGTCAACACCGCCTCACGAACACTAAAGCTATCCATCTCGTTCCCACCACAGCTTTGGGCAATCAACCACCATGAATGTGACGTTGTTCCATTTCCCGTGCGAATTCGGTCAGGCGGAACTGAAACTGTCGCCGAAACCGGGATTGCCCAAGCCTTAGTGATTGTAACAGCAGCCGCGCAGGGAGGGATTTGGCTGACAGGGACATATCAACGCTTAGGCGCGTGCGGCGCTGCGACAGGGCCAAAAGCTCCACCGTCGTTACCCCGTTCATCCCCTTGCTTGCCGCTTCGAACCGCATCAGCAAAGGCGGGTCGCATTCGGCCATCTGCACAGAAATCTGACGTGGCTTTCCGCGTAACCTGAATTCTGTCTCCCAACTGGTGCCCGGAACAACGCCCAATTCGCCCGAAATCCGCCGGACGTCGATCCCGCGCCGCATTGCGATCCGTTCGAATCGGTCGAAGTCGGCCACCATTTCAAACACCGAGTTGATGGGAGCTTCGATATCTTCGCGCACTGTAAACTGCATTGTGGTTCGGGGTTCTCTCGCTTTTCAGAACAGTATTTTGTCAGTCCAATGTATCCGCAAGCCAGTTTTGCAAAAGAAAATGCGCAATCGCTCCCTTGCGGGCTGGCAGCAAAACGGGGTGTTCGCCGGCAAAGGCCTGCATCATCTCGGATTTGGTAACCCACATCGCATCTTCGATTTCAACCGGGTCGATGGTGATGTCGCGCGACAACGCCTCGCCCGCGCAGCCGAACATCAACGAGGCCGGAAATGGCCAGGGTTGGCTAGACAGGTAACGGACCTCACCCACTGGCACGCCCGCCTCTTCCATCACTTCCCGACGGACTGCGGCCTCAAGCGTTTCACCCGGTTCAACAAACCCTGCCAACAGCGAATACATCCCTTCCGGCCAACCCGGTGAACGTCCCATCAGCACAGAATCGCCAAGGGTAATCAACATGATGACGACCGGATCGGTACGCGGAAAATGCTGCCCGCCACAGGACGGACAACTGCGCTGCCACCCAGCCTGCGCAAGTTCGCTGGCTGCGCCGCACCGGGCGCAAAACCGATGCGTTTCGTGCCACGCGGTCACCGCTTTGGCCGAGGCCGCCAGTTCGGCGTCACGCGCCGACAAACGGGTCATGATCCGGCGCAGCTCGGCGAAGACATGGCCGTGGGGCAAGTCCGGGTGCTGTTGCTCTGACTTATCGATAAAGCCTCCGACACCGGACACGTCCAACCCATCAGCCGTCCAGCCCGAAATATCAGTGGCAAACACCGGCGCGTCGTCTGAAAGCCCCAGGAATACAGGCTGCTCGACGGAACCGCCCGGCCCGGTTTCGACCAGTTTATGTGACATCGAGATCAGTCCCAACTGATCCAGCGCCTCACCCTGAACTAAAACTTTACCGCGCCACAACAGCAGGCATTTTGCATCGGGATGCGATCGCGCTCGCGCGACCGCATCAGCATCCCCACGAATATGCGCCGCACGATCCAGCCCCGAGCTACCAAACGTCACATATTCCGCATTTTTCATAAGTTATCCTTAGGCTTGCTCCGCACAGGGCTGCCATGTCGGCCAATCAGTTGCAACGGTATTCCACCCCCAAAACCACAGGTCGCTATCGAATGAACACAGCTAAACCTTGCAATTCACTGTGATTAATCTTTTTGTTGAAAATGACTAAAACAAAACTGCCAAAAGTAGAAATTTGAAACCTTCCCCTTCTCTGCCTTCGCAGACCGTGCAGATCCGAATACTGGCCACCACGGATCTTCATATGAACTTGAGGGGTTTTGATTACTATTCTGACACCCCTGAACCCACAATTGGCCTGACCCGAACCGCCAGCCTGATCCGTGAAGCCCGAACTGAGGCGCAGGGGGAAGGCTCAACCGTGCTGCTTTTTGACAACGGCGATTCGCTGCAGGGAACTCCGGTTGGGGACCTCGCCGCCGAGCAAGCTGACAAGCCGCATGCGCTGATGCAGGCCTTTAGCACGTTAGAGTATGATGCGATCGGGTTGGGCAATCATGATTTCGGGTTCGGTCAAGATATACTGGACAGCATCCTTTCGCAGGCCCCCTGTCCGGTGGTTTGCAGCAATGTTCATCGATCTGGTGTCAAGGTCGTCTGGCAGGATCTGGCAGTTCTAACCCGCCGGATTGAGGTCGCGGGGCACCAAGCCTCGCTAACCGTCGGCGTCTTCTCGGTGGTTCCGCCGCAGACCCGGAATTGGGAATCTCATCGGCTGGGTGATGACGTCCGGATAGACGACATTCTGACCTGCGCGCGCACTAAAGTGTCTGAGCTTCGATCCCACGGCTGCGACGTGATCATCGCGCTTGCCCATACGGGGCTGGGGTCCGTCGACCCCGCGCCCGATCTTGAAAACGCGATAATCCCCCTGGCCGCGATTGAGGGTATAGACGCCATCATCGCCGGGCACACGCATCTGACCCTGCCGGGGAAGTCGCACGCTGGGCTAGAACACGTCGATGCCACTGGCGGTATGGTGCATGGCACACCTGTTGTCATGCCGGGATCTGCCGGATCTCATCTTGGCGTGATTGATCTGACGCTGGTTGCCACGACAGAAAAGGGCTGGTCGGTCGTGGCGCGTCGTTCTGAACTGCGCCCGGTCACAGGTGTTGAGCCGGCACCCGAAGACCCGTCATTGGTGGCGCTGTTTTCGGATGTGCATTCCGCAACACGAAAACAGGCCGAGGAACCAATTGGGCATACGGATCAGCACCTGCACAGCTATTTCAGCTTTTGCACCAGGGATCGCGGGCTTGCGATGGTGGCCGCAGCACAGGCTTCGGCCGTGCGCTACAACCTGAAGGGCACACCCCATGAAGCGACACCTTTACTGTCCGCCGTGGCACCTTCAAAATTCGGTGGTCGTGCCGGGCCTCGTTTTTACTCGGACATTCCTGCGGGCGTGATGCGCATGCGACACGTGGCTGATCTGAACATCTTTCCAAACGAACTTCGTTCGGTCGCGGTGACAGGAGAGCACATCAGAGATTGGCTTGAAATGTCTGCGGGCGTATTCAATCAGGTGAAACCCGGCGTGCAAACTGAATTGGTCAATCCTGATCGAGCCGGACACAATTTCGATGTACTATTCGGGCTAAGCTACGTGATCGACCTGAGCGTACCGCCTCGGTTCGATGCGGAGGGGCGACTGGTAAATCCAGCATACCGACGCATCTCAGATCTTCGTTTCGACGGCCGCGCGATAACGTCCGAACAACGCTTTGTCGTTGCACTGAACAATTATCGGGCCAGCGGCGGAGGGCATTTCCCGTTCATACGAGACGCCGAAATCATCAACGTTCCGGCTTTGCCGATCCAACACGCGCTGAAGGATTACCTGACCGGAGCATTGCCCACGGAATCGCTGGAACAGGGCCCCTGCCCATTCCGTTTTGCGCCCATGCCGGGGTCCTCTGTCCTGTTGAAGACCGGTCAACAGGCACAACGTCACCTCGCGGACATCACAGAGTTCAGCCCAACGCTGGCTGGCACGAATGCCGAAGGGTTCTTGCGCATTCAACTCTCACTGTGACGGGTTGTCATTTCTGCGTGTCTTCCCTATATCGATTTTCGAGAGGTTGGCGCGGGCGAGCGCCTCGCCAACCTGGTCAGGTCCGGAAGGAAGCAGCCACAACGAGCCCCGCTTGGGTCGATGTCCAACCTCTCACTTACTTGAATCGTTAGCCGCAGGAGGGCTTTTATGATTGTAGCAAAAACCCTTTGGGCAGAGCGTTTCTGAGGCCGACCCTCACACCTGCCTGAACACATTACCGCTGGATACGCGACCGCCATCCAGACGGCTTGCTGTACCTGAACACAGGCAGAACAATGTCTTTTACACTTTCGGACCTGGGATGGTCCTCACACTTTGCCGCACAACATGCGGCCAATCCTACATGCGCTCCCTTTCGCATCACAGCCGTTCACCGTGATCGCCTGATCGGCGCAAGCATCAACGGTGAAACACCTCTGCTCACCCTGACCCAACCGACGGGCGACTTTGCCGTCGGAGATTGGGTATTGGCGGATGATCAAAACCGGGTTCAACACCTGCTGGAACGCCGCAGCCTGTTGAAACGCCGCGCTGCCGGAACCGCGGCCGAGGTCCAGTTGATCGCCGCCAATGTGGATGTGCTGTTCATCGTCAGTTCCTGCAATGCCGACTTCAATCTGGCCCGGCTGGAACGGTATTTGGCTTTGGCACACCAGGCCGGGTGCTATCCGGTGATAGTTCTAACCAAGGCCGATACCTGTACCGATCCTAGTAATTTCTCCAAAGCAGCCGAGTCGCTGGCTCCGTTTTTGACCGTACTGGCAATCAATGCTTTGGATGCCCTGGACGTGCAGCAAGTACTGTCCTGGTGCCCTGCTGGACAGACCGCTGCACTGGTCGGCTCATCCGGTGTCGGCAAGACAACATTGGTCAACGCCATGACTGGTCTGGAGGAGGCAACGTCCGGCATTCGCGAGGACGACGCGCGCGGGCGGCACACGACAACGGCGCGCGCGTTGCATCCGATGCAGAACGGAGGCTGGCTGGTCGATACACCCGGCATGCGGGCTTTGCGGTTGCTGGATGCACAAGATGGCGTCGATGAGGTCTTTTCCGACATTCTGGAATTGGCCCAAACCTGCCGCTTTTCCGATTGTCAGCATCAGGCCGAGCCGGGATGCGCTGTGCAGGATGCGATTTCCACCGGATCCCTTGACACAGAGCGGCTAGAGCGTTGGCGAAAGCTGCGGCGCGAGGATGAGAGGAACTCGGAAACCGTGGCGCAGTCTCGTGCGCGCGACAAGGCCTTTGGTAAGATGGTACGATCGGTGATGCAGGACAAGAAATCCCGCAAAAAGCTGTAAGTCCGGCTCAGGCGATCAACCGGGGCCATATGGCCGCATTTCGGCGCGCAAATGCGCCGATGTGACCGATCTCGGCCAATCCAATGTCTTTCGGCGACAACTGATGCCGGCGGGCTTTGGGACCGTAAAGATCGGCCAGGCGCCAAACCGCGTTCGGGGGCACCACCTGATCATCGTCCATTGTGAACAGATCGACGGGTGTTTCCGACGCAGCCCAACGGGCGTCTGGAAGGCTTTTGCCGATATCCGGCACGTAGCTCAGCGCAGCGGTGCACCATTTGCGCCACTGCCAGTAGACACGTGCCGGAAGGTCCGAGCCGAACCCAAGTGCCTTGCCCGGCAGGTATCCCAATGCCTTAACCAGCAATGGCGGGTGGGCATACCAAAACATTGTCGCCAGTGCGCGATACGGCCAGGGGTGGTCGGATACCGTCACCAAACCTGAACAGACACAGATCATCCGGTCGATCTGTTCAATATCGGGCTGAATTGGCCCCAGCATTCCACCCACCGAATGGCCAATGCTCCACTGCTGGGCGGCGGGAAATCTGCGCCGCATTTCAGCGCGAGCAGCGGGCATGTCGATCAACGCCCAATCGGCCATCGTGGCCTGCGAATCGCGTAGGCGCCCGCGTAGAGAGTGGCCAAAATCGCGATAGTCATAGGTCAGACAGGCCATACCCTGTTCTTCCACCAACCACCGCGCAAAATGCTGGTAATAGTCGCGCGGTACGCCTGTGGCTGCATGGACTACAACCGCCACATCGGGTGCCGAGGCAGGCATATACAGCCGTGCCGACAGTTCGGCCTCTCCGGCAGAAAACGTGAAATCCTCGGTCAAAACGACCGGAGTGTTGTCCAACATGGTGCCCTCGCAAGCATCTGAACTATTCGGTTCACATATGGCATATCGGCGCTTTTGCGCGACTAGAGTCAACAGATTTTCAAAGTGACCAAGCGTCCACTTGAACGGTGGGAAACAGCCCGCTTGACTCAAGCCACCTACAACCGCTAGCGATGAGGTGATGGTTCTCGTCCTTATATTGGGGCGGGATGAAAAGGGAACTCGGTGCGGTCCAGCCCGGCAATGCCGGAACGGACCAAGGCCGCGACTGCCCCCGCAACTGTAAGCGGTAAGCAATGCCGAAATACCACTGGCCGAAAGGCTGGGAAGGTCGGCAAAGCAATGACCCGCAAGTCAGGAGACCTGCCATCAAAGTAAAAACCGAAACTCGGGCGGGGTGTCCGGGCAGGTCTTCAGTGCGCTGAGTTCCCTGTTCCACGTCCCCCGTTCACCGCGCGGAGGGCGCATTATGATCTGGAAGACAACGACCCACGAGTTCACCGCCACACTGTGCCAGAAAACGGGGAAAACCTGCCCCGCATTGGCCCAAATGGCTCGAGCCTTGGCCGAGGCGATGGCAACAGCACAACCGATGACGACCAGCGGATTTGAGGTGGACGGCTCCAGCGAACTGACCCATTGCGATGAGGGCTGCACCGCACGGTTTCGCGCCAGCCCGGCCCGGATCAGGGTCTATTGCGGAGCAAACACGGGCGACTCAGCCGACACACTGGACGAATACGCCGATATGATGTTCGACCCTGACTTTTCCACTCTGCCTGCTGGTGTTTTGGCGGCCTTGCCTTGCGCCATGCTTCAGGCATCGGCCCTTGCACCGCGTCCATCGCATCAGGTTGTTCAACAAGCCACGGTCTGATCCTAGTTCACCGATCGCTCTGGGCCGGTTTCATGGCCCAAGCCATCTGCTCATCCGTTTCCACCGCACATGGTCGGGCCAAGCGCAGCCGGTTTAGCGCGTGGTTTGGATCTTCACCGCTTTCCACCATGAGCCTCAGCGCGACCATCCCCGACCGCCCACAACCGCCCCGGCAATGCACCAGCACGCGTCCACCGTCGGACAGAACCTGCCGGGCGGCTGCGCTGGCTTGGGGCCAAAGAGTTTCGATTGGCAGGGGCGGCGTGCCAAAATCCTCGACCGGAAGATGCACCCAGGTAGCGGACCTGCTTTGAACGTCTCGACCAAAACCGCCTGCGCCGATCTGCTGCATCTCGGCCTCGGTGGTCATTGAAATCACCAGATCGGGGTTCCAGTCCTGTATCACCCTCAAATCGTCCACATACCCACCGCCGCCGCCAGGCAAAGGGGACAGCGCCATGGTGCCTGAGCCAACAGGCAGCGCGTAGATTGCAAATTTTGCCAAAGCTTATGCTCCTACTGCCACCGGCCCACCAAATTTTGACAGCCGGTTTATCCCGCTTACAGACGCGGTCCAAACCGAAATTCCACAAAGCCTGCTGTGGACGCGGGCGGCCCGGGTCTCTACGCTGCATTTCTGACACGAATCTGACAGAGCAGACATGACCGAAACGCCCAGCCCCGCCTATCAGGTTCTTGCCCGCAAGTACCGCCCTGAAACCTTTGCAGATCTGGTTGGACAGGACGCAATGGTGCGCACGCTGAAAAACGCGTTCGAAGCGGATCGGATCGCGCAGGCCTTTATCATGACCGGTATTCGCGGCACCGGCAAAACCACCACCGCCCGGATTATCGCCAAAGGTATGAACTGCATCGGTCCCGATGGTGAAGGCAAACCAACGACCGAACCTTGTGGTCAGTGCGAGCATTGCGTTGCCATCATGGAAGGACGCCATGTCGACGTGATGGAGATGGACGCCGCCAGCCGGACCGGTGTGAACGACATTCGCGAGATTATCGACAGTGTCCGATATCGTGCCGCCAGTGCGCGTTATAAGATTTACATCATCGACGAAGTTCACATGCTGTCGACCAGCGCCTTCAATGCGCTGCTCAAAACGCTCGAGGAACCGCCCGAGCATGTGAAGTTCATCTTTGCGACGACCGAAATTCGCAAGGTGCCGGTGACCGTACTGTCCCGCTGTCAGCGGTTTGACCTGCGCCGAATCGAACCCGAAGACATGATTGGCCTTCTCAACAAGATCGCAGCGGCTGAGAATGCGCAGATCGCAGAAGACGCGCTTGCTTTGATCACGCGCGCGGCCGAAGGCTCTGCGCGCGATGCAACATCGCTGTTGGATCAGGCGATCTCACATGGTGCAGGGGAAACAAGCGCCGATCAGGTTCGGGCAATGTTGGGCCTTGCAGATCGGGGGCGCGTTCTGGATCTGATGGACATGATTTTGCGTGGCGATGCGGCTGGGGCATTGACTGAGTTGAGCGGCCAGTATGCCGAAGGGGCCGATCCGCTGGCTGTTCTGCGCGATCTGGCCGAGATCACCCATTGGGTTTCCGTGGTCAAAATCACTCCCGATGCCGCCGATGACCCCACCGTCTCACCGGATGAACGCGCACGGGGTCAACAGATGGCCGAGGCGCTGCAGATGCGGGTGTTGACACGCATGTGGCAGATGTTGCTGAAAGCGCTGGAGGAGGTCTCTGCAGCACCCAACGCGATGATGGCCGCCGAAATGGCAATCATTCGTCTGACCCATGTGGCCGATTTGCCAAGCCCCGAAGAGCTTATCAAACGACTACAGGATGCGCCTCCACCCCCACCAAGCGGGGGACCTGGCGGTGGTGTGGCTGTGCCAACTCATGCACCTGCACAGGCGACGTCCTCTGCGCATCTCTCGGCGCAACGCGGGCCTGCAGGGGCGCCCACCGCAGCGCTTGCCCAGGACGTCCAGACCGCGCTGGCACACTATCCAACCTTCGAATACGTGGTCGAACTGATCCGCACGAACCGGGATGTAAAACTGTTGGTTGAGGTCGAAAACGGCGTGCGTCTCGTCTCGTATTCCCCGGGACGAATCGAGTTCACGCCGACGGACAAAGCGCCGACCGATCTGGCGCAAAGGCTTGGTTCGGCCTTGCAACGCTGGACCGGAAACCGATGGGCCGTCTCAATTGTGGCCGACGGGGACGCAGCAACAATCGCCGAGGTACGAGACGCGGCTGATCTGGCGTTGAAAGCGCAGGCCGAACAACACCCACTGGTTCAAGCCGTTCTGATGCAGTTTCCAAAAGCGCGCATCAAGCGGATCGAAACCCCGGAAGAACGCGCCGCCAAGGTCGAAACCGAAGCCCTGCCTGAGGTCGAAGACGAATGGGACCCGTTCGAGGAGGATTAACAGCTGCACTTTGCACACATCGATGCGGTCTACTACGAAGCATGCGAAGTATTTAACCCTGGCTGGGATGGCGAACCGGTTAGCGAATTGGTCGAAGCAGTTGCTCTCACCTTGCATCCGGTATCCATGGTCTTGCTGGTGTTGTCTGCTATAGCAATCTGGCGCGGAAACCCATGGATCGCATTGGCTACGTCCTTCGCTTGGGCAATTTGGGCGGCTCACATTTTTGTCGACGACATGATGGATGACTCGCGTAGAACGGCGGCAGACATCGGGTGCATCGGTCATTCCACCCTATTCATAGGGCTGACAATTGCGCTATGTGCGTCGATAACACTTTACGCTGTATATGTTCGCCTAAGGCGATCACAATTTAGGAGACAGTAAATGCTCAAAGGACTCGGCGGTCTGGGCGATATGGCCAAGATGATGAAATCCGCACAGGATTTGCAGACCAAGATGACGGACATGCAGGAAGAGCTGAACAACCTGATGGTTGTAGGCGAATCCGGTGCAGGGCTGGTGAAGGCCACCGCCACAGCAAAAGGCGAGCTGAAGGGTCTGGACATCGATCCGTCGATTTTCAATGGCGACGATAAGGAAGTTGTCGAAGATCTGATTCTGGCCGCTATCAAGGACGCGCAAACCAAAGCGGCCGAGCGCTCTCAGGCAGAGATGGCAAGGCTGACCGAAAGCATGGGTCTGCCCGCAGACATCAAGCTGCCGTTCTGATAGACACTCCTGACGACCCAAAGGCCGGGCACAACTGCCCGGCCCTTTTGCAGGAGCGCACGCCGTGAGTTCGAACAGCGATATCGACAATCTGATCGACCTGATGGCCAAACTGCCGGGCCTCGGCCCCCGTTCGGCTCGCCGCGCGGTGCTGCACCTGATCCGAAAACGCACCCTGCTGCTGACGCCCCTGTCGGACGTAATGCAGCAGGTGGCCGCCACCGCCCGCGAATGCCTGAATTGCGGCAACGTGGGCACCACCGATATCTGCGACATCTGCGATAGCGAGGATCGCGCGACCGGAGAGTTGTGCGTGGTCGAAGACGTCGCCGACCTCTGGGCGATGGAACGCGCTGCAGTTTTCAAGGGTCGCTATCACGTCCTGGGCGGCACGCTGTCTGCCTTGGACGGCATCGGCCCGGACGAGCTTCGCATCCCCCGTCTAAAGGATCGAGTGATGGCCGAAGGGATTTCTGAGGTCATTCTGGCCCTGAACGCCACCGTCGATGGACAAACCACCGCCCACTACATCGCCGATCAGCTCGAGGGACAGGTCCGCCTGACCTCACTGGCGCAGGGTGTTCCGATTGGGGGTGAGCTGGATTATCTGGATGACGGGACGATTACTGCGGCGTTGCGGGCCAGGAAGGAAATTTAGTCCTTCTCGCGCCGCTTGTTACACTAGTTGGGGATATTCTTATTTTGAGGGTGTTTATGAAGCAAAAACTCTATCTGATAATACTGGCAGCAATGATTGTCGTCCAAAGCTTGGCCGGGACAGCAACCGCCAAAAATTCGAATAAACTAAAACTAATGGTGCTGTCCGAATTGGATAAACACAAACTAGATAAGTTTTACAATGAAATCGCACTTAGCAACCCTATGTTCGACCCGAATGCGAGGCCCGAAGAGATAGAAGATGCAGACTTCGTTGCGTTTCTGTTGGAAGATTGGGGCGATATCAAACTCTATTTTGATGGAGCACTTCCATTCATTTTAGAGACAGTTCGAAGCGCCCCACCAAACGCGACAAGATTCTACGTACAATCACAAAAACGAGATGGCTCCCTTGTTCATTTTATCTTCTATTCCCGCGGCGGCACAAACGGCAAAAGCCTAGCCTGCTATGCGGAAGACATTGCCGCAATGCCAAACGGTGACGCAGGAATGGCGACTTCCGAAAGCTGCCATTGACGCAAAAAAAAATCATGAACTAACGTGATGTCCAGAATGTGGACCGCCAGGTTACATGTAAACAAGTAGTATTGTAGATTGTTCGTTGCCCTTACGGCTTTGCCAGGGCTTTCCCATTAGATCTGATTTGCAGGAACGAACCAATGACACGCCTTCTCGCCTTCACATTCGCCGCCTTCACCGCCACTTCTGCCCTGTCGCAAGAACTCGTCGACAAGGGCTTTGTCGAAGGCTGGAACATCATGATGGACCCTGCGCTTGGGAACGGGTGTCTGATCCAGACGGTGTATCAGGACCTCTCGGTCGTGCGGCTGGGCTATGATGCGCTGAACAATCGCGGCTATTTCGCCGTCTACAACAAGGCGTGGGGCGACATTAGGCAAGGTGAGAGCTATCCGATCCGGTTCGATCTGGACGGCAAAAGCTATGACGCCGCTGCCATCGGCTTCAATCAGCGCGACGTGCCAGGTGCAACGGTGTTTTTCACAGACCGAAGCTTCGTGGATGCGATTGCCCAGAACAAAACCATGACCGTCTATAACCCGGCGGGTGAGGTGGTCATGGCGATTGATCTGAAAGGCACGGCCAAGGCGCTGGAATATGCGCGCGACTGCCAGAACAAGAAACTCTAGCGAATCGGATCAAACAGGGCGTCTTTGGCGGTGCAATCTCGGATCACGTCTCGCCCACAAGGCACGGGTTCAAGGTCGCGCGACAGGCACAGGCGGACCTCTTCTATATAGCCCTGCTTGCAGGTCACAGTGATCATGTCGCGCTCAAGGCCGGGGTTGGCTTTCAGAAAGGCTTCCTCCACGACTGATGCAGGCAGTTTGACCGAGGCGTCCAGCTTGCGGAATACCTGAGGACGCTCAACCGCCTCATACGCCTGCCGGGACAGCGCATAATAGTCGGACGCGCTGAGGCCCGAGCAGGTCCCGTGCTTTTTCCACTGATGCCACGCCAGACCGGAACTGCCCTGAATATCCGTCATTTTGCGTGACATAGCGCGCGATGGCGGTGCCTCGGGCGTGCGGCAGAAGGCGGGCCAGCCCTGATGGTACTGAGGCCACAGACCATGCAGGATCCAGCCATGGTCATGCCGGGTGTCGCATTGATCCGATCCGCGCGCATCGCCTTCGCGGGCGCACCAGTTTGGCGACCAGCTAAGCGACAAGACGTAGTAGTCAAACTCGCCCGCTTTTTCGCCATCGCCCAGCGCCGCCATTGCACCGAAAATCCACGAAACCAGCCCCAAAACAACCCAGCGCATTCGCCTCTTCCCTTCTTGCCTTGGCGCGACTATATACGGACCAAGTTCCCCGACAACGGAAACCTGCCCCAAAAAAGGGGCCGCCGAATTCCGGCGACGGGAAAGATGTATTTATAGGAGACGGGCTGATGGCAAAACCGCTTATGGCCAAGGCAACAGCCGTATGGCTGGTGGACAACACCACGATCAGCTTCAAGCAGATCGCGGATTTCGTAGGCATGCACGAGCTTGAGGTGCAGGGCATCGCAGACGGCGATGTGGCCGCTGGCGTGAAAGGCTTTGACCCCATCGCCAACAACCAGCTGACCCAGGACGAGATCGATACCGCGCAGAACAACCCGCTGCACAAACTGAAGCTCAAGTTCAACCCTGCCGCAAGCGGCGAAGAAAAGCGCCGCGGTCCGCGCTATACCCCGCTGTCCAAGCGTCAGGACCGTCCGAACTCGATCCTGTGGCTGGTCAAGTTCCACCCTGAACTCAGCGACGGTCAGATCGCCAAGCTGGTGGGCACCACCAAACCGACCATCCAGTCGATCCGTGAACGGACCCACTGGAACATTTCCAACATGCAGCCGATTGACCCCGTTGCCCTGGGCCTGTGCAAACAGTCCGAGTTGGACGCGATCGTGCAGAAAGCCGCAGCAAAGAAAGCTGCCGAAGGTGGCGTCATGAGCGATGACGAGCGCCGCAAGCTGGTCTCGACCGAACAGTCGCTGGAAATGGACGCGGCGCCGAAGATCCCGACTGCCATCGAAGGTCTGGAAACCTTCTCGCTGTCGGACGAGCCTGCGGAAGAGAAAGAAGAAGAACCAATCCTCGACGCGGACAGCTTCTTCAACCTGCCCAAAGGCGGTGCCGACGACGAAGACGAAGACGATCCGCGCCCCTAAAGCACAGACAGCCCCGGCCTGAACGGACCGGGGCTTTTTTACGAGAAAACCATGCTGAACGTTCTTTCCAAACTATTTGGACCGCATCGCGCCGTTTCGATCTATGCCTTCCTGAAGACCTGGGGTTTGCCCGTGGCAGGCGGTGTTGGTCTTGTTGCCGTCGCTGCTGGTTTGCTGATCTTCAACGACAGCGGCGAGCACGAGCATGAGGCATTCATGACCGTCAACGTCTTGTCAGCGACACCCATCAACGGGGACCTCAAGAACGGCGTCATTGCTTCGGTCCGACTGCCGGACGGGTCTGCGACCTCGGTCACTTCGACCGACGCTCCGGTCTCACAAACCGTTGGCACCACGGCATGCATCGAAAAACGTGTGTACGTGGACAGTGGCGAGGCTCGGTATCGGTTCAAACTGCCGCGCCACTGCGAAGCAGGATAAGTAAAGCCGCCCGGTAAGAACACCGGGCGGCTTTGGTTTCAGATCATCTGGAACAGAATGCCAGCGGTGATGGCCCCAGTGATCCCCAGCCCCAGATAGGTCGCAAAGACCCGTGGTTTGACCAATGACCAGACCGCGGCCATTGCCGGGATCGAACTGACGGCACCCGCGACCATGAAGGACATCGCGGCCCCTGCGCTCATCCCTTGTTCCATCAGGCCAGCCAGCAGCGGCGGCGCGACGTAGGAGTTCAAGTAAGCGGGCATCCCGACCAACGCGGCAATGACAATGGGTACAACACCGTCACCGCCGACAACGCGCGCGATCAGATCGGCCGGCACATAGCTGACCAACAACGCCTCAAGCACATAGGCCAGAGCCAACCATTTAAGCAGGAACAAGCTGTTGTGAATGAACTCGGACCGGAAGCGCTGACGACGCTCGGGTACCTTCCAGAACTTCCAGACAGGTTTGTCCTCCTGTTTAGGTCCGCATCCGCAGCCAGCCGGTTTGTATTCGCGCAGAGGCTGGGCAAACGCGCCGCCTCGCATCAGGGCACGGACGGCAAAGCCTCCAAACAGACCCAATGCGACCGCTGCAATGGCCTTGCCGATTGCAAATGGCCAACCCAATGCGCCTGCCGTGATCAACAAGGTCGGTGGGTCAATCAGTGGCGAGCTGAGCCAGAACGCCATGACAGCCGACAATGGCGCACCAAGCGCCAGCAGACCAGCAATGAACGGAATGACTTCGCAAGAACAGAACGGTGCGAGACCGCCGAAGACTGCGGCCAAAAAGATCATCCGCGTTTCGCGCCCCTCAAAGGCGCGCGCAACCATCACTTCGGCACCGGTCGCCTTGAGGTAAGACAGCAGCAAGACGGCGAACAGAATATACTGGCCGGTATGTGCAAGGGCTTTGCCCGCAAAGGTTACAACCTCTCCCCAATTGCCGGGGTCAAGGACGGCCACAAGCGCCAAAATGGCCACGATCACCGCCCATGGGGTTTTGATCAGATCAACGGCCACCTTTGCCGGTGCCTTTGGGTTTTGTGTCAGCTCAGCCATCGTTCGCAGCCTTTCCCACTTCGTCCGCGCAGCATTCGCTAAGAATGAACTGCGCGAGGTCTCTCAATTCTTCGTAATTTGCGCGGTTGATGGTGGCGCGCCCGATTTTCTCTTGCTCGACGACCCCGCCGGCCGCGAGGAACCGCAGGTGATGGGCCAATGTCGAAGGGGCAATGCCTGTGCGGTTCTGGATTTCCCCAACGGTCAACCCAGCCTCACCAGCCCGAACCAATGTCTTGAGAACCTTCAGTCGCGCTTCAGAGCCCATGGCCGAGAATCCTGCTGCAGCTGTTTCCCACATCTGATTTCTCCATTAAACTAGATTTCTAGTTATTTAGGTGAGTCGTTCTTTTTCGTCAAGCGCCTTGTTCACGAATTCTCGAGACGAGATTAAGTCCAGATTGCCCTCACCTTAAGTCCACCCTATAAGGCGCTATGGGAATATCGGTCGACACATTCTTTCTGGAATTGAACGGACAGGGCACACTGCAGGCGCAGATCCAACAGATGATTGCCGAAGGCATCTTGTCTGGCCGGTTTCACGTTGGGGAAAAGCTGCCCTCGTCTCGTAAACTGGCGGCGCATCTGGGTGTTAGCCGGATCACGGTGACACTGGCGTATACTGAACTACTGGCCAATGACTACCTGACTGCCAAAGGCCGGTCGGGGTATTTCGTGTCGCAAAACGCGCCCGTGCCACCCAAGTATTCGCCCGTGCAAAAACGCGATGAAAATGTCGACTGGGACACGGCCCTCGCACGCAGGTTCTCGGACGGGGACGTGCTGCCCAAGCCCAGTAATTGGCGCGATTACAAATACCCTTTCATCTATGGTCAGGCAGATCGGAAATTGTTCGACCACGCCAATTGGCGTCTCTGCGCGGTCCGTGCACTGGGTCACAAGGATTTTGCCTCCCTGACCGGGGACTACATGGATCAGGATGATCCGCTGCTGATCGAATTCATCGCCCGTCACACGTTGCCGCGCCGTGGAATCGCCGCCCGCCCCGAAGAGATCTTGATCACTATGGGCGCGCAAAACGCCCTGTGGCTGGCCTCACGCATCCTGTTGAACCGCAACCGCACGGCCGTGATTGAAGACCCTTGCTATTATGCACTGCGGGATTTGCTAAATCACTCCGACTGCAAAGTTTCACCACTGGCTGTTGACCGTGACGGACTGACTCCGGATGCGTTGCCGGATGAAACAGATGTAATTTTCACCACCCCCAGCCACCAAAGCCCGACGACCGCAACCATGCCCGTCGATCGCCGCCACGAGTTGCTGAAACGCGCCCGCGAACTGGACGCCATGGTCGTCGAGGACGATTACGAGTTTGAAATGGCCTTTCTGGGATCTCCCTCCCCGGCCCTCAAGTCAATGGATCGCGACGGACGGGTGATCTATGTAGGCAGCTTCTCGAAATCGCTGTTTCCCGGATTGCGCCTTGGCTACATTGTCGGATCCGAGCCTTTTATCCGCGAGGCCCGTGCTTTGCGTTCTTTGGTGCTGCGCCACCCGCCGGGCCATATCCAGCGCACCGCGGCCTATTTCCTGTCCCTAGGCCATTATGATGCTCAGATTCGACGTATGTCGAAGACCCTTGCCCGGCGACGCGAAGCGTTGGACAGCGCGGTCGAACAGTACGGGCTTACCGTTGCCGGACGCGGAATCATGGGCGGGTCGTCGCTTTGGATGTCGGCCCCCGATCGTGTGGACACGACCAAACTTGCCAAAAAGCTGCAGAGCCAGGGCGTGCACATCGAACCAGGCGCCTCGTTCTTCAATGGGTTGCACCAACCGCGCAACTTCTATCGCCTTGGATACTCGTCCATTGGCCGAGACCGCATCGGGCCGGGCGTTAAACTGATCGCGGATGCCATCCGTTCCGCCTAGCACGACTCTGGACATATCCCGCCTAACGTTCTGGCCCTAACGCCGCTTCGCCCCTTGCGCCAAAACCGTATCAAAGGCGGGTGCTGTGCCCGAACCTTTCTTCAATTGTGCGGAGAACACTCAGATGAAAATGACCACTGAAGAGGCCTTTGTTAAGGTTCTGCAAATGCACGGTATCGAACATGCGTTCGGTATCATCGGTTCGGCCATGATGCCGATTTCGGATATCTTCCCGGCCGCAGGCATCAATTTCTGGGACTGCGCCCACGAAGGTTCGGGCGGCATGATGGCGGACGGCTACACCCGTGCCACCGGCAAGATGTCGATGATGATCGCGCAGAACGGCCCCGGCATCACCAACTTTGTGACTGCCGTTAAAACCGCATACTGGAACCACACCCCGGTTCTGCTGATCACTCCGCAGGCAGCCAACAAGACCATCGGCCAGGGTGGCTTCCAGGAAATGGAACAGATGCGCATGTTTGCGGACTGTGTTGCCTACCAGGAAGAACTGCGTGACCCCAGCCGTGTCGCCGAAGTTCTGAACCGCGTCATCCTGCAAGCCAAGCGTGCTTCAGCACCTGCTCAGATGAACATCCCGCGCGACATGTGGACTCAGGTCATCGACGTCGAACTACCCAAGATCGTCGAATTCGCAGCGACCGCTGGTGGCAACGAAGCACTGGACGAAGCCGCGGCCCTGTTGTCCGACGCCAAATTCCCGGTCATCCTGAACGGTGCTGGCGTTGTTCTGTCCGGCGCGATCCCTGCGTCCGCCGATCTGGCCGAACGTCTGACCGCACCGGTCTGCGTTGGCTATCAGCACAACGACGCCTTCCCCGGCTCGCACCCGCTGTTTGCTGGCCCGTTGGGCTATAACGGTTCGAAAGCCGGTATGGAACTGATCGCCAAAGCGGACGTTGTTCTGGCTCTGGGCACTCGTCTGAACCCGTTCTCGACCTTGCCTGGTTACGGCATCAACTACTGGCCGACCGATGCCAAGATCATTCAGGTTGACCTGAACCCTGATCGTATCGGCCTGACCAAAGATGTGACCGTTGGCATCGTCGGCGACGCCAAGAAAGTGGCCGAAGGTCTGCTGGAACGTCTGGGCGACAACGCCGGTGAAGCAGGTCGCGAAGACCGCAAGAACCTGATCGCCACCACCAAATCAGCTTGGGCGCAAGAACTGAGCTCGCTGACCCACGAGAACGACGATCCGGGCACCACCTGGAACGAGCGTGCACGTGCCGCTAAGCCCGACTGGATGAGCCCCCGCATGGCATGGCGCGCAATTCAAGCGGCGCTGCCGACCGAGGCAATCATCTCGTCCGATATCGGCAACAACTGCGCCATCGGTAACGCGTACCCGTCCTTCGAAGAAGGCCGCAAGTACCTGGCACCTGGCCTGTTTGGCCCCTGTGGTTACGGCCTGCCTGCCGTTGTTGGCGCGAAAATTGGTTGCCCGGACGTTCCGGTTGTCGGTTTCTCGGGTGACGGCGCATTTGGTATCGCTGTGAACGAACTGACCGCGATTGGCCGCGAAGAATGGCCCGCCGTGACCCAGATCGTTTTCCGCAACTACCAGTGGGGCGCTGAAAAGCGTAACTCGACCCTGTGGTTCGACGACAACTTCGTTGGCACCGAACTGGACCAACAGGTCTCTTATGCCGGTATCGCAACCGCATGTGGTCTGAAAGGCGTCGTTGCACGCACTCAGGACGAGCTGACCGCAGCCCTGAACCAGGCGATCATCGACCAGAAAAATGGCATCACCACTCTGATCGAAGCCATGATCAACCAGGAACTGGGCGATCCTTTCCGTCGCGACGCCATGAAAAAGCCGGTCCGTGTTGCCGGTATCGACGCGGCTGACATGAATACGTCGGCCGGGGCATAATCGCGTGAAGCCACTACGCACAATTCTCGGAGCTGCTAGCAGCTCCGACAAGATCATCGCCCTCGCTGAGGGCGATGATCCACGTGTTGTTGAAGGTGCATTGAAGGCCCGCAAGGAAGGTGTCGCGCGCATCATTCTGGTTGGTGACAAAGCCAAAGTAACTGCCCTGCTGGCCGAACAGGCTGGTCAGGATGTCGACGGCATCGAAATCCACGATCCATCGGACTCTCCCTATGCCGAAGCGTTTGCAGCTGAGCTTTTTGAGCGGCGCAAGCACAAGGGCATGACACCTGAAAAGGCCGCTGAAGAAATCAAACACCGCCTGAACTATGCCGCGATGCTGGTTCATACCGGTAATGCCGACGGAACCGTCGGCGGAGCTGTTGAGACCACGTCGGCCACAGTGCGCGCCGCTTTGCAGATCATCGGCAAAGCGCCCGACGCGGCCATGGTTTCCAGCTTTTTTCTGATGCTCTACTGCCGCGATCACCACACGGTCCGCGGAGCGCACATCTTTGCCGATTGCGGCCTGGTTGTTGATCCGAACGAACAGGAATTGGCCGAAATCGCCCGGGCATCTGCCGCGTCTTTCAAGGCGCTGACGCACGAGACGCCCCGCGTTGCGATGCTGTCCTTTTCCACCGGTGGCAGCGCCAATCATCCGAAAGTCACGAAGGTCAGTGAGGCCACGCAGATTGCAAAGTCGGCTGACCCCGATCTGTTGATCGACGGCGAGCTGCAATTTGACGCCGCATTCGTCCCCGAGGTGGCTGCAAAGAAAGCCAAGGATTCGCCCCTGCGCGGTGAGGCAAATGTCTTTGTGTTCCCGAACCTCGACGCAGGCAACCTTGGCTACAAGATCGCGCAACGTATTGGGGGTGCCGAAGCAATCGGCCCGGTCCTTCAGGGACTGGCGAAACCGGCCAACGACCTTTCACGCGGATGCTCCGCCGAGGACGTTCTGCACATGATCGCGGTTACGGCCGTGCAAGCAGAAACATCCAAAACCCGGACAGACGCCTCGTAAATCCGGCTAAAGCGAAATACTGTTCCGATTGATCTCTGCTCATGAGAATAATCGGACCAAAAGCCACAGGGACCAGAAATGAACCAGCCAATCATTAATACCTCTCCCAAGGTCTCTGATGAGGTCAGAAAAACAACGTGCTACATGTGCGCCTGTCGCTGCGGCATCAACGTACACATGAAGGACGGCAAGGTTGCCTATATCGAAGGCAACCGCGATCACCCGGTTAACAAGGGCGTCTTGTGCGCCAAGGGCTCGGCAGGGATCATGCAGGTCAATGCCCCTTCGCGTCTGCGCGCCCCACTGAAACGCGTCGGGCCGCGTGGCTCGGGCAAGTTCGAAGAGATCAGCTGGGACGAGGCGCTGGACATCGCCGTTGGCTGGCTCAAGCCGATCCGCGAGGATAACCCCGAAAAACTGGCCTTCTTCACCGGTCGGGACCAAAGCCAAAGCTTTACCAGCTTTTGGGCGCAGAATTTCGGCACCTGTAACTATGCAGCACACGGTGGCTTCTGTTCCGTCAACATGGCTGCGGGCGGCATCTATACGATGGGCGGTGCGTTCTGGGAATTCGGCCAGCCTGACTGGGATCACACCAAGCTGTTCATGCTGTTCGGTGTTGCCGAAGATCACGACAGCAACCCAATCAAGATGGGCATCGGCAAGATCAAGGCCCGTGGCGCACGGGTGATCGGCGTCAACCCGATCCGCTCGGGCTATAACGCAGTTGCTGACGATTGGGTCGGGATCACTCCTGGCACTGATGGGTTGTTCATCCTGTCGATGATCCACGTGCTGATGAAGGCCGGCAAGATCGATCTGGACTATCTTAGCCGTTACACCAACGCGCCGGTTCTGGTCGACGCGTCCGAAGGCCCCACCAAGGGTCTGTTCCTGCGCGATGAGGACGGCAAACCACTGGTTGTTGACCGCAACACGGGCGAACTGACGGCGTTTGACAAACCGGGCGTCCGCCCCGACCTGTCGGCCACCTTTGAAAAGGATGGCGTCACCCATCGCCCCGTGTTCCATCTGATGGCCGAACGCTACCTCAGCGACGAATACGCACCCGAGAACATCGCCGAGCAGTGCGGCATCCCCGCCACCCGTATCCGCGCCATCGCGGGCGAGTTGGCCCGCGTTGCTTTTGACGAGGCGTTCGAGTTGGAGCGCGAATGGACTGATTTCCGCGGCGAAAAGCACACCAAGATGATCGGCCGCCCGGTTGCCATGCACTCGATGCGCGGTGTCTCGGCCCATGCCAATGGCTTCCAGACTTGCCGCGCACTGCACGTGTTGCAGATTATCCTTGGCACAGTCGAAGTCCCCGGCGGCTTCCGCTTCAAGCCACCCTATCCCAAACCGGTCGAGGCGCACCCGAGACCGCACTGCAAGGTGACTCCGAATACGCCGCTCGACGGCCCGCATCTAGGCTTCGTTCAAGGACCAGAGGATCTGGCGCTGAAGGCAGACGGCAGCCCGGCGCGGATCGACAAGGCGTTCACATGGGACAACCCGATGTCCAGCCACGGGCTGATGCATATGGTGATCTCGAACGCACATGCGGGCGATCCCTACAAGATCGACACGCTGTTCATGTACATGGCCAACATGTCCTGGAACTCATCCATGAACACCAAAGGTGTCATGGAAATGCTGACGGACAAGGATGAGAACGGCGATTATGTAATCCCTCATATCATCTACTCCGACGCCTATTCGTCGGAAATGGTGGCCTATGCCGACTTGATCCTGCCGGATACCACCTATCTAGAACGCCACGACTGTATCTCGCTGCTCGATCGCCCGATCTGCGAAGCAGACGCGGCAGCCGACGCAATCCGCTGGCCTGTGATTGAACCCGACCGGGACGTCAAAGGCTTCCAGTCAGCGCTTGTCGAACTGGCCAACCGCTTGGGCCTGCCGGGCTTCACCAATGAAGACGGCAGCGCCAAATGGACAGATTACGCCGACTATATCGTCAATCACGAGCGCAAGCCCGGCATCGGCCCACTTGCCGGTTTCCGTGGTGAAAACGGCGACAAGGAAGGCCGGGGTGAGGTCAACCCCGATCAGTTGAACCGCTATATCGAAAACGGCGGCTTCTACGTGGCCCATATCCCCGAAGGCGCGGATTACTACAAACCATGGAACGCAGCCTATCAGGATTGGGCGGTCGGCATGGGCATCTATGACAGCCCGCAGCCATACCTGTTCCAGCTCTATTCCGAGCCGATGCGCAAGTTCCAGCTTGCCGCCGAAGGCCATGGCGAACGTCAGCCCCCGGAACACCTGCGGGAACGCATCAAAGAGACGTTGGACCCGATGCCCATCTGGTACGACACCGACCAGACCGGCAACGAAGGCTTCACTGTCAACGCTCTGACCCAGCGCCCCATGGCGATGTATCACAGCTGGGGCACCCAGAACGCATGGCTGCGCCAGTTGCACGGCCGCAACCCACTTTATGTTCCGACCAAGCTGATGCGCGAGAATGGCCTGAGCGACGGTGATTGGGCCAAGGTGACCTCGCCGCATGGAGAGATCACGGTTCCGGTCATGGAAATGGCGGCCCTGAACGAAAACACCGTCTGGACTTGGAACGCCATTGGCAAACGCAAAGGCGCATGGGCTCTGCAAGAAGACGCGCCCGAGGCCACCAAAGGGTTCCTGCTAAACCACCTGATCCACGAGCTGCTGCCGCCCAAGGGCGATGGTCTGCGGTGGGCAAACTCTGATCCGATCACCGGTCAGGCCGCATGGTTCGACCTGAAAGTGAAGATCGAAAAAGCTGACGCACCAACGGATGCGGAAAGCCAACCGGAGTTCCCACCGATTGAATCTCCGGTCGGAACTGGACCGAAGGATTTGGCATGGAAGGTAGGCAAATGATTCGATCCCTGCTTCATCTGGTTAAAAGTATCCCGGGGTCTAGGGCAGCGCCCCAGTCCGCCCTCACCACAAAAGCGGAGGCAAGGTAGTCATGACCCAGCTCCCCACATCCACCGACCGCAAGATGGGTCTGGTCATCGACCTGGACACCTGCGTTGGCTGCCACGCCTGCGTCATCTCATGCAAAGGCTGGAACACCGAAAACTACGGCGCGCCGCTATCCGATCAGGACGCTTATGGTGCCAACCCATCCGGCACATTCCTGAACCGGGTGCACTCTTACGAGGTGCAGCCTGCGGAAGGTCACGCCCAGCTAATCCACTTCCCAAAATCCTGCCTGCACTGCGAGGACGCGCCTTGCGTCACCGTTTGCCCCACAGGGGCCAGCTACAAGCGGGTCGAGGACGGCATCGTGCTGGTCAATGAAAGCGACTGCATCGGCTGTGGCCTGTGCGCGTGGTCCTGCCCCTACGGCGCACGTGAACTGGATCAGGCCGAAGGGGTGATGAAGAAATGCACCCTCTGCGTTGACCGTATCTACAACGAAAACCTGCCGGAAGTAGACCGTGTTCCGTCTTGCGTACGCACCTGTCCCGCAGGCGCGCGCCACTTCGGTGATCTGGGCGATGCGGACAGCGATGTCAGCAAACTGGTCGCCGAACGCGGTGGCATGGACCTGATGCCGGAAATGGGCACCAAACCCGTCAACAAATACCTGCCGCCAAGGCCCAAGGATAACGTCGAAGATCAGATCGACATCCTGGCCCCGTTGCTGGCCCCGGTCGCTGAAGAGCCCAAAGGGTTCCTTAGCTGGCTGGACAAGACCTTGGAGAAGCTCTGATGCATCCAGCACCTTCCGTCATCATTTTCACCACCCTGTCGGGTCTTGGCTTTGGACTGTTGTTCTTTTTGAGCCTCGGTCTGCCAGACGTCTCTGGCTGGGTCGCTTTTGTCTTTTTCGCCATCGCCTACGCCCTGTCCGTTGGCGGCCTGATGGCGTCCACCTTTCACCTTGGCCACCCCGAGCGGGCTTGGAAAGCGTTTACGCAATGGAAGACCAGTTGGCTCAGCCGCGAAGGCTGGTGCGCGGTCATCGCTCTGATCGTCATGGGGCTTTATGCGATTGGCGTGATCTTTCTGGGCCAGCGCTGGAGCCTTCTTGGCTGGATCGGTGCGCTGTTTTCGCTGCTGACCGTATTTACCACGTCGATGATCTACACGCAGCTCAAAACCATTCCCCGCTGGAATATGAACCTGACTCCGGCCATGTTCCTCAGCTTCAGCCTTGCGGGCGGCGCGCTGTTGGCCGGGCAGGTCCGAGTGGCACTGCCGCTACTGCTGATCGCTGCTTTGGTGCAGATCCTGTACTGGAAAAAGGGCGACAAAGCACTGGAGGAGTCCGGCACAAATCTGGGCACGGCAACCGGATTGGGCGATCGCGGCACAGTGCGTGCATTCGAGCCTCCTCATACCGGCACCAACTATTTGCTGCGTGAATTCGTTCACGTCGTTGGCCGCAAGCATGCCGAAAAACTGCGCATAATCTCGTTTGCGTTGGCGTTTGTTCTGCCGGTTATCCTGCTGCTGTTGCCATTCGGTCATTTCTTCGCGCTGCTGGCTGTGCTGTCCCATCTGGCCGGTGTTGCGACGTCACGCTGGCTGTTCTTCGCACAGGCCGAGCATGTCGTCGGGCTGTATTACGGAAAACGGTAGGGGGCTCTGCCCCCGTCGCGGCAAGCCGCGACTCCCCCGGGATATTTTTGGCCAGATGAAGTCTGGATCCGGAACAAAAAAAGGCGGCGCTCGAGGTTCGAGGCCGCCTTTTTCTTTCTTGAATTCGCCTTAGATAAGGCCTGCGTGCTGAAGCGCCGCGTCGATCGCCGATTTGGTGCTGCTTTCCAGCCCGGACAGGGGCGAGCGGACTTCTTCGCTGCACAGGCCCAATTTGCTGAGCGCGTATTTGGCGCCTACAAGACCGGGCTCGATAAAGATCGCTTCGTGCAGGGGCATCAGGCGGTCCTGATACTCCAACGCTTTGGCATAGTCGCCGTTCAGCGTCGCCTGCTGGAATTCGGCACACAGTTTGGGCGCGACGTTCGCGGTAACCGAAATACAGCCCACACCGCCATGCGCGTTGAAACCAAGCGCCGTCGCGTCCTCGCCGGACAGCTGGCAAAAGTTTGGACCGCAGGAGGCGCGCTGTTGGCTGACGCGGGCCAGATCTCCGGTCGCGTCCTTTACACCCACAATGCGCGGCAGTTTCGCCAACTCGCCCATGGTTTCAGGGGTCATGTCGATTATTGATCGACCGGGAATGTTGTAGATGATGATCGGAATATCCGCGCAATCATGCAGCGCACGGAAATGCATCAGTAGACCCTTTTGCGTGGGCTTGTTGTAATATGGCGTCACGACCAGAGCTGCATCGGCGCCTACTTTCTGCGCGAATCGCACAAACCGGATGGCCTCAACAGTGTTGTTTGACCCAGCACCTGCGATCACAGGAACACGACCAGCCGAGGCTTTGACAACCTCGTCGACAACAGTTTCATGCTCTTCGTGGCTCAGCGTGGGGCTTTCGCCGGTGGTGCCAACGGGAACCAGCCCGGTGGAGCCTTCCTGAATCTGCCATTCCACCAAGTGTTTGAGCGTCTTCAGGTCCAACTCGCCGTTGCTAAACGGTGTGACGAGGGCTGGCATAGAGCCTTTGAACATGACACGCTCCTTAGGTGCAGTTTGTAATTTTTACGCCTCGGTTTGCCAGAAATCTGTCTTTCTTGAGTTGAACCCGACGGCGCAAGCTTTATCCTGAATGGCTGTATCCTTGGTTGGTTGGGAAATGCAAGGGATGACACGCTTTCTGGCGTTTTTGACGGTCGTAATTTTGATTTCGGGCACACATGTGCGAGCCGACGCCGCAGGTGATCTGCGGGCCGGTATGAATGAAATGCGCAAGGGGGACTGGAATGAAGCCTTGCGTGTTTCTGGTGCGCGGGGTTCAGTGCCTCGGGACATCATTGTCTGGCACTGGCTGCGCGAAGGGTTTGGCAGTTCGGGTGACGTTCTGGTGTTTTTGGATCGTCGTCCAGACTGGCCTGGTCTGGCTTGGTTGCGGCGTAAAAGTGAGCCCGCCTTCACTGGCGCCGACCCGGATCGCGTTCTTAGATTCTATGCAAAACAGCCGCCGCAAACCGCTGAGGGCGCGTTGAACTATGCCGTCGCATTGAAGGCAAAGGGTCGTCAGGGAGATGCTGAGGCCGATATCGTCGCGGCCTGGCGGACGATGCCAATGGGCTCGGGTCTGCAAAAAGACTATCTTGAGAATTTTGGCAAGTTGCTGAAACCGCATCACGCCGCACGCCTGGACCGGATGCTATGGGACAACCATCTTGTCAGCGCAGGTCAGATGCTGCCGCTGGTCAGCGCCGATCAGCGCAAACTGGCTGAGGCGCGGATCGGTCTTCAGAAACGGCAACCCGGTGTCGACAGCAAGGTGGCGGCGGTTCCGAAATCGCTGGTCGATTCACCGGGCTTGGCTTTTGACAGATTCGTCTGGCGTGACAAGAAAGAGTTGGACGACAGCGCGATAGACTTGATGCTGGCGCGCTCTAACGGCCCTGATGCGTTGGGAGAACCTGACAAATGGGCCGAAGGCCGTCGCCGGTTGGCCCGGCTTGAGATGCGAAATGGGGACCAGAACCGCGCCTATCAGATTGCTGCCAATCACCACATGACGCCGGAAATGGGCTATGGCTATGCCGATCTGGAGTGGTTTTCCGGGTTTCTGGCCTTGCGGAAGCTGAATGATCCGGCGACCGCGATCCGGCATTTCCAGAACTTCTCGGACGCGGTGAAATCGCCGATCTCGAAAGGACGCGCCGGGTATTGGTTGGGTCGTGCCTATGCGGCCCATGGTGACGCCGAAAAAGCCTATGACGCTTATGCGATGGGTGCGGATTATCAGTCCTCTTTCTACGGCTTGCTGGCGGCAGAGCAGATCGGGCGTCCTTTCGATAGTGAGCTGGCTAACCCCCGCCGGGCACCCCATTGGAAACAAGCTGAGTTCTCCAATTCAAGTGTGCTGGAGGCCGGGCTACTGCTGCTGAAGGCTGACGAAGACACCCTATCTGAGCGGTTCCTGACTCATTTGGTGGAAGGGCTGGACCCGGTTCAGGCCAATCAGTTGGGCGATTTGGTGATCGAGTTGAAGCAGCCGCATCTGGCCGTGATGATCGCCAAACGCGCTGCAACAGTCGGCCTGGTTTTGCCAGCCGCCTATTACCCGGTGCATCCGGTTGCCGACATGGGTCTGCCCATGGCCAAGGAAATGACGCTGGCCATTGCCCGTCGGGAAAGCGAGTTTGACCCCGTTGTGATCAGTGGAGCCGGAGCGCGCGGGCTGATGCAGGTCATGCCGGCCACGGCAAAGCTTGTGGCCAAGGAATTGGGTATCCTAAGCGGCCACAAGACGATCAAGCTGACCTCGGATTGGCAATATAATGCCAAGTTGGGTGCCAATTACCTGTCCGGTCTGGCCGCTGATTTCAACGGAAACGTCGTGATGATGGCGGCCGGATATAACGCAGGTCCGCGTCGGCCGATGTCGTGGATGGATCGCTATGGCGACCCGCGCGCAGGTGAAATCGACGTGGTCGACTGGATTGAGGCGATCCCGTTCAGCGAGACCCGCAACTACGTGATGCGTGTGTCGGAAAGCCTGCCGGTCTATCGCGCCCGTCTTGGCCAACCTGCCTTGCCGATCCCGTTCTCGCAGGAACTGGTCGGGTCAACGCTGGCGTCTTTCGCGCCATAGGGTGAACAGCCCAGCGGCGACAACCAGCGCTGCGCCTATGACCACTTCGGGGCGCAGCGTTTCACCAAAGACCGAGATTCCCAGGATCGCGCTCCAGACCAAGTGGAAATAGGCGAAGGGCTGCACCGCGCTGGCCTCGGCCATCTCATAGCATTTGATCAGCAACCAGTGTCCAAGAACGCCGCTCACGCATAGCAGCGCCATCCAGGCCCAATCCGTTTGGGCCATCGGTTCCCAGAACCACATTCCCACTAGCGTCATGGCGACGGCACCGCTGACGCCCGTCCAGAAAAAGCTGGTGGCGGAATTGTCCCGGCGGGACACGTAACGGGTCAGCAAACCATAGACTGCAAACATGAAAGCCGAGATCAGCGGTACAATGGCCCAAGGGTTAAAGACACCCACGCCGGGCTGGAGAATGATCAGAACACCGATGCACCCAACGCCGATTGCGGCCCAGCGTCGCCAGCCGACCTGTTCGCCCAATACCGGCCCGCTGAGAGCGGCGATCAACAACGGGTAGCAGATGAATACGGCCATCGCGTCGATCAGGCCCAGAACAGTGAAACTGAACACCGCGACACAGATCTCGGCCGCCAGCAGAAGGCCACGAAATATCTGCAGCTTCAGCTGGCTTGTCTGGGTGGTGGCCTTCAATCCGCCGGGCGCACGTGCGGCCAAAGCGATGACAAAGGCGGCGAAGAACCAATAGCGGATCATCACCACCATGTATGTGTTGTATGTTCCCGCCAGATGGCGCGAAATACCATCCTGCAGTGCGAAGACGATGGTCGCCCCGATCATCAACGCAATCCCGGCGCGCGTATTGTTCTGCTGCGTCATGATTTGACCGCCCGGGTCATGTGGCGCTTGCGGCCATAACCGGGTGCGCGTGTAACTGTGAAACCGGCGTCCCCAAGCCCCCGTCGCACGAACCCGGCGGCTGTATACGTTGCCGCCGTTCCGCCAGTGGCCGTGTGGTCGGCGACTTGCTGCATCAGGTCTGCACCCCATAATTCGGGGTTTTTAGCCGGAGAGAACCCATCCAAGAACCACGCATCGGCGGCACCTTCCCATGCTTGCAGGGTTTGACGTGCATCGCCTTCAACAACCTCCAGCCGCAGGGTGCCCAAATCACATGTGCCGCCCTCCCATTGCGCAAGGAACCGGTCAGACCAAGGCGCAAGTTCAGGAAAGGCCGCCAGCGCTCGGGACATGTCCGCGGGTGCCATCGGATAGGCCTCAAAACTGGTAAAGGACAGCGGCGTGGTCTGGCCCGATCTCTCCCACTCTGACCAGACAGTCAGCATGTTCAACCCGGTGCCAAAGCCCAATTCAGCAATGTGGAAGCCAGGTGCGAACCGCGCAGGCAGTTCATTGCCCGCCAGAAACACATGCCGCGTCTCTTCCAGCCCGTTTTGCAACGAGAAATACGGATCGTCGAAACGATCCGAGACCGGGATCTGATCCTCAGTCCATGTCAGTTCGGCACGCTGGTCTGCCATCGGGGAATCCTGTAGCTAAGCGGCGCGACACTGAACAAGGTAAAGGGGAATGGCAATGGTCGATGTGACGGTGCGCGGTGCAGGGATTTTCGGCCTGTCAATCGCCTGGACCTGCGCACGGCGAGGCGCAAAGGTGCAGATCGTCGACCCTTTTGGTCCCGGAGCCGGATCCAGCGGTGGCCTGGTTGGCGCACTGGCACCGCATGTGCCCGAAAACTGGAATGCCAAGAAGGCGTTTCAGTTCGACAGCCTGATCATGGCCGAACCATTCTGGAAACAGGTCGAGGCCACAGGCGGTGTCTCACCCGGATATGCGCGGCTGGGACGGCTGCAACCCATCGCCGACACCCGAACACTGGATCTTGCCCATGCGCGCGCCATCACAGCAGCGGACCTGTGGCAAGCCCGCGCCAAATGGAGCGTTGTTGAAACAGCCGCAATCGGTGCTTGGTGCCCACCCAGCCCCACGGGCTTTGTCGTCCATGATACACTCAGCGCACGCATGCATCCCCGCCGGGCCTGTGCTGCATTGGTTGCCGCACTGGCGGTGATGGGGGTCGAGGTCGTAGCCGACGCACCAGATCGCGGACAGGTTGTCCATGCCACCGGCCTTGCCGGTCTGCAGGAACTGACCGAAGCTCTTGGCAAAACCGTTGGCAACGGCGTCAAGGGTCAAGCCGCACTTCTGCGGTTTGATGCGAGAGAGGTTCCACAACTGTTTGCGGACACAATCCACTTCATACCGCATGCGGACGGGACGTTGGCAATCGGTTCGACCTCGGAGCGTGACTATGACGACCCGACCAGCACGGATGCAGCTCTGGATGACGTTCTGGACCGGGCGATGCGGGCCGTTCCCGTCCTGCATGGCGCAGAGGTCATCGAACGATGGGCGGGTGTACGGCCGCGCAGCAAAAGCCGCGCACCGATGCTGGGCGCGCACCCGGTACACAAAGGTCAATTCATTGCCAATGGTGGTTTCAAGATCGGCTTTGGCATGGCCCCGAAAGTAGCTGAGGTCATGGCGGATCTGGTTCTTGAGAACCGGGACGCGATCCCGAGTGATTTCAGACCCGAAGCATCACTCTGATCGCGGGACAAACTCGGCGGACATGCATTGCCGCCCATCTGGTCCGCGCACCCACATCGCTTGGCCATTCCGGCACAAGGTCGCCGTCTCAGAGTGCATTAGCGGCGATGACGCGCGAAATAAAAACTGAGCCAAGGGACCTGCCAGATCCTCGGCAAACAGCATCAATAATTGTGCCAGCAAAGGGCCATGAACGACCAGGCCGTCATAGCCTTCGACATCCCGCGCGTAGTCCAAATCGTAATGGATACGGTGCCCATTGAAGGTCAGCGCCGAGTATCGGAACAAAACCGTGCTGTCGAAAGTGACGTCTCGCCTGTCGGGTTCATCGGTACGGGCCATAGGTGGCTTGGGCTTGATGTCAGTACCCGAAGGGTCAGGCCGATAAACTAGATCCTGCCATTCGCTCAGACACAATTGACCGTCCTGAGAAATCTCGTGTCGCAGGGTAACAAACCCCAGCGGTCCCGTCCGTCCGGTTTTTGTCGCCGCACTTTCAAGAACAGACCGGCGCACGGCTTTTGAGCCCGCGACCAGCGGCGCGTGAAACTGCAACCGTCCCCCGGCCCACATCCGACGTTGCAAGCCCATATCGGGGATCAGACCGCCCCCAACCTTTGGATGCCCGTCCCGCCCCAAACTGGCAGGCAACTGAGGGGACCAGAAATACAGCTGGTGAAAGAACGGCGGCAGGTGATCGCCCGCATCGAATTTCTTATGGGAACCAAGCGCAGCCAGCAGCGCGGAGGCGCGGGCCGGGTCCATCACATCTGTCTTTATATCCTCAGTCATGATGGGAGGTTATGTAGACGGATCTGCCCCGGCAAGCGGCGTCTTGATCTCAGAACCCGGCCTCCGCCCGCAGTTTCAGCATGAGTGTCCGCAGAGAACTTTCGTAACGGTCGCTCAACAATTTCCCCTGCTCATCAAACTCGTTCGAGCTGCTGGCCAGATGAATTTCTGGCCCCTGCAGGATACGAGGCTGGAACGGAACCATATAGCCGCGCAGAACCATCTGCGCCCGCTCGCCACCTGCGCGTCCTGCGGCAGCTGACATCACGGCAACCGGTTTGTCGGCCCAGGGGCGGCCATCGGTTCGACTGACCCAGTCCAAAGCGTTTTTCAGAACACCCGACGGGCCTTTGTTATATTCCGGGGTCGAAATGATCACTGCATCAGCCTGCGCGATCTGATCGGACAAAGTTTGCACTGCGGCAGGAATGCCCTCGCCATCCTCAAGATCACCATCATAAAGCGGCAGGTTCAGATCGGCTTCGATATGTGTCCCCGGCTCGAACAGCCGGGCCGCTTCGCGCAGCAATTTGCGGTTGGTCGCGCTTTGGCGCAATGAGCCGGACAGGCTCAGAAGTATGGGGTCAGACATTGGGAAACTCCGGTTCGGGTGTTTCCCAATAGCTAGCGTAACTTTCGCGCGCACCAAAGACCGGATGACGCGCAGTCAATGTGCGAAAAATGGGCACCCGAAAGTGCCCATTTCATTATGTGTTTCCGTTCGGAATGATCTCGATGTCGACCCGGCGGTTCTGGGCCTTCCCCTCGGGCGTCAGGTTAGAGGCAATCGGGCGATTTTCTCCCTGACCAATGGTCGAGATACGTGCACCACTTACACCATTGGCTTGAAGAATATCGGCGACAGACCGCGCCCGGCGTTCGGACAGGCCCTGATTATACGCAGCATCGCCGTCGCTGTCGGTATTGCCAATGACCTGCACGTTCGAATTGGGGTAATTCACCAGATTCTGCCCCACCCGGACCAGATCGGCCCGCAGTGCCGGGCGCACGGTCGCGCTGTCGGTGTCAAAGGTGATATCATTCGGGACGGTCACAATCAGCCGGTCGCCCGCGTTGGTAACGATGATGCCCTGATTGGCCAGTTGCTGACGCAGTTCTGCTGCTTGTTTGTCTAGTTGGTTGCCTATCAGGCCGCCTCCTGCTGCACCGATTGCTCCGCCTGCCACCGCACCCAAAAGCGGATCAGATCCATTGGCAATCGCGCCGACACCTGCGCCGATCAGACCGCCGAGGAGTGCACCCTGCTTGGCGTTCTGGTTCGGGTCCGAGGGCAGGTTCAATGTGCCGGGGTCCGTACAGGCCCCCAAAAACATGGCCGAACACAGCCCTGCGGCAAGAACACTCTTGGAAATCGTCATGAAATCACCTTCTGCTCTGGGGCCCGTTCACCGAACCCGCTTTGTTTGGCGCAGTATATCGCGTTACCTTATCTTAGGCTCAAGCAACAATCGGGTGAAGTCGGCAAATTACCGCCGTTCAACAGGATCCAATTGGTTCTGGTCTTGCCAGATCGCTCGCAGAGGCTCCCCCTGCCCGCAGAAATGATCGTCTGTCACGTCGCAGGCCCAGATGCGATCCGTACGAAAATGGCGAAACCCATTCCTCAGCTCGCACCACGCCGCCAACATCGTGCATTCGATGTGGTAGATCAGGGCGACGGGTCTGACGACCCGCTCGGTTCGCTCACCTTCGGCGTTCACATAGGTGATGCGAATT
Source organism: Ruegeria sp. CDSC068 (assembly GCF_059610545.1). NCBI lineage: Bacteria > Pseudomonadati > Pseudomonadota > Alphaproteobacteria > Rhodobacterales > Roseobacteraceae > Ruegeria > Ruegeria sp. CDSC068. Next base: position 77,354 of record NZ_JBXWNV010000009.1, read on the forward strand.
TTGCGTTCAGAGCGGATGGCCTCGCGATAGTTTACGACAGGCACGCACCCCTTGGCCGGATCGTCCATCGGCGCACCCCATGGGGCGACCTGCAGCCAATCCGCAGGCGCGCGCAAAGCGTCAATCTTGCGACAAACACGGTCCGCAGCTTGTTGCAGGGTACTATCACCGGTGCGCGCCAGCATCGACAGACCAACCCACAGCGCCTCGACCTCTTCAGCGTCGAAATTCAACGGTGGCAAGTCGTACCCGCGCCGCATCAAGTATCCCACGCCGGCTTCACCCTCGATCGGGGTTCGCTGTGCCTGCAAAGCGGCGATATCGCGATAGACGGTACGCGCTGACACTTCCAGCTTTTCTGCCAGCGCCTCCGCAGTCACAGGCATTTCGGCCGAACGCAGGATCTGGATGATTTCAAAAAGGCGGGTTGAGCGGCGCATAAGGTTCTCCGGGCGGTCTGCTGACATCCTAGCACACCCCACTGACAGGGTGGTGTCAGGAGTGATCTGCGATCTTTGGGAAACAAACCAAAGGAGGTCGACCATGCCATACCTCGACAATCACGTGATGATGACATTGAAACTGGACCGCTGGGCGCAGGATCACACTTTGCGCGCGTTCGAGATCGAACGTGAAATTATGGCTGCCCGTCAGCCCTGCGCACCGCGCAAACGGACCAAGCGGTTCTCGTTGGGCAACCTCAAGATGCTGTGGACAAGCACGGCCTGAGGTCAGAAATCAGCCGGGGCGCGGAATTTCATCGAAACTCCGCCCTCCGGGCTTTTCAGGCGCAGTTCCTCAGAATGCAGCATCAGACGCGGGAATTCGCGCGCTTCGCCCTCGGCGTAGAACGGATCGCCCAGAATGGGGTGGCCCAGCGCCAGCATATGAACGCGCAGTTGATGCGACCTGCCCGTTTTTGGGAACAATCGGACGCGCGTTGTCTCACCTTCGAATTTCACAAACCGCCAGTCAGTGACGGCGGGTTTTCCAGTCTCATGACAGACCATCTGGCGCGGACGGTTGGGCCAATCCACGATCAACGGCAGATCGACGGTTCCTGACTTTTGCTCGATGCGCCCCCAAACGCGCGCAACATAGGTTTTTCGGGTCTGGCGCTTTTCAAACTGCATGCTCAGATGCCGCTGTGCGTGCGGTGACTGGGCAAACACCATGACACCCGAGGTATCCCGATCCAACCGATGCACCAGCAAAGCCTGAGGAAACGCCGCCTGCACGCGGGTCAACAGGCAATCGGCCAGATGCGCGCCACGCCCCGGCACAGACAACAACCCCGAGGGCTTATTCACCACGATCAGCTGTGCATCCTCATGCAGCACATCCAACGGCGTATTCGGGGGATCATAGGTCTCGCTCATGCGCGCCTGCCTATCGCACGGCGTAGGTTCCCGCAACGTCGGGCTTGCCTGAACGGATCGGTTCAGCAACTCTCAGACCCAAACCGGAGGAGAACCCATGCACCCCACAATCGAGCGCATGCAAGACGTTGTCGCCAAGGGCGATGAAACCCTGATCCACGAATTGCTGGCCGAAGACGTACGGTTTTCCCCGCCGACTTACTACAGCACCTGGACCGGACGCGAACCGGTGGCGGCTGTTCTGGGTCACGTGGGACAGGTGTTTTCCGACTTCCGCTATCGCCGGATTATGGGTGAAGGCAAAGATTGGGCGCTGGAGTTTCAATGCAAGGTCGGGGATCTGGACGCGGTCGGCGTCGATCTGATCACATTGAACGACGAGGGTTTGATCCAAAACTTCGAAGTAGTCATGCGCCCCTACAAAACCATTGGTGCCCTGCGCGAGGCGATGATGGCCCGGGTGATGACAGACGCCCGCTTCCTCGAATACAAAAACGCGCTCAGCTAACCATGACTGCCCCGATTGCCGCCGATCAGATATTGCGTGTCCCACTGTTGCCGGTTCTGGCAGCACAGGCGATTTCCGTGCGTCGTAACGCTCAGCTGCTGCCCGAACCGTCCGGCCCGCGCCAAGGGCGCGAAGGGCGCGGCCCCCGGTTGCGGCTGCTCATCGCTGGTGACAGCTCGGCCGCGGGTGTGGGGGCTGGGCGACAGCAACAGGCACTATCGGGGTTTCTCGTGGCGCGGTTGGCCCGCCATTACAGCGTGGAGTGGCGGCTGGAGGCGACGACTGGTCACACAACACAGGATACGCTGGAACGATTGAACCACCTTGAAGGCAGCTATGACGCCGCCGTGACAGCCTTGGGTGTAAACGACGTCACGCGTGGAGTATCCCGGCAAAAGTTCACGGCTTTGCAGACCCAACTTCTGGATCATCTGACGAGCAACCTGGGTGTTCGACGCGTCGTGGTCACCGCCGTGCCACAGATGAACCGTTTTCCGGCCCTGCCCCAACCTCTGGCCTGGGCACTGGGGCGACAGGCGGCCCGGCTGGATCGGGGTTTGCAAAAGGCCGCTGCGACATTCCCGCAAGCCCGGCACCTGTCATTGGAGTTTCCGGATGACCCGGCACTGGCTGCTCCGGACGGATATCACCCAAGCCCCAAAGCCTATCGCTTGTGGGCAGAGGCCGCGGCCGACTTATTGCATCAGCGCTGACCCCGCATCTGACGGATCATCGGGATCGTATAGACCACCAAAGCCGCCCAGATCAGCGGGAAGGCGATCATACGGCCCCGATCGATCTGTTCCCCAAACACGGCAATCGCCGTGATAAAGATCATCGTCGGCGCGATGTACTGCAGGATTCCCATTGTGGACAACCGCACCAATTTGGCCCCGTTGGCATAGACCAGCAGCGGAACAGCGGTGACGATGCCGGCACAGGCCAGCAGCATGGTGTCCCCAGCGGCAGCGCCAAAGTGGCCGGTTCCTTTTGCCCCCAACCAAGTGATGTAGACCAAGGCTGGGATCAGCAGGATCAGAACCTCAAGCAGAAAGCCCTGATTGGGGCCGATGGGCAGCGAGCGTTTGAAGAAAGCATAAAACCCCCAACTGACCGTCAGGGCCAGCGCGGCCCACGGCAGCCGACCCGCTTCGACGATCAATACCAGCACACCCAAAGCAGCTAACCCCACCGCCGCCAATTGCGTACGATTCAAAGGCTCACGTAACAGGATTGCCCCTAGCGCAATGCTGAACAGCGGGTTGATGTAATAGCCCAACGCTGCGTCCAATGCGTTACCGCTGGCAATCGCCCAGACGTAAATGGCCCAATTCACCGAGATCAAAGCCGCTGTCAGACAGGCCATGCCCAGCATTTTCGGGTTTTGCAAGGCAGCCTTCAAATCCCCGGTTCGCCCTAGCGCCACCAGCAACAGCCCGGCCACAGGCACCGACCATACAATCCGATGCGCCACGATCTCGACCGGCCCGATATGCGCCAGAGCTTTCATGTAAAGCGGCAGGAAACCCCATAGAACGTAGGCGGTCACCGCCAGAGCCAATCCTTTTGGCGTGTCCTCATTCTGGGGTGATGTTGCGACGTCCGCCATCATGGATCTCCGGGTGATTCCGTTTGTCTATACGGCTGTTCCGGAGGGTTTGGAAACTGCGAAAACCGTGAACGGTCGCATCAAGAAAATTGATATGTACCAAGAAAACGGGGCGCCGCAGCGCCCCGTGTGTCGAACCTTGGCGCTAAACTTTAACGCGCTCGGATTTTGGGTCGTACATCGGCTTGAGCGACGCCTCGGCTTTGACTTTGACGCCGCACACATCGATCTCGTAGGTCGAGGCCAAAACGTCAGCCGCCTTTTCGCCTTCGCAAGGCACGTAACCCAGACCGATTGCGCCGCCCAGCGTGTGGCCATAGTTGCCCGAGGAGAGGTATCCCACATACTCGCCATCCCGAATGATCGGCTCATTGTGGAACAGCAGCGGTTCCGGATCGGTCAGCTTGAACTGAACCAAACGGTTATGCGGTCCGCTTTCCTTACGCGTAATCACCGCTACGCGCCCGATGAAATCGCTGCCCTTGTCGACCTTGACCGCAAAACCAAGACCGGCATCGACGACGTGGTCCTCGCAAGTGATGTCATGGCCGAAGTGGCGGAAGCCTTTTTCGATCCGGGCGCTATCCATCATGTGCATGCCGCACAGTTTCAACCCCATATCCTGACCTGCTTCGTGCAAGGTTTCGAACACGTGACCTGCCATGTCGGACGAGACATAGATTTCCCAGCCAAGCTCTCCCACGTAGGTAACACGGTGGGCGCGAGCCAGGCCCATGCCGATCTCGATTTCTTGTGCGGTGCCGAACGGGTTGGTCGCGTTGGTGAAAGCGTTGGGCGAGACCTTTTCAAGCAGCGTACGCGCATTTGGACCCATAATGGCCAGAACACCCTCACCCGCCGTAACATCGGTGACGACGACGTTGAAGTTGCCCGCATGGCGCTGCATCCAGGTCTGGTCAGCCAAACGGGTCGCTGCCGGGGTCACCACCAGATAAGCGGTCTCGGTCAGGCGGGTGACGGTCACGTCCGCCTCAATCCCGCCTGCGCGGTTAAGGAACTGAGTATAGACGATCTTGCCATTCGGGACCGAGTAATCGCCGCCACCGATATAGTTCATGAATGCTTCGGCATCGGGGCCGTCAACGCGGATTTTGCCAAAGGACGACATGTCATACATGCCGACATTCTCGCGCACGGCTTTATGCTCGGCGGCCGAGTTCTCAAACCAGTTCTGGCGTTTCCAGCTGTATTGATACTCGCGCTCCTGCCCTTCATTCGCGAACCAGTTGGCACGTTCCCAACCCGCCAACTCGCCCATGACCGCGCCCTGTTCTAGCAGGTGGTGGTGGAATGGGGTCCGACGCACGCCGCGCGCAGTGGCCTTTTGGCGATAGGGATAATGGTCAGCGTATAGCAGGCCTAGGGTCTCTTTCGAGCGCTCAAACAGGTACTGCTTATTCCCCTGGAACGGCTGCATCCGGCTGATGTCCACGTCTCCCAGATCGAACGGTTTTTCACCGCTGTCCATCCATTCGGCCAGGGCCATGCCAGCGCCACCGGCGGATTGGATGCCGATCGAGTTGAAGCCCGCCGCGACCCAGACATTGTCCATCTCGGGTGCGAGGCCCAGATGATAGGCGTCATCGGGGGTAAACGACTCGGGCCCGTTGAAGAAGGTATGGATACCGGCCTCGGCCAGCATCGGCATACGTTCGCACGCAGCTTCGAGGATCGGTTCGAAATGGTCAAAATCCTCGGGCAACTGGTCGAATTCAAAGGTGTCAGGAATACCGTCCATCGCCCAGGGCTTGGCATTCGGTTCAAAAGCACCCAACAGAATTTTGCCTGCGTCCTCTTTGTAATACGCGCATTCATCGGGAACGCGCAGAACCGGCAACTGGGTCAAACCGTCGATATTTTCGGTGACGATGTAGAAGTGCTCGCAGGCGTGCAACGGCACGTTCACGCCAGCCATCTGGCCGACCTGATGCCCCCACATACCGGCGCAGTTCACCACCATGTCGCATTCGATATGACCCGAAGCGCTGCCGTCATCCGCGACCCAGTCAACGCCGGTCACCTTGCGGCCCTGCTTGACGATGTCGGTGACTTTCACACGTTCTTTGACGATACCGCCACGCTGACGGGCGCCCTTGGCCAATGCCAAGGCAATGTTGGCCGGGTCACCCTGACCGTCCAGCGGCAAGTAAACAGCACCCTTCACGCCTTCGAGGTTGATGTGGGGATACAGTTCCTGAACACGTTCATTCTCGATTTCTTCGACCTCGACGCCGAAAGCGCGCGCCATGGCCGCCTGACGGTAGATCTCTTCTTTGCGCTCTTCGGTTAGCGCAACAGTGATTGATCCACAGCGTTTAAAGCCCGTGGCCACACCGGTTTCTTCTTCAAGCGAGCCATAGAGTTCCTGGCTGTACTTCGCCAGCTTTGTCATGTTCGCCGTTGCGCGCAGCTGAGCGATCAGACCCGCCGCATGCCAGGTCGTGCCGCTGGTCAGCTGCTTACGCTCCAGCAGGACAACGTCTTTCCAGCCTTTCTTGGTCAGGTGATACGCCACCGAACATCCGATGACACCACCACCGATAATGACAACACGGGCCTTGTTTGGAAGATCAGCCATTCTCATGATTCCGCTTTATGAGTTTCCACCCAAAATGACACGGAAGAGCGACACAGAATGCACGAAAAACGTCAGCCCATTTGCAAAAATCAACGTTGTTTGACTTGCCGTTTTTCACGTCGCAGCACAAAGGGTGTCACGCCGAAAAAGCTTTTGTAGACCGACGAGAAACCGTTGGGAAACCCGCAGGCTAGTCCGATTTCGCGCACGCTCATCGTTGTGTTCAGTAACAGGTTATTGGCCTTGGCCAGCCGCATTTCGCGGTAAAAGCCGTTTGGTGTGGTTCCGAAATAGTTCTTGAACTTCCGTTCCAGCGATCGGTTCGAAAGCTTTAGCGCTTCGACGATTTCGTTAATCGGCAGCGGGTCTTCGATATTGGCCTGCATCACCTTGATGCACTGGTCCAGCTTGGCGTCGCCGGTTGCCGTGGTTTTTGACCCGGAAAAGGGCTGAAGCGAGGAAAAATCCCGGATGTTCTCGTGTAGCATAATATCGGCCACGGTCATTCTTGTTGGCCCGGAAATGTAACGCCCGATCACGGCCAGCGCGACATCGGTAGTGGCCTCCATCCCGGCGCAGGTCACCACGGCGCCCTGTTCTGTTGCAATCGACAGTTTGGCCTCGAACTGGGCGCGACGTTCACGCAAGAAGGACGCGTTTTCCCAGTGGGTCGACATGTCCTCGGTCCCCTGCTCGTCGATATAGCGGCTTGCAGCTTCGGACAGCAAAAAGACCTGTGCGCCGCGGAAAGTATAATCCGACACAACACGCCCCAGAGACAGATCAGGATGATCGGGGTCGGAATTTCCGATGACGAACAAATAGTCCGCGTTGGGCTGCGACGGAATGCGGTCGGTCTGGATCGTCGCCTCGCTGCTGCTGGCGACCGGGCCACCCCTCAGAGAGCGATAGGCATAGGTGAATGGCGGGCTCGGACAAACGCGGTTGGCCAACCGCAGCACTTCAACCAATGACGCCAGTTCCAGCAGCACATAGCCCGGCGCGACAACGATGTCGAAATGTCGCTGCGCGTTAGAAGCCGGGATGTTCGACGGCGATGACATCACTTTCCTCTCAGACAATCCGGTGCCCGGCGGACCGCAATCGATCGGCAAGGACCTCTATGTGATCCGGCCCGACTTCGCAGCATCCGCCAACAATCGTTGCCCCCTGCGCTACCCATTCCATGGCATGATCGGCATAAGCCTCGGGTCCAAGATCGTGGCGCTGTGTCAACACGTCGACAGTCGGCGCGTCTTTCAGGAAATCCTGTGCAATCCCGGTGAACCCATTTGCATAGGCCCCAAATGGCCGCCCCATCGTGGCTATGACCTTGAGCGCGGCAGGAATGGCCTCGGGGCGGGAACAGTTTATCAGAACAGCGTCAGGGTTGAACCGATCCACAAGAGGCGCAATATCGGCAAGCGGTTCACCGGATCGCAGCCGTGTTCCGTCATCATCCATCACAGAAAGCGCCAGCCAAACCGGTTTACCTGCCTCAGCCGTACCACGCAGGGCCCCTTCGGCCTCTTGCACCGAGGAAACGGTTTCGATCAGGAAAAGGTCGACGTCATCGGACATGAGGGTAACCAACTCGGCGAACTTTTCGGCGGCGTCTTCCACATCAGGGTTCAGATCGGGGCGATAAGACGCCAGCAAAGGACCCAGCGCCCCGGCGATGCGCCCGGAACCGCCCGTGCGTGCGTGGTTCGCCTGGGTAACCGCCGCACGGACCAGATCGGGCAGTTGATCCTCCATATCCAGACGTTCCAGCCGAGAGCGATGGACCGCGTAGGTGTTGGTCGTCGCGACCGTCGCACCACGGCGGAAGTACTCGGCATGGACCGCTTCCACCAGTTCCGGGTGGTCGATCATCACGCGCGTCGACCACAGCGGCGTGGGTTTGTCCCCGCTGCGTTTGACCAGTTCCTGCCCGATCGAGCCATCCAGAAGCGTGATATCCGCCATTTGCCAACCTCCCTACGGAATTAGAACGAGTTTTCCCGGCAGCGCCTTGGACTGAAAGTCCTCCTGCGCCTTGGCGATGTCTCTTAGTGGATAGGTCTTGGAAACCAAAGGCTTGATGCGGCCCGCATTCATCATCTCGACAAGGCGGCCAAAGACTTCAAATGCCTGATGTGTGCAGCCGCGAATCGTGATGTCGCGCAGGTAGATCTCACGCAGGTCAGCCGAAACGATTGGTCCTGCGATTGCGCCTGAAACAGCATAGTGCCCGCCGGGTTTCAGGGCCAGGATCAGGCCGGGCCATGCCGGGCCTCCGACCACGTCGATCACGACGTCGAACATGTCCTTGGGCAGCGGCGCGTTGCGGTCCAAGGTGTCCACGGCCCCCTGCGCTTTGACCACCTCGGCCTTGGTTGATCCCGTAACGCCCCAAACCGTCGCCCCGCGTAGAGACGCCAGTTGCACGGCGGCAAGGCCCACGCCACCCGAGGCACCGGTGACCAGCACCTTATGACCAGCGGTCACGCCAGCACGGGTTAACAGGTTCTCGGCCGTGCCAAATGCACAGGGGATGGCGGCGATTTCGACATCTGACAGGGGTGAGGCCGTCACGTCATACAGGTCGTCGGCCTGAACCAGACAGTATTGCGAAAACGCTCCGTCGATTTCAGAGCCTAATGCGATAAAGCCAGTCGGATTGCCGGGGCGTGGGCGCGGCAAGTTGATCGGGCAGGTCACCCGTTGCCCGGCTTGAAACCCGGTCTCTTGCCCTGCCAATTCGACTATCCCACATAGATCGCCACCCTGAATGCGCGGAAACGCCAACGCACCTCCCCAGCCTCCGGCATCAACATCCTGATCAACGGCGTCCGTTGCCCCGGTCACGTCCGAGGAATACCAGCCGACCCGTGTATTGATGTCGGTGTTGTTTACCCCTGCAGCCGCGACCCGAACCAGAACCTGCCCCGGACCAGGCGTTGGGACCGGAATATCCTCGCGCCATTCCAGCGCTTCGGGACCGCCGTGGCGCGTCAGGTAAACGCCGGACATTTTCGTGGGCGTGGTCATCTTTAGACCCTGTCTTCCGGATGGGCTGGAACCGGCCCCATCGGCACAATGTCGTAACGCGCGTTCAGCTCGGCCATTTTCGCCTCATCTGCAAAGTCAGCCTCGGTCATTTTTGCCAGTTCAGCCAGAAACCCGTCGAACCCCGAGGGCTGAAAGATCATCAGCATTCTGGCGGGCGCGCCATCGGCGACGCGACACGCATGGGGTACTCCGGGTGGCACATGCATGGTTGTGCCGGGCGTACAGCGATGCCAGTCGCCATCAACGTAGAATTCCACCGCGCCTTCCAGAAAGTAAAAAGTCTCGGCGTGGGTATCATGGCGATGAAGGCCAAGCGCGAAGCTGGCCTTCAGATTGTCTTCCATAAGCGTGTATGCGCCATCCGTGTCCTGGCCGGAAACTTTCACAAAAGTGTGGTCGTTTTCCCAGTCATAGTTGAGACCCTCACCGGGTCCCAGTTTGGCGTATCGTTTGCTCATGGTGGTCTCCGTGAGAGTTTAAGCGCGCAACCGCTCGTTCTCAGGATCCCAGAGCGGCTGATCCTGCTCTACCACGGCGCGGCACTTTTGGCCGTAGATTTCGACTTCAAGCTCGGTGCCGGGGTTGGCAAGCTCGGCCTTGACCATGCCCAGCGCGATGGACTTGCCGACGCGGTAACCCCATGCGCCCGAAGTGGTCTCGCCCACGATCTCGCCGTTCTGCCAGATGCAGGACATGTAGGGCGCGTCGCAGTCTCCTGCATCCACTGTAATGGTGACAAAGGCCTTTTTTACGCCCTGCTGCTTTTCGTTCAGGATCGCGGCCTTGCCGGGGAAGTCCTGCGGCTTGTCGAGTTTGACGAACCGCTCCAGCCCACCTTCCAGCAGAGAGTAGTCGGTCGACAGGTCACCCTTCCATGCCCGATAGCCTTTTTCGATACGCAGTGAGTTCAGGGCATACATCCCGAACGGCGTGGCACCGGCGCCGATGATCGCGTCATAGATCGCAGGCATATGCTCGTTCAGGGCATGCACTTCCCAGCCCAGTTCACCGGCAAAAGAGACGCGGATCAGGTAGGCGGGCTGGCCAGCAACGGTGGCGGACTGGTGGGTCAGCCAACCAGTGGTCAGATCGGCGTCCGTCAGGTTCGACAGGATCTCGCGCGATTTCGGGCCCGTGACGATCAGAGTATCACGCGAGGTTGTCACGTCCTCGATCGACACACTGGCAGGCATTGCGTTCATCAGGATGTCACGGTCATGCCATTGCGCAGTGGCGGCGGTGATCATGACGAATTCGTCCTCGCCCAGACGGATACAGGACATCTCGGTCAGAATGCGGCCACGATCATCAGAGACATAGATGAGGTTCATCCGGCCAACCTTTGGCAGCCCTCCGGTTGCGAGACCGCGCAACGCCTCAGCGGCGCCCTCTCCCTTGACCATGAAGCGCGAGAAGCCTGGCAGATCCAGCACTCCACAATCATCTCGCACGGCCTCGCATTCTTCTTGGATCCGCTGCTCCCACGGGCCGGACCGACCCCAGGTATGGGTGGCATCAAGCGACGTGTCGTCGCCCGGCTTTGCGAACCAGTTGGCCCGCTCCCATCCATTATAGGCACCCATCACGCCGCCCAGCGCTTTGACCTTGTCATGTACCGGCGACAGTTTCTTGTCGCGTGCGGCAGGCCATTCGTGATGAGGGAAGTGCATGGCGTATTCGTTGCCATAAACTTCCAGACCTTTCTGGTTGCAGTAGTCCTGATCTGTGTAGTCGGTGTAGCGGCGCGGATCGACGGCCCACATGTCCCATTCGGTCGCGCCATCGACGATCCATTCGGCCAGCACTTTGCCCGCGCCACCGCCCTGCGCGATGCCGAAAGTAAAGGTGTGCGCTTCGAACGCGTTTCTAACTCCCGGCATCGGGCCGATCAGCGGCAGACCATCCGGTGCATAGGGGATCGGGCCGTTGATGACACGGCCAACGCCCGAGGTTGCCATCAGCGGAACCCGCTCCATCGCGTCAGTGACGATATCCTCGATGCGGTCCAGATCATCGTTCCACAGCTGGAACGAGAAATCCTCGGGCATAGCATCGTCTTCAGTCATCCAATGGCCCTTGCAGTTAGGCTCATACGGACCAAGGTTGAAGCCATTCTTTTCCTGCCGCAGGTAGTACGAGATATCCACGTCGCGCAGCAGTGGCAGTTTCTTACCACCGTTCGCTTTGGACCATTCTTCAATTTCTGGAACTTCGTCGGTCAGCAAATACTGGTGGCTCATCACCATCGCGGGAACTGTGCGGCCGCCGAAAGGTTTGAACCACTCTCCCACGCGCTGCGCGTAATACCCAGCCGCGTTCACAACATAGTCGCAGGCGATATCGCCTTTGTCGGTGTGTACGGTCCAGGAGCCGTCGTCGTGCTGAGTTACGCCAGTTGCCGGGCAAAAGCGGATGATCTTCTGGCCCATGTCACGGGCGCCCTTGGCCAGCGCCTGTGTCAGCTGCGCCGGATCAATGTCACCATCGGTGGGATCGTACAGAACGCCTTCAAGATCGTGCGTCTCCAGGAATGGATAGCGCTCTTTAGCTTCTTCCGGTGTCCACATCTCCATCGGGATGCCTTGATAGCGTCCCATCGCCATGGCGTGTTCGAACTCTTGCATCCGCTCTTTGCTGTGCGCCAGACGGATCGAACCCGAAACGTGGTAGTTCATCGGATAGTCGACCTCTTCGCCCAGACGCGAATACAGCTCGGTCGAGTATCGCTGCATGTTCATGATCGCCCATGAATTCGAGAAGGTCGGAACGTTGCCCGCCGCGTGCCAGGTCGAGCCTGCCGTCAGTTCGTTCTTTTCCAGCAGGACACAGTCGGTCCAGCCCTTCTTGGCCAGATGATACAGCGAGGAGGCCCCCACCACACCGCCACCGATAACAACCACGCGGGCTTTTGTCGGAAAATCGCTCATTGGTCTTGATCCTTGTTACTGTGCCCGTTGGGGCAGATCGTCTGTGATGTCGTAATAATCGCCCTTGTCGGCCACAAAGATGTGCCGGGCGAGCTGTAATCCGGTGGGCGTATCGAAAGCCCCCATGGAAATCGAAATCGTGTCCTCGTCATTGTGCTGCCAAAAGAGGAACGAGCCGCAGGAACGGCAGAAACCGCGGCGGGCGGTGTCCGAAGCGCGGAACCACGTAAGCGTATCGCTGGCGGTGAAGCTGACGTTATCCTGATGTGTCCAGGTCGAAGACCAAACATGGCCGGACTGCTTGCGGCATTGACCGCAATGGCAGGCCGAAGGCTGTGAAAGCTCTCCGTCAATCGTGAACGCGACTGCGCCGCAGAGGCAAGAACCGTTTTGCATCTGATTACCCCCTAGCTGCGGGCGTGGAGCTGGCACCCAGCAACACGCCATAGATGATGAAACAGGCGGCCATGACACGACGCACCCAAGTGTTGAAAACCGCTCCTAGCGCCGCTTTGCCCATCAATGTACCCATCAGGGTGAACCCGGTATAGCTGAGCGTGGTAATGACCAGCGCTGTGGGCATGACGACGACCATCTGCTGCCAGATCGGCACATCCGGTTGCACAAACTGTGAAAAGGCGGCGAGATACCCCGCCACGCTTTTGGGGTTGATCGTCGCGACCGCCAATGCGTGCAGATACACGTGACGCGCGGGGCGTTCGGTAACTGGTGCCGGACGCGTGGCATTTATCCAACCGCGAACCCCAACCCAGATCAGGAACCCTGCACCAACCAGTTTGGCGATGAAAAACCCGGTTGGGGAGGCTGCGATCAACGCGGTCACACCTAGTGCTGACAAAATCAGAAACGCGCTGGCCTGCGTTAGAATCGCCAGCACACCTAGCATCGCCTTGGGAAACGGCAGGCTCATTCCGTTCGAGATGCAGTTTACAGCATTCGGACCCGGCGTGGTGACGAACACCACCCAGAACAATGCGAATATGGTCCAGGCCTCGAAACTCATCAGTACACCGGCGGGGCAATCACCCAGATGGCCACGGCGGGCTCATCATAAGGGTTCGACCATTGGTAGGGTTGGTGTTTGATGCGGAAGCTGTCGCCGGGCCCCACAAGGAATCGGCGGTCTCCGATCGTCAAATCCAACTGACCGGACACCATGTACCCAACCTCCTGCGTGGGTCGGTTGGCCGGGGTTTGCATTTTTGAGCGTGGTTTGAACGTAGAGTGCACCATCTCGAAATCATCGGTCAGGTCGGGCGAAAGCAGCTCTTCAATCAACCCTTCCTCGCCCGAGCCCATCGGGCGGCGGGATCCGGCACGCACGACATAACCCTGTTCGTCCGCAGGCGCCGAAGAGTGCCCAAACAACATAGACATCGGAACGCCCAGACATTCGGCGATCTGGCGAAGGTCCGAAATTGATGGATCCGACATATCACGCTCGACCTGGCTCAACCAACCGACCGAGCGTCCAAGGCGCGCTGCAATCTCGCTCAGCGTCAGCCCGCGCGCTTTGCGCAATGCGCGAAGGTCGGCTCCGAGTGTGGCGCTGTGCGGGGCTTGGCTGTTCACTGAACGCTCCGAAGTTTGGTGAAATTTTCTCCTCGTTTTTCACGATGCATTGATTCCGTGAAAAATCCAAGATTTTTTTCACTTGGGTCCACGACATTGTTTGGATATCCGTCAACCATGTGGATTGCGGTGATTTATCTGTGGGTCGTCAACACCCTGACTTTGCTTGCCTTTGGCTGGGATAAGCTGCGGGCAAGACGGCGGAAAGGGCGTATCCCGGAACGAAAACTATTGTGGCTGGCGGCGCTGGGCGGCAGTCCAGGCGCATTGCTGGGGCGGTGGATTTTCGGACACAAAACCCGCAAGCGGCTGTTTTCATGCTACATCTTTGGGATTTTCGGCGCTCAGGCTGTCCTGGCCTATCTTCTGGCGGCCTTGGAATTGCCCAGCCTGGTCTAGCGCGAGATTTCCATCAGGGATTAGGTGCTAACCATTTGGGAAACTGTCTGCTACACTCCCATTCTATCTGAATATGATTATTCTTACGCATTCGCAAAGGGTTGAATGACAAATGGACAACGGCATCGGTTTCTTCGACATAGTCTGGTCAATCTTCTGGCTGTTCCTGATGGTGGCCTGGTTCTGGGTGATGATTTCGGTTGTGGCCGATGTCTTCCGCTCCAAGGATCTAAGCGGCGGTGGAAAGGCAGTCTGGATCGCCTTTGTCATCCTGATTCCATGGATGGGCGTTCTGGCCTACCTGATCGTTCGCGGCGACAAGATGCATCAACATAATGCCGAGGCCATGAGCCAGATCGAACAGGCGCAAAAGGACTATATCCGCTCGGTCGCCACAGTATCTGCTGCGGATGAGTTGGAACGGCTTGCTGCGCTCAAGGAAAAAGGCGTTCTGACGGATGAGGAATTTGCGGCGCAGAAAGCCAAGCTTCTGAGCACCTGATAGGAAGCACACACTAATCAAAATAGCCGGGGGCACGCCCTCGGCCATTGTTATTTGGCGAATACGCTGGACAGAATTTCGCCCAGTTGGCTTGCGTCTTGTTCATTGAACGCATCGGGTTGATCGCTGTCGATATCGAACACCGCAATGACGTCACCGGCGGCGTTGTGCACTGGCAGCACCACCTCGGATCTGGTCGAAGATGCGCAGGCGATATGGCCCGGAAACGCATCCACATCCGGCACCAACTGTACCTCACCCGTACGGGCGGCAGCGCCACAAACACCGCGGTCGAACGGGATGACCAGACAGCCGTGCCCACCCTGATAGGGCCCGATTTTCAAAAGCCCCGGCTCGGTGACACGGTAGAAGCCTGTCCAGTCAAAACGATCATCGGAATGATGCACCTCGCACGCGATGGTGGCCATCAGGGCCACGTCGTCGGTTTCACCCTCGGTCAGTGCGGCGATGGTCTTGGCAAGTGTATCGTAATCAGCTGTCATGTCGGAACTCGTGGCAGGGCTTTGCGCCGGAGTATTTGGAAAAAGGTGAAGCGTCAAACGCGTTCGATGGCTATCGCCGTGCCTTCGCCGCCGCCGATGCAGATGGCCGCCACCCCGCGTTTCAGGTTTCGCTTTTCCAACGCGTTCAGCAGGGTGACCATGATCCGTGCACCCGACGCACCAATCGGATGCCCAAGTGCGCAAGCCCCACCATTCACATTGACGATATCGCGGGGCAAGCCCATCTCGTGCATGAACGCCATCGGCACGACGGCAAAGGCTTCGTTAACCTCCCACAGATCGACGTCTTCTTTCGACCAACCGATGTTGGTCAGCAGTTTCTGGGCGGCTGGAACTGGTGCGGTCGTAAACAGCGCTGGAGCCTGCGCGTGGCTGGCGTGGCCGACAATACGGGCGCGGACGCTCAGGCCCTGCGCCTGTGACGCGTCCTCCGATGCCAGCACCAATGCAGCCGCGCCATCCGATATCGAAGAGGAGTTTGCCGCCGTAACAGTGCCATCCTTTCGAAAGGCTGGCTTGAGCGTTGGGATTTTCTCGGGCCGCGCCGAAAGCGGCTGTTCATCCGTGGCCTGAGTGACCTCGCCCTTACGGGTGCGGACCGTAACCGGCGTGATTTCATCCGCGAATGCGCCGTTTTCCTGTGCGGCCAGCGCATTTGATAAAGAACGCAGTGCATATTCGTCCTGCGCTTCGCGTGTGAACTGATAGGCCTCGGCACAATCTTCGGCGAATGTGCCCATCAGGCGACCTTTGTCATAGGCGTCCTCGAGCCCGTCCAGAAACATATGATCCATTGCCTGCGCATGACCCAATCGCGCGCCTTCGCGCATTTTGGGTAAAAGGTAGGGGGCATTCGTCATGCTCTCCATCCCGCCTGCGATCATTGTATCGGCATGCCCTAAAGCGATCTGGTCATAGGCCATCATGGCCGCTTTCATGCCCGATCCGCACATTTTGTTCAGCGTTGTGGCGGGAACGTCTTCGCCCAACCCTGCCGCAAAACCGGCCTGGCGTGCGGGCGCCTGCCCCTGCCCGGCCGGCAAAACACATCCCATAAGGACTTCGTCAACCGTTTCAGTACCGGCCCCTTGCAACGCTGCCCTGATGGCGTCGCCGCCCAGATCGGCCGCTGTCACGGTATCGAACATCCCCTGAAACCCACCCATCGGGGTCCGCGCCGCGCCGGCGATAACGACTTGCTTCATCTGGATGCTCCTTTGCTTTTCTACTGGAATGGATACAGAATGGTAAGAATTGTCGTCTAGCGTATTTCTACGAGTGATTTTCAGTTTAGAGAGCCCGTGCGCATGGCCCTGACCAGTAAGATAACAGACACGACGCAGATCATTACCGTGCATTCGGACCGGATTGATGCCGCAATGGCCATTCAGTTCAAGGAAGACATGCGCAATGAGGCCGACGGTGGCGCGTCGCGCGTTGTTCTGGACCTGACGGGGGTCGAATTTATCGATTCAAGCGGCCTAGGGGCCATCGTCGCGTCGATGAAACAACTGGGCAGTGACCGCAGGTTGGATTTGGCCGGGTTGCACCCGTTTGTCGAAAAGGTGTTTCGGCTGACCCGCATGGATACGGTTTTCAACCTCTATCCTACCCTGGACGACGCTCTGGCACCGCCGGCGGAATGACTTCACGGATTGAATAGGCGCGATGTCGATGGGGAACGGGAACTGCTTGGATCTGAGCTTTACTGCAACCGAAACCGAAGCCAGTGTTGGTATCGCCCAGCTAAGCAAAGGGCTGGAGGCGCAGGGTCTACCGCCACACAAGGCGAGCGACGTGAAAATCGCTCTGGCCGAGGCGATCAACAATGTGGTGGAGCATGCTTATTCGGACGTCACCCCGGCCAAGGTCCGGGTGCATTGTCGGCTGCACCAAAATTGGCTGGATATTTTGATCTTTGACACCGGGACTCCTTTGCCGGGATTTCGCGTGCCCGATAGTGTGCCCGCGCCTTTGGGATCGACACTCGACGAGTTGCCCGAAGGCGGGTTTGGCTGGTTCCTGATCCACGAACTGACCAGCGACATTCGCTATGAACATCGCAATGGCTGCAACCGGTTGTCCCTGCGGTTTGACTTTCCAAACCCGACCACCTGACCCAAAATAGTCACATAATGGCCCAGATCGCACCATTGCCGCGCCGCAAACAAAGGGCAAAAAGGTATCCGTAGCTCAGATAGCTTCCCTCGGCGCCTCGTGTCACAGCCCCCACCCAGTGAACGGCGCCGAGGATCTTCTCCTTGATGTGACTAGACAATCTCTGACCACGCTTTACCTTCGGCTCGTTCAAAGGGAGAAGGCAAAGCTATGCGGGATTTTCACACTCCGGGTCGGTCCGAAGTTTTGGCAACCGAAGGAATGTGCGCCACATCACATCCTCTGGCCGCGCAGGCTGCGGTGAGTATTCTCCAACAAGGCGGCAATGCCATGGACGCCGCCATCTCAGGTGCCGTGCTGCTGGGCATTTGTGAACCGCAGATGACTGGAATCGGCGGTGATTGCTTTGTTCTGTTCAATCGCGCGGGCGAAGATCAAATTCGGGCTCTGAACGGGTCTGGCCGTGCGCCAGCAGCTGCGGATGCCGATCGGTTGCGGGCCGAAGGGCTGGATTCAGTGCCATTGAACACGCCCGATGCTGTGACTATTCCCGGTGCAATTGATGCGTTATGCCATTTGGCAGAATCCGAAGGAAAGCTTGGGCTGGACGCAATTCTACAGCCAGCCATACACTATGCCGAGGTGGGTGTCCCAGTTGCACCCCGCGTCGCCATTGATTGGAAAACGGGGGCCGCCACGTTACAGGGCGCCGCGCGCAGACACTACCTGACCGGCGGCGAAGCGCCGAAAACAGGTCAGGTCTTTCGCGCGCCAGGGCAAGCCGAGGTTCTGCGCCAGATTGCACGCAATGGTCGTGACGCCTTTTATTCCGGTGAAATTGCACAGGATATGATTGACGCCCTAACAGCATTGGGTGGTGTTCACACGGCCGAGGATTTTCTGGCCACGCAATGCACAAAATCCCAGCCTGTCAGCGGAAACTACAACGGCATCGATCTTGTCGAACACCCGCCAAACGGACAGGGTGCGACTGCAATCCTGCTTTTGAACATCCTAAAGAACTTCGATCTGGCCGGTCTTGACCCATTTGGCCCAGAACTCATCCATCTTGAGGCCGAGGCCTCGAAACTCGCTTATGACGCGCGCAATCGGTTCATTGCGGACCCCGATCACACAACCCACGCTGAACGATTCCTCAACCAGAGCGTGGCGAATAAGCTGGCCGCGTTGATTGACCCCAAGCGCGCCATGCCAGCGGCAGCCCCACTAACCGAGTCCATTCACAAGGACACGGTCTATATTACGGTTGTTGACCGGGATCGGATGGCCGTTTCGCTGATCTATTCCATATTTCACAGCTTTGGGTCTGGCATCGCATCGGAAAAATACGGGATTTTGCTGCAAAACCGCGGCTCAGGCTTCAACCTGAGCCCCGGTCACCCAAACGAGCTTGGCCCGGGCAAACGCCCGATGCACACGATCATTCCCGGTATGCTCAAACAGGATGGCCGTGTGCTCATGCCATTTGGCGTGATGGGCGGAGCTTTTCAACCAACAGGCCATGCACGCCTATTGTCCAACCTCACTGATCATGGGTTGGGTTTGCAGGCCTCTGTGGACGCCCCGCGCGCCTTTGCAGACGGCGGTGTTCTGAAACTTGAACGCGGAATTCCGCCCAGCACATCTCAACAATTGAGCGATTTTGGGCACAACGTTCAGGTTCCAGAAACGCCCCTTGGCGGAGCGCAAGCAATCCGAATCCGCACAGATGGTGTTCTGGAAGGCGCAAGTGACCCCAGAAAAGACGGTTGTGCGTTAGGTTACTGACCACTAGGGCGCGAAATCTGGCGCACCAAATCACTTAGTTCAAATTAAAGTGCAGCGGGTACGCGCCATTCTCGAAAGGACCGAACATGTCAGGAATATCAGGATGCTCAACCGGTTCCCCGGATTGGTCGGCAACCAGATTTTGTTCTGAAACATAAGCCACATAGAAGGATTGGTCGTTTTCTGCGAGCAGATGGTAAAACGGCTGATCCTTGATGGGGCGGCTGTCCTCGGGAATGGCCTGATACCACTCTTCTGTGTTGGAAAATTCCGGGTCCACGTCAAAAATCACCCCTCGGAAGGGATGCTTTTTATGGCGGACCACCTGTCCCAGGCGGTACTTGGCATTTGTCTTCAGCATTATCTCAGCCCCCAGAGATCTTACTACCTCTTTCCGGGCCGGAATGCCAATCATTGATCGGAAATTAAAGGAAACAGTCTGTGAACATCTTACTGACAGTGTTCGAAATTGTGGCGCCGGTTTTTCTGCTGGCGGGCATTGGATTCACCTGGGTCAAACTTGGTTTTGAGTACCGTTTGGAGTTTGTGACGCGCCTTGCCGTGACGCTTGCCGTGCCCAGCCTGATCTTTGTGGCGCTGATGCAAACCGAGATCCCGGCAGGAGAGTTGACCCGCTTCACACTGGCCGCAATTGCGGGTCATATTGGCCTTGCCGTGGCCTTTGGCGTTTTCGTTCGACTTTCAAACCTGGACCGTCGGACTTACCTGTCGCCACTGATTTTTGGCAATACCGGAAATCTGGGCCTGCCGCTGTGTATTTTTGCGTTTGGTCAGGCAGGTCTGGGTTTTGCAGTCATTTTCCTGGCAATTACCGCCCTGTTTTCTTTCACCTATGGAATTTACCTCGTCGCTGGAAAGGGTGCATTCGGCAAAGTTGCGCGCGAACCGATGGTTTGGGCAACCCTGCTTGGGGCCTTATTCCTATGGCAAGACTGGGAAACGCCACTGTTCCTGACCAATACGCTAGAGCTGCTAGGCCAAATGGCCATCCCCATGATGTTGATTACAGTCGGCGTGGCAATTGCAAGGCTGACGACCCGCAAATTGGGTCAGGCGATCTGGCTGTCCGTCCTGAAGCTGCTGGTCTGCTTCGCGCTCGGCTGGGCAATAGCTCGATTCTTTGATCTGGACGCAACCGCTTTTGGAGTATTGGTCCTGCAGATGTGCACCCCGGTCGCGGTTACATCGTACCTGCTGGCCGAGCGGTTTGACGCGGATTCGGACGCGGTTGCAGGGATGGTCATGGTATCAACTGTGCTAAGCGTGGGCGCTTTGCCTATAATTCTAGCCATTGTTCTATAACGATTGTGATTTCCTAATCGCTCAATTTGCGCTAGAATAAAGAAAAAAGGCACGAGGCACATGAGCAGAATTCTTTTCGTACTCTTCGGGGTGCTGCTTTTGGCATCCTGCGGCGGCGGGTCCAAACAGCCCCCGAGCAGATTGAATGACGCGTGCAGCATTGCGCGCGAACGGCCTGATTTTATCAAGGCGTTCAAAAGCACCGAACGAAAATGGGGCGTCCCAATTCACGTTCAAATGGCGACGATCTATCAGGAAAGCCGCTATAAACACGACGCACGTACGCCGCACCAATACGTTCTGGGTGTGATCCCCATGGGCCGTCAAAGCAGCGCCTACGGATTCAGCCAGGCGCTGGACGGCACCTGGGATGAATATCGCAAGGAAACCGGCAAACGCCGCGCCAAGCGGGACCGCATCCGCGATGCGTCAGATTTCATCGGCTGGTACATGAACAAAAGCCATCAGCGGAACGGTATTCACCCCACAGATACGCGCAACCAGTATCTGGCGTATCACGAGGGGCACACCGGCTTTGCCCGCGGCAGCCATAACAGCAAATCCTGGCTGTTGAACGTCGCCAATGACGTGGATGCACGCGCCAAGCTCTATCAGGCGCAGCTGGCCAATTGCCGCTACTGACAGGAGTGCGGGTCAGCGATTGCCTGACCCGCTTCTTTTTGATCTGGAAAACAGATCGTTGCTGAGATTTCCGCCGGTACTCAGCTGCCCCAGCAGAACGGTCGTCTGACTGCCGGCATTGTCGTGAATGACCCATTTGCGCAGCTCGATCGGGTCCCCCGTGAACATCAGTTCAATCCGGCCGGAATCGGGGTTCTTTGGGTCCCGAGCGGTAACAACCGTGGCCGTCCCGTCAAAATCATGGGCAACCACCATATTCGCCTGCCCCAGATTGACGTTACGCGCCAGCACCAGCGACAGGGGTGTGCGTTTTAACGGATACTGTTCAGGGGGCTGGTTAGATTTCGGATCAAAGATCTGCACCGTACCTGCGCGCGCCAGAACCACAGCGCTGTTGGGCGGGTCATATTCGAACCGCATCTTACCGGGGCGTTCTATCCACAGCTTTCCGGTGCTCAGCGAGCCGTCATCGTTGACTTGTGTAAACGTGGTCTCAACGGTTTTGAGGCCATTGAGGTAGTTTGAGATTTGGGACAACGGCAGCTTATCAGCCGCCCAGGCCGCAGGCGCGGCGAGTGTCAAAGCAAGGGCAAAGGCAATCTGTTTCATAAGTTCCCAGATAAGCGCTCTGCCCTTGTTATTAAATATCCTATTGTTCGGGTACGAGGATTTCGCGTTTCCCGACATGATTTGCCGACGAAACAACGCCTTCATCTTCCATTTGCTCAACAAGTCGCGCAGCTTTGTTGTAGCCAATGGCAAGTTTCCGCTGAATGTACGAGGTCGAGCATTTGCGATCCTTGATCACAATCGCCACCGCCTGATCGTATAGCGCGTCTTCCCCGTTGGTGTTGCCACCGGTGTTGAGGCCCAATACGGCATCGATGTTGTCGGCTTTATCTTCAGATGGGCCGTCCAGTACGGTGTTTACATAGTCCGGTGGGCCGAACTGTTTCAGGTGGTTGACGATTTCCTCGACTTCCTCGTCCGAAACAAACGGGCCGTGGCAACGGGTGATCTTGGCGCCACCTGCCATATACAGCATGTCGCCCTGCCCCAGCAGTTGCTCGGCCCCCATTTCGCCCAGAATAGTGCGGCTGTCGACTTTCGAGGTCACCTGGAACGAAATCCGGGTTGGGAAGTTCGCCTTGATCGTACCGGTAATCACATCGACCGAGGGGCGCTGCGTGGCCATGATCAGGTGAATACCCGAGGCCCTTGCCATCTGCGCCAGTCGCTGGATACAGGCCTCGATCTCTTTGCCCGCGACCATCATCAGGTCGGCCATCTCATCAACAATCACGACGATGTATGGCATCGCTTCGGGCGCGAACTCTTCTGTCTCGAACGTTGGCTCGCCGGTTTCATCGTCGAACCCGGTCTGCACGGTGCGGCTGAACATCTCGCCCTTGGCCAACGCGTCCTTCACGCGACCATTGTAACCCGCGATGTTGCGCACGCCCATCTTGGACATCTTGCGATAGCGGTCTTCCATCTCGCCCACGACCCATTTCAGGGCGACAACCGCCTTTTTCGGGTCGGTCACAACGGGCGACAGCAGATGCGGAATGCCATCATAGACGGACAGTTCCAGCATCTTGGGGTCGATCATGATCAGGCGACATTCGTCCGGTGTCAGCTTATATAGCAGCGATAGGATCATGGTGTTGATCGCAACCGACTTACCGGAACCGGTTGTCCCCGCAATCAACAAGTGGGGCATCTTGGCCAGGTTTGCGACCATGGATTCGCCGCCGATATCCTTGCCCAGCGCCAGTGGCAGCGCGTGGTTACCATCACCAAAATCACGGCTGGCAAGGATTTCGCGCAACACCACCATCTCGCGGTTTTCATTGGGCAATTCGATCCCGATCACCGAACGACCCGGCAGGGTCGAAACACGTGCCGACAGTGCCGACATCGAGCGCGCGATATCGTCGGCCAGACCGATAACCCGGCTCGCTTTCAGGCCCGGAGCAGGCTCTAGTTCGTACATGGTAACAACCGGGCCGGGGCGGACACTGGTGATCTCACCCTTGACGCCATAGTCGTCCAGCACGTTTTCCAACATGCGCGCGTTTTCTTCCAATGCCTCATCGCTGAGGTGATGGCGCTGAATGCTGGAAGGGTTGGACAGCAAGCTCAAAGGCGGCAGCTCAAAGTCCGAATGCCGGTCTTCAAAGGACAACCCAGGCTGTGCTTCGGCCTGTGCACGACGCGACGGCGCAGGGGTGCGGCGAACAGGCTGTGCCACTACGGGTTTGCGCGGCTCGGCCACTGGAATTTTCATCGCAGGAAGCGGGGCCGGTTCGGGTTCGGGTGCGTCTTCAAATACGGCCTCATCCTCAAAGACGGGCTCGGGGGCAAAATCATGATGCAGGGGTTCCTGATGCCACTCGGGTTCAGGCTCTGCTGTCAGCATCGGCTCAGGCGGCAGACCGTCCAATGTCATCGGCGGCTCGGGGGGAAGCTCCTCTCCGCCTCTGGCGTTCAAAATCAACGGGTCCGGCCCCCGGCCACGCCCTTTGGTCAAAGGCAGGGTTGGATCGACCTCTGGCGCCACTTCACCCGCGGCCACTTTGCGATTGCGCACGGCTGCGGAAATCTTGGACTTGATACGATCTTCACCCGGCATTTCATCGAATCCGGCAACCGGTTCGCGGGCGACCAGTTCAGGTTCCGGCATGGGATCGGCGCGGCGGATCAGGCTTGGCATCCGCGCCAGCAGACCGGGTTTTGCGGGTTCGGGCTCTTCGAAATCCGGCTCTTCGAACATCGGATCGGCATACGCCATATCGTCGTCAAACACCGCGTCGTTGGCCTCTGCGCGGATGGCCTTGCGCTCTTCCCACTGTGCCCGGCGATCTCGTGCCGCCTGTGCGGTAACCGACGCACTGCGACCCAAGAGGTTCATCAACATGTCATAGGACATCACAAGGCCCAACAAGAAGGCACGCGTGCCTTTGCGCACGTCGACTTTTGTGAATCCAAGGACAAATGTACCCAGCACCAGCATGCCAGCTGCCATCGCCAGCGACATCAGTTTGACCATGAAATGTGACGATATAGGCAGCAGTGTCAGCAACGCACCCATGACGGTATCACCGAACAAGCCCCCCAGACCAAAGCTGTGGGTCGTGCGCCATGCCTCACCCGGCACCAAAGTCGCGGCATAAACGGAAACGATGGCAATCCAGATCGGAGCAAAGATAAGGCGGGCCACTGCGCGTTCCTCGCCGAAGTGCCCGGCAAAGCGTATGCCCCAGCCAATCAGCACCAGCGCGATGCTCCAACTGCCCCATCCGACGATCATGAACAGCGGCGCGGCGATCGACGCCCCAATCCGCCCCATCCAGTTCTGCACTGGCGCGTCTGTCGACACCATCCAGTTCGGATCATCCGGCGTGTAGGACCAGATCATCGCGGCTGAAGCCAGCCCCAGCAGGATCAGGGCGATCCCGATCAGTTCCTTGCTACGCCTTTCGATGGCGGCCTGGGTCGTACTGTCCAGCAATGGATCGCGGTTGCGCGCGTTATATGATGCCATTTTGCCCTCGTACCTCACGAATAGATGCAGTCACGGAGCGTAATCAGCCCCTGCCGCAACTCTGTTTTTGGGGCCACCATTGCGACCCGGATAAATTGTTCGCCCGGGTTTTGCCCCGGATCACCTTGAGAAAGATATGCACCAGGCAGCACCCGAACACCGGTTTCCTGCCACAGCCTTAATGTGGTTTGCTCGCCATTTTCGACTGGCAGCCATAGGAAAAACCCGGCTTCAGGCGCCATATAGCCCTGCACGCCCGCGAAAACCTCATCCGCGATCGTGTATTTTTCCTGATACAGCGCGCGGTTCTCTACAACATGCACCTCATCTGCCCAAACTTTTGCGGCGGCAGCCTGCAAAGGTAGCGGTAAAGGCGCACCTGCGTAGTTGCGTAACTGCTTGACCCTCTTGATGGTCTCGGGACCACCGGCGATCAGGCCCGAGCGCAGACCAGCCAGATTGGACCGCTTCGACAGTGAATTGAACAAGGTGATCCGCTCCGGATCGGCCCCGAGTTCCTGCGCGACGGTCAGCACACCGGTTGGTGCCGTGTCGCGGTAAATTTCGGAATAACATTCATCCGCGAAGATGCGGAAATCATAGGTTTCGGCCAGTTGGATCAGTTCGACCCAATAGTCGCGCGAGGCGACTGCGCCCTGCGGATTGGCGGGAGAACAGATATAGGCCGCTACGGTGCGGTTCAGAACGTCCTTTGGTAGCCCCGAATAGTTCGGCAAGTGACCTGTGGCGGCAGTTGCGGATACGAATACAGGCTCGGCACGAACCGACAGCGAGGCCACCATATAGACCTGGTAGAATGGATTCGGGCACAGTATGACGGGCTTTTCACCGTTTTTCTGCTCGGGGCACAGCGCCATCGCGGCGTTGTACAATCCTTCGCGCGTGCCATTCAACGCCATCACGTTGGTGTCAGGGTCCATCGAAACGCCATAGCGGCGATCAATCCAGTCAGTAATCGCCGACCGCAACTCGGGCGACCCTTCGTTTGGAGGGTATCCTTTAAACCCGGCCGCGTTTTCTGTGATCACATCGGTGACCCACGCCGGAAAATCATGCATAGGCGCGCCAATGGTCATGTGAATCACTTCGCCACCCGGCTGGTGATGATCCAACAGGGTGCGCAGACGCGGGAATGCATATTCCGGTAGGTCCGAAAACCGTTCGGGGAAATTCATAACTACTGCCTCAATACCGGGATCATTTCGCCCCGTTTTACAGGCAGACTACAGATCGCACCCGGTTTCGTCCAGACAAAGAGGTGGCGAATCAGGGGATTGTGGCATTCAGGCCAACGCCGTCTCGGCGGCTGATCCCAGCCTTAGCAGGGCCTCTTCTGACCCCGGATATCCCATCATCATCACGCCACACCCGGGTATTCCGGTCGGCAGTGTCAGTGCAGCAAGTCCCATCAGATTGCCAATACGGGTGTTGCGCAGCGCCAACAGATTTTCCGTGACATAGTAGTCATGGTCATTCATCAACCGATCCAGATTCGGCGGCAAAATGGGCGCTGTCGGCGCAAGCACCGCATCAAACCCGGATGTGGCGGCATCCCATGCAGCCCGACAGGCTTTCAGCCTGGACCAGGCCGCGATGTAATCGGCACCGGTCGCGTTTTGACCCGACCGAAACCGTTCCAGTATCTCGGGATACATGGCGTCAGGGTTGGCCTCGATCACATCGCGCCACAACCCATAAGCTTCGGTCGTGTACAGAATGCCGGACAGCGCCATGGCGTCGTGCAGCTCGGGGACGTCCAGCGGTACGATCTCGGCCCCTGCCTCGGTGAGTTTTTGCAACCCATCCTCAAAGGCCTTACGCGGTTCATCCCTCAGGTCGTCCTGTGCCACAGTCTGAAGATTGGCAAAGCGGCGGCCTTTCAGGCTGGCACCGCGAAGATCCGGTGGAGAGCGCCCCTCGAGCAAGGCCAGCATCTGAGCCGCGTCCTCGACTGAGCGGGTCAGTGGACCAACAGTGTCGAACCGCAGACACAAGGGCACTGTACCCTCAAGGCTGACGCGCCCGGCGGTGGTTTTCAGCCCGACCAGATTGTTCCAGGCCGCTGGAATGCGCACTGACCCGCCCGTATCCGAACCAATCCCACAGGCGGCAAGCCCCCAGGCCACCGATGCGGCCGCGCCGGAAGAAGAGCCTCCGGATACGGCGTCTTCATCGTCAATGCATGGGGGCGTGCCAGTGATCGGGTTCAGGCCAAGGCCTGAGAAGGCCAGCTCGCTCATATGCGTCTTGCCCAGACAGACCGTGCCCATGGCGGTGGCGTTACGCACAACGACCGCGTCCATTTCGGGCACCCGGCCTTTCAGCAAGGCCGAGCCTGCCTCAGTCGCGGTGCCGGCGGTGTCGAACAGATCTTTCCAGCTGATCGGCACACCATCCAACAGGGACCGCCGCAGGCCCAGATTGGCGCGCTCCTGCGCAGCCTGTGCCTCGGCCCTGGCACGATCATGCGTAACGCGGGCATAGATCCTGTCGCGGTGCGGATGCGCGTCGATGGCGGTCAGATAGGTCTCGGTCAATTCAACTGGATCGATCTGTCCCATGCCGATACCCCGACCCAGATCACACGCCGTCATGGTCAGCCAGCCCTGCATCCCTGCCCCCTTGCGAAAAAAGCACTTTGAGGGACGGTAGCGACAGGACCGCACATGGACAATCCCGAAAGGGCGCGCATATTGCAGGCCATGGAACACAACTCGGATATCCTGATTGTAGGCGGCGGCCTAAACGGCCCGGCCCTGGCACTGGCACTGGCCCAGACAGGGCATTCTGTCACCGTCATCGACGCATTGGCCGAAAAAGCACGGAAAAACGCGGCTTTTGACGGGCGCGCCTATGCGCTGGCGCTGGCCTCGCAGCGGCTGCTGGATGCGGTTGGCGTCTGGGACAAGGTGACAGAACATGCCCAACCCATGCTTGAGATCAAAGTCACTGATGGGCATTCTGGTGCAGGCCCATCCCCGTTTTTCCTGCATTTTGACCATGCCGAGATTGAAGAAGGCCCGATGGGTTACATGGTCGAAGACCGCCACCTGCGCCGCGCGTTTCTGGATGCCATGGCCGAACAGGACGGCATCACGCAGATCAGCGGCAAAACCGTTGTCGCACAAGCCACCGACGACACCGGCGTAACGCTGACGCTGGATGATGGCACGACCCTGACCGGCGGATTGTTGGTTGGCTGTGACGGGCGCCGCAGTGGCACCGCAGCGCGTGCTGGGATCAAGCGCACCGGTTGGGACTACGGCCAGACCGCGCTGGTCTGTGCCATTGAGCATGACCTGCCCCATAACGGCGTGGCGCATCAGTTCTTCATGCCCCCCGGCCCCTTGGCGATTCTGCCGCTGACCGGCAATCGCAGCTCGATCGTCTGGAGCGAACGCTCCGAAATGGCCAAACGCATCAACGCCATGCCCGAGGCGGACTATCTGCAGGTATTGCGCCCGCGCTTTGGTGATTTTCTGGGTGACATCCGCCTTCAGGGCGACCGATTCACCTATCCGCTAAACCTGACGATCGCCAATTCCTTTATCGGTGACCGCATGGCTTTGGTCGGGGACGCCGCCCACGGCATGCATCCAATTGCAGGTCAGGGTTTGAACGCAGGTCTTCGGGACGTAGGTGCCTTGGCGGAAGTTCTGACACTGGCCGGACGGCGTGGCGAAGATATCAGTTCGGTATTGGTTTTGGAACGTTACCAGGAATGGAGACGGTTCGACACGGCGGCGCTGGCCATGGCGACCGATGTGTTCAACAAGCTGTTTTCGAACGACAACCCGATTCTGCGCTTCGGGCGCGACATCGGGATGGAGATCGTCGGCTCGATCCCCGGACTACGTCGCGGCTTTGTCCGTGAGGCCGCCGGGCTGACCGGAGATCTGCCGAAACTTCTGCAAGGGCGCGCGATTTAGTCAAGGTGCCGGGCTTCATCCACCAGCATCACCGGGATACCGTTGCGGATCGGAAAGGCTAGATTGGCAGCTTTGGACACCAGTTCCTGCTTTTCGGCGTCGTAGTGCAAAGTAGTGTGCGTCTGCGGACAGATCAGCGCCTCAAGCATGTGGCGATCAAATAGGTGTTCAGGTTCGGTCATTGCAGTTTTTCCTCGCTCGATCCGCCGCGCATGGCGAATTCAATCAACGTCACCAATGTCTCGCGGCGCGTGCGAAGGCAAGGTGCCTCAAGCAGCGCCTGTTTCTCTTCGGGATCGAAATCCAGCAGCATCGACAGAGAATTCACTAGCAGCTCGTCATCGGCATCCTTCAACGTGTCCCAGTCGGTCGACAGCTGGCGCGAGGAAAAAAACCGTTCAAGCAGATCCAAAAATCGCAACCGATCGAACGCATTGTCCGCCTCGGCCTTGCCAAGATCGCGGTCAAACCCGTCCCATGAAACAGCACAACGGCGATAAGGCGTAAACGCATCCAGCTCGGACTTGATCCGAAATCGCGAGATGCCGGACAATGTAATCAGGTAGCGACCATCTTCGGTTTCAGAAAACTGTGTCACACGTCCGGCACAACCGATTTGGTGCAGCTTGCTTTCGTTGGACTGACAGGGGTTCGGCTGGGCCATGCCGATCAAGCGTTCAGGCGTTTTCAGCGCGTCGTCCAGCATTTGCAGGTAGCGCGGCTCAAAAATATGTAGCGGCAAGCGAGACCGGGGCAGCAAAAGCGCCCCGGGCAATGGGAAAACGGATACCGTCTCCGGCAGATCAGCGGGATGCATCATGTACCCGAGTGTAGCCCTGATCAGGAATTAGGCAAATATCATCGAGCTGAGCTTGCGCCGCCCGTTCAGAACAATCGGATCATTGGGCTTCAGCGCGTCAAAAATGGTGAACAGTTGCGCCTTTGCGGCACCGTCATCCCACTCGCGGTCGCGGCGGAACAGTTCCAACAATTGCGTAACAGCCTCTTCAACTTCACCACTGGCGTGCAGCGCCTGTGCAAGATCGAACCGCGCCTGATGGTTGTCGGCATCTGCCTCAACCGCTGCTTTCAGCTCACCCACAGGACCAGCATCGGCAGCCTGTTTCGCCAGCTCCAGTTGGGCATGGGCGGCCTCAACCTCGGCCGAGGTTGAAATCTCTGCGGGTGCGCCGTTCAAAATCGCCTCGGCCTGCTCCAGATCGCCTGCTGCAATATGGGCGCGCACCAGACCGCCATAAGCGGCGGCGTGGTTCGGGTCTTCCCCCAGAATGGCGGAAAAGGTCTGTGCGGCATCCACAGCTGCGCCATCGGCCAGCATTTCTTCGGCGGCCAGAACAGCGTCATCCAACTGACCGCCGGGGCTTTCACCACCTGCGGCCTCAATAACTCGGTCCACGAACGCCTTGATCTCGGACCCCGGCACGGCGCCCTGAAACCCATCGACCGGCTGGCCTTTGTAGAACGCGTATACCGTCGGGATCGATTGAACGCGCATTTGAGAGGCGATCATCTGCGCCTCATCCACATTGATCTTAACAATCTTCACCGCCCCTTTGGCGGCGGTCACAGCCTCTTCCAACAGCGGCCCAAGCGTTTTGCACGGACCACACCATGGGGCCCAGAAATCCACGATCACAGGGATTTCCTGCGAGGCCTCGACGACATCGGCCATAAAGGTGGCCTCGGATCCGTCCTTGATCAGATCGGCGGTATCGGGTCCGGCTGCGGCGTTCAGAAGGTCCATGGCATTCACTCTTTCGTTCGAATTTGGCCCCTATATGCAACTGCAAAGGGCAGAAACCAAGGGGAGAGTTGCAGGGTCAAAGGTCGAATGTCGCAAAGACTGGTGCGTGGTCGCTGGGTTTTTCCCACCCGCGCGCATCGCGCAGAACGCGGCTGGAGTGCCCTGCGTTCGAAATATCCTGCGTGGCCCAGACATGGTCCAGACGTCGCCCCTTGTCGGCTGCGTCCCAATCGCGGGCCCGGTAGGACCACCAACTGTATAGCTGCCCGTCGGGGATGTCCTGACGGGTAATGTCCACCCATCCGCCTGCGTCCTGCGTTTCGGCCAGCGCCTCAACCTCGATCGGCGTGTGTGAGACGACCTTGAGAAGTTGCTTATGCGACCAGACATCATCCTCGCGCGGGGCGATGTTCAGATCGCCAACCAGAATGGACTTTTCGGGCTTTTCGGCATGGAACCAGTCGCGCATATCCGTGAGATAGTCGAGCTTCTGCCCGAACTTCTCGTTCTTTTCACGGTCCGGGATGTCGCCACCGGCCGGGACGTAGAAATTGTGAATGGTGACACCGTTTTCCAATCGCCCAGCGATGTGGCGCGCGTGGCCGAGACCTGCAAAATCCTTGTCACCGACTTCTTCCATCGGCAGGCGCGACAGGATGGCGACGCCGTTATACCCCTTCTGGCCCCTTGCAACCATGTGGGTGTACCCCAGTTCGGCAAATCCGTCGGTTGGGATCTTCTCAACCGGCGACTTGCACTCCTGCAAACACAATACATCGGGAGCTTCTTCCTGCAGTAATTTCAGCACGATAGGCTCGCGCAGGCGGACCGAGTTGATGTTCCAGGTAGCAAGAGTAAAGGGCATGGGGGATTCCTCTGTCGCGGTTGGGCGGAGGTTAGCGTGGTGTGGGATGGGGTGCCATGAGAAATGTGTGCCCGGGGTGAGCTTCTGCAAAAACGTAATTTGGGCTTGATGCCGACCTTGCTTTTGAGATCAGTTGAGACTTGAACCACTGCGCGGGCGTCTTATTGACGAGAATAATATTATGAAAAACAGAACTTATCTAATTCAGTTTGCGGCCTCAGCCTTGCTTTCATTTGTCGCTGCAAATGCAGTCTTTGCCAAAGAAGTCCGTTTCTGGGACATGCCAAGCGGCTGCAGTTGGACTGTCGAGTATTCGAACGGCAACATCTGGGTCAACACCTTCGACGGGCAGCGATCTGGCAAGTACATCGTCACCACAAAGGATAAATCTGGAAACAAAAACAGAGTAAAGACAACCGAGTACGACAAAGAGGGCTTGATGACCCAGCGCACTTGGGCGAACGGAAAGTGGGAGATGTTCGAACCACACAGCTGTTTTGGTGTTCCGGGAAAGTGCTCTTACACCTATCGAAACGCCGATGGTATCGTTTCACAAACAACGTCAAAGACCACTGTAGTAGGACCTACACGTTATCGCGTTAAAGCCAGATCAGGTGACGCAGGTACATACTCGGTTGATACTGTAACGACCACTCACTTTGGTCTTGCCTTAAGCTCAAAAAACAAAAACTCTTGGGCCAAAATCACCGAGTTCCGAAATTGTGGCATTGCTGCTTCATAGGCCGCAGCTTAATTCCTCCCAACAAAAAAGGCCGGGCCATAAGGCCCGGCAGTCCAACAGGGAGGTGCATGTCATAACCCGGACATGCGCGGGTTGGGAGTACTCTAATTACACATCCAGAGTATCACTTTGATCCACGTCAATCCACCCAGAGTTACGAGACCAAGCGATATCCGCCCGATTCTGTGACCAAAAGGCGCGCGTTCGATGGATCGGGTTCGATCTTTTGGCGCAGACGATAGATGTGGGTTTCCAGCGTATGTGTGGTGACACCAGCGTTATAGCCCCAGACCTCGTGCAGCAGGACGTCGCGGGCGACCACGCCATCTGCCGAGCGGTATAGGAACTTGAGAATGTTGGTTTCTTTTTCGGTCAGGCGGATCTTGCGATCCTCTTCGGTGATCAACATCTTCATCGCCGGCTTGAAGGTGTATGGTCCCAACACAAAGACCGCGTCCTCGGATTGCTCATGCTGGCGCAACTGCGCGCGGATGCGGGCCAGCAGGACCGGAAATTTGAACGGCTTGGAGACGTAATCATTGGCACCGGCATCTAAACCCAGAATGGTATCTGCGTCGCTGTCATGGCCGGTCAGCATCAGGATCGGGCTTTTGACGCCTTGTTTGCGCATCAGACGGCACAGCTCACGACCGTCCGTATCCGGCAGACCGACGTCCAGAATGACCAGATCGTAAATCGCCTCGCGTGCGCGCTCCATGGCGGATTGACCGTCTGCCGCTTCGAACACGTCGAAATCCTCGGTCATCACGAGTTGCTCGCTGAGCGCCTCGCGCAGATCTTCATCGTCATCCACCAGCAGGATTTTCTTGAGCTGAGCCATGTCCGGTCCTCCTAAGCCTTTTCCACCATTTGCGTGCGGAAGATGCAATCAACAAGATTTACTGCAATGGTCTCACGCCCTCGTGTCTGACGCAGAGGAATTGTTTCACTTTTTCTTCTGTTCGGGTTAGACGAAGACCAACACGTTATAGGGTAACATAGATGAGTCTTATCCCCGATATCTCGGAATTGCTGGCACGGGCCCGCGCGGATCTGCGTATGGGCGTTCCCGTCGTATTGACTGATGACAGCGGGTTCAGCGTCATAGCGATAGCGTCCGAGACATTAAGCGCACAACGGCTGGCCGACCTACGGAACTTCGAAGGTCAGCCTGTGGTCGCGATCACCGTAAGACGCGCAGAAACGCTGAAGGCACGCGCCTATGATGGCGACCTCGCACGGGTAATTATCCCATCAGACACCGACATCGCATGGGTTCAGGCGGTCGCCGATCCCTCGGATGATCTGAATACCCCAATGAAAGGCCCCCTGATGTCCGAGCGTCAGGGTAGTGCCAACCTGCACCGTATTGCCATCGCTTTGACGAAGTCCGCGCGCCTCTTGCCGGCCGCCGTGGTGGTTCCAATTGATGACGGTCGCGATTTTGCGGTGGCACATGGCCTGACCTGCATCGACCATACCCGCGCTGCGCCGCATCTGGCAGATCGAAGCACCCTGCACGCGATTGCCGCCGCGCGCCTGCCGATGGAAGTGTCCGAGGCCGGTCGGCTGCACGTTTTCCGCCCCGAAGATGGCGGAGAAGAGCATTATGCCGTGGAAATTGGGCGTCCGGACCGAAGCAAACCTGTGCTGGCCCGTTTGCATTCGGCCTGTTTCACAGGCGACTTGATGGGCAGCTTGAAATGCGATTGCGGGCCGCAGCTGCGTGGTGCGCTTGCCCAGATGGGGTCCGAGGGCGCAGGCGTGTTGCTGTACCTCAATCAAGAAGGGCGCGGCATCGGCCTTGCCAACAAGATGCGGGCCTATTTCCTGCAGGATCAGGGTTTTGATACGGTCGAGGCCAATCACCGATTGGGGTTCGAAGACGATGAACGTGATTTCCGACTGGGATCGGACATTCTGAAAGAACTTGGGTTTTCGTCGGTTCGATTGCTGACAAACAACCCGGCGAAAATCGCGATGATGGAAAAGACAGGCATCGCGGTGACCGAAAGAGTACCGCTGAAAGTGGGCGAAACAGCCCATAATCGGGGATACCTGGCAACCAAGGCCGCAAAGTCGGGCCATTTGCTGTGACCCCGGACGATCTGGTTCTTACTCCGCGGGGCATCCGGTTTGCCGGGCGCCTCTTTCCTTGTTCGATCGGAAAAGGCGGCCTGACGGATGACAAGCACGAAGGCGATGGGGCAACGCCAATCGGTGTGCATCACATAGTCAGTATGCTGTTTCGACCAGATAGAATAGCAGCTCCGTCCTCATGGGCCATCCCAATAGGCCCCGGTGATCTTTGGTCTGATGACAGCGCGGACAGCCAGTACAATCAGATGGTCAGCGCGCCCTATGCCCCCAGCCACGAAAAGCTGCGGCGCGCGGACCCCCTGTACGATCTTGTTCTGATCACCGACTGGAACTGGCCGAACTCTGTGTCAGGCCGGGGATCAGCCATTTTCCTTCACCAGTGGAGACGCCCCGGCTACCCGACCGAAGGCTGTGTCGCTTTTCGCCGCGACCATCTGCATTGGATCGCGCGTAGAATTTCCCCCGGAACGCGTCTGATTATCCCGCAGGTTTGACCCTCTCGCCAAAGATGGCGGACCCCACGCGCACATGGGTGGCCCCCAACGCGATCGCCTGCTCGAAGTCACCGCTCATCCCCATCGAGAGCCCTTCTAAACCGTTGCGTTCGGCGATCTTGGCCAGCAACGCAAAATGCAGCGAGGGTTCCTCTTCAACCGGCGGGATTGCCATCAGACCCTGAACCGGCAAATCCAGTTCGCGGCACTCGGCGATGAAGGCGTCCGCATCAACCGGCATGATCCCTGCTTTTTGCTCTTCTTCTCCGGTATTGACCTGAATGAACAGATCCGGGCAGTGGCCAACCTCTTGCGCCAACCGTGCCAGCGTTTTGGCAAGCTTGGGCCGATCCACCGAGTGAATCGCGTTGAACAGTTCAATTGCCTGCCGGGCCTTGTTGGTTTGCAGCGGTCCGATCAGATGCAGGTCTATCCCTGAGAATTGCTCCTTAAAGCCCGGCCACTTTTCGGCCGCTTCCTGCACGCGGTTTTCCCCAAAACAGCGGTGGCCTTGGCTCAGCACAGCCTCAACACGTTCATTCGGCTGGACCTTTGAAACCGCGATCAGCTTTGTCGAACCCGCAAGTCGTCCGGCGGCGGATTCGGCCTTGGCGATGCGGGCAGTGATGTCGTGCAGCGACATGGATTTCCTCTCTCTGCTTTGGGGCAGGAAAACACCAAGTCCGCGCAAAAGAAAAGGGCAGGTCCGAAGACCTGCCCTTAAACTTTGTGGTTTAGCTCAACTTAGAAGTTGAACTGAGCACCGAAGTCGGCACGTACACGGCTGTCGCCGTCGCCGCGCTTCTCTTGGCCGAGACCACCGCGCAGCGATGCACCGCCGCCCAGGTCGTACTTAACGCCGATACCATACTGCTGCAGGTCGTCATCCGCCGAACCGTCACCGTAAGCAGCGGTCAGAGTGGTTGCCGCGCCCAGGTTGTAGGCCAGCGACAGACCGTATGCGGTGCCGTTGCGATCGTCGTTTACAACGTCATCGTCAGCTACAAACAGAGTACCCGAGAAGTCACCGAATTCTGCACCCAGGGTCAGAACGGTCAGCGACTGCTTTTCGCTCGCGCTGTTCACGTTCGCCTTGGTCTGACCATAGGCCAGTGCAGCGGTGATGTTGTTGAAGTTGTAGGTTGCGCTGATGTCCCAGCGGTCTGCGTCCTGCGCAACACCGTCAAAAGCAATAGTTGCTTGGTCATATGACGCGCCGAATGCGAAATCGCCAACTGCGTACTGGAAGAACACAGCGTTCGAACCCGAACCGGTCGACGAGTAAGCCAGGAAGCTATAGTCAACGCCCGAGTACTGACCGATGAAGGCTTCCAGGCCAGGCTCGTTACCGTAGTAGTTTGCCAGGTTGTCGAAGGAACCCGCAACGTTGCCGGCGTCAACACGCAGACCACCGTAGATGACCGAGAAGCGTGCGCCGTTCAGGCCAGCGCTGTTCTGCTCACCGTTGCCGGCGTTTTCGTCAGCCTGCAGACGAACACGAGCCGAGAACTCAACGCCGCCATCGGTTTCTGCGGTGCCGTCGATGTTCAGACGGAAACGCGAGACCAGGATGGTGCTGTCGGTTTCGACGGTCGAGGTGCCATCAGCGATGATGTCGCCGTTTGCATCTGTGGTGAAGTTGTTAACAGTACCGGTACGATCTTCGTAGTAGCCAATACCAAAACGGCCATAGCCGCTGAATTTAACGTCGGCCGCTGCAACACTTGCGGTTGCGATCAGAGCGGTCGATGCGAAGAGAACTTTTTTCATCTTGTTTCCCTCGGTTTCAAAAGTTTTTCTACTCGACACATGCCTCAGCACATGTCTCAGCACGGGAACCGTTTCGCTCGAATTACCCCCTTCACGCAAGCTTGCCTTAAATGTGAAGGGTGCATTGGCCCCAAATTGGTGCAAGGATGCCACAGTCGATATTCGGGGGCTAAACTGCCGTCCACACTGACATGTGTAACAAGAATAGGGTTGTTGCTGAACTGGACCTTGTCTAGGAGTAACACGTAACAAAGTAGACCAAGTGAAACAGGACCAGTCGACAATGCGCCTGCAGACGATTTTCGGTTTGATCATAATGACTGCTGCCGTGTCGGCCTGCGGACAGAATCAGAGTGCGGCTCCGAATCCCGCGTTGCTGTATACAGATAGCACACGCACGGAAGAACGAGAGCTGAACGATCCAGAACGCACGACAATCTGGGACGTGTTCAACCGCGGGAATGCTGAACAGATCGTCAATGTGAACCGGTATTTGTGGGCGGCCTCACTGGATGTGCTGAATTTCCTCCCAATTCAGGAAGTTGATCCATTTACCGGCGTGATCGTAACAGGTTACGGCACGCCTCCTGGTGGCGGACGTTCTTATCGCGCGACCGTGCATATAAGTGATCCGGCCCTGGCGGCGCGGTCGCTTTCGGTAGCACTGCAAAGCAGCGGAGGCGCTCCGGTCAGCGCTGCAACGGCCCGGGCGGTCGAGGATGCGATCCTGAATCGCGCACGCCAGTTGCGCATTGCGGACAACAAACTCTAGCCACCCGCTGAAAATCACAATATTACCACGCCGGGTTCACGCCCGGCGTTTTCATTCACGAAGGACCGCACAATGTCGCGCTACTCGGCCACCGAAATCGAAGCAAAATGGCAAGAGGCCTGGGACAAGGCCGGGATCTTCACCGCCGACCATAAGGCGGACAAGCCGAAATATTATGTGCTTGAGATGTTCCCCTACCCGTCAGGGCGAATCCATATGGGGCATGTGCGCAACTATACGATGGGCGACGTCATTGCGCGTCACAAGCTCGCGACGGGGCATAACGTGCTGCACCCGATGGGCTGGGATGCCTTCGGGATGCCCGCAGAGAACGCCGCCATGGCCATTGGCGGCCACCCGAAAGACTGGACCTATAGCAACATCGCCGACATGCGCGGACAGATGAAGCCACTGGGTCTGTCCATTGACTGGTCCCGCGAATTCGCCACCTGTGACCCCGAATATTATGGCCAGCAGCAGGCTCTGTTCCTCGATATGCTCGATACTGGGTTGGTTTACCGCAAGAACGCCGTGGTGAACTGGGACCCGGTCGACATGACCGTTCTGGCCAATGAACAGGTGGAAAATGGACGTGGCTGGCGCTCGGGCGCGCTGGTGGAACGGCGCGAGCTGACCCAGTGGTTCTTCAAAATCTCGGACTATTCCGAAGAATTGCTGGATGCGCTTGATACGCTGGAGAACTGGCCTGCCAAAGTGCGGCTGATGCAGGAAAACTGGATCGGCAAGTCGCGCGGCCTGCAATTTGGCTTCGAACGTACTGATGGTGGTGAGCCCATCACCGTCTATACGACTCGGCCCGATACGCTGTTGGGCGCGTCCTTTGTTGGTATTTCGCCGGATCACCCGATTGCAAAGCAGCTTGAGGCCGAGAATCCTGAAGTGGCAGAATTCGTTGCCGAATGCCGCAAAGGCGGAACCACCGAAGAAGCCATCGAGACTGCCGAGAAGCTGGGCTATGACACCGGCATCAAGGTCAAACACCCGCTGGACCCGAATTGGGAACTGCCGGTCTGGATCGCCAACTTTATCCTTATGGACTACGGCACCGGTGCGATTTTCGCCTGCCCGGCACATGACCAGCGCGATCTCGACTTCTGCCGCAAATACGGGCTGCCTGTGGTCGATACGTTCTTTGCGTTGGATGATGATTCCCCGGTAGACAAGATCGCCTTTGTCCCGCCAAAGACCGAGAAAGTCCGCTGGGTGAACCATTTCGCTGGTCTGACCGAGGCCACCGGTGAAGAAGCGATCAACGCCACCGTAGATTTTGCGGAAAAGGCCGGATGGGGCGAAGGCGTCACCAAATACCGATTGCGCGACTGGGGCCTTAGCCGCCAGCGTTACTGGGGTTGCCCGATTCCGGTCGTGCATTGCGACAAATGTGGCACCGTGCCCGAGAAGAAAGAGAATCTGCCGATCGAATTGCCTTACGACGATGGCAACGGCAAACCCATCGACTTCTCGATCCCCGGCAACCCGCTGGACCGCCATGCCAATTGGCGTGACACCCCTTGCCCGTCTTGCGGCGCGCCTGCCAAACGTGAAACCGACACGATGGACACCTTCGTCGATTCGTCGTGGTATTTCGCCCGTTTCACCGCACCACGCGCTGACACACCCACCGATCTGGCCGAGGCCGAATACTGGATGAATGTCGACCAGTATATCGGCGGTATCGAGCACGCGATTCTGCACCTGCTCTATTCGCGCTTCTTCGCGCGGGCGATGAACATTACGGGTCACCTGCCTAAGAAAGCCATCGAGCCGTTCAATGCGTTGTTCACGCAAGGCATGGTCACGCATGAGATGTACAGGGTTCGCACGCAAGAGGGTCGAGCGTATTCTATTGAAGGCTTGAGCGAAGATAAAATTGCTGAATTAGAACTTAAATCTGCAGGAAAAAGCGAGTTTGCGTTCCCTGAAGACGTTGTTGTTTTCACTAACAATGGAAAGCGTGAAGCAGTTCTGAAAAGTCGCCTAGCGGAGAACAATCGCGACTCAGAAAATGAGAGTGATCTGCACATTCAGTGGGAAGAGGACTTCGGCAAAGTTGGCTGGGTACAAGTTATTCCGTCAGCCAAGATGTCAAAATCCAAAAAGAACGTGGTCGACCCGGTCAGCATCATCTCGGCCTTCGGCGCGGATACTGCGCGTTGGTTCGTCCTGTCCGATTCGCCGCCTGAACGGGATGTGGAATGGACCGCATCCGGGGCCGAGGCTGCGTTCAAGCACCTCAGCCGTGTGCATCGGATCGCCTCGGAAATCGCCGAATCGGATGTTCCGGCCAATGCCGAGGATGAAACCCTGCTGCGCGAGATGCACAAAGCCATCCATGACGTCACAGGCGGAGTCGAATCTTTCGGTTTCAACGCCTCAATCGCCAAGCTTTATGCTTTCACCAACACCCTGGCCAAATCCAAGGCGGGCACCGCAGCCAAACGCGAGGCCGCCAAAACGCTGGCACAGCTGATGTCGCCGATGACCCCGCACCTGTCCGAGGAGCTTTGGCAACTGCTGGGTGGCGAAGGGCTGGTTGCCACGGCATCATGGCCGGTTGTGGATGCAGCTATGCTGGTGGACGACACCGTCACCCTGCCGATCCAGATCAACGGCAAGCGCCGCGCGGAAATCAGCGTGGCCAAAGATATGCCCAAGGACGAGGTTGAAAAAGTCGCGCTGAGCACCGAAGCTGTGCAAAAGGCGCTGGATGGCGCCACACCCAAGAAAGTAATCGTTGTACCGGGCCGGATTGTGAATGTCGTCGTTTAACCGCAGAACCTTTTTGCTGATGCCGCTGGCCCTTGCCGCCTGCGGGTTTGAACCTGTGTACGCTCCGGGCGGATCGGGCTCGGCCCTTTTTGGTCGCGTAGAAGTGTCGGCACCAAACACGGTCACCAGCTTTCTTCTGGTCGAAGATCTGGAACAAAAGCTAGGCCGTAGCGCAACATCCGGCAGTGAATACAGTCTGGACGTTTCCGTCGTGACCCAGACGGTGGCGGCATCGATCACCTCAACGAACGAAACCAACCGTCTTATCATCAACGGGACCGCCAACTATTCGCTTAGATCGAAAGCGACGGGGCAAGTTCTTGCCTCTGGCTCGGTGACGGACTTCGTGGGGTATTCGGCTGCTGGTTCCACCGTATCCACCCTGGCTGATGAGCGGGATGCAACGCAGCGCCTGATGGTGATTCTGTCCGATCAGATCATCAGTCGGCTGTACGCCACGCCGGACCTGTCCGCATGAAGCTGAGCCCGCGCGAGGCCGAGGGATATTTCTCGAGACCCGACGCGGATAAGACCGGGCTGTTGATCTACGGTGCGGATGCGATGCGCGTGGCGCTAAAGCGGCAACAGGTTTTGGCCGCTCTGCTGGGCGCCAATGCCGAAGAAGAGATGCGGTTGACCCGCCTGCCCGGAAGCGATCTGCGTGGCGATCCGGCCTTGTTGCTGGACGCGGTCAAGGCGGTCGGGTTCTTTCCCGGGCCACGCGCTGTATTCGTCGAAGACACAACCGACACGGCCGCCCCCGCAATCCTTGCCGCGCTGGAAGATTGGGTAGCTGGCGATGCCCAAATCATCGTCACCGCCGGGCAGCTCAAGGCCAGCTCCAAGATTCGCAAAGCGTTCGAATCGCACCGCTCGGCCTATGCGGTAGGTATCTATGACGACCCACCATCCCGGGCCGAAGTCGAACGCATACTTTCTGAGGCCGGTTTGCAAAACATCCCGCGCGATTCGATGGCCGCGATTGCTGAGCTGGCAACCGGTATTAGCCCCGGTGACTTTACCCAAACGATTGAGAAACTGTCGCTTTACAAGCGCGGTGACAGTTCCGAGCTGACCATTGAAGACGTCGAAGCCAGCGCGCCCCGCTCGACCGAGGCCGCACTGGATGATGTGCTGAACGTGGTTGCCGATGGTCGCGCGGGTGAAATCGGCCCGCTGATCCGACGTTTGCAATCACAGGGAACCAATGCGGTCAGCCTGTGCATCGGCGCGACAAGGCACTTCCGCACTTTGTACGCCTGCGCATCCGATCCGGGCGGAGCAGCACAGGGCATCGGAAAGCTGCGCCCCCCGGTTTATGGGAAACGGCGCGACCGCATTCTGCGTCAGGCCCAAGGGTGGGGTGCGCCAAAATTGCAAACTGCGTTGACGGTTCTGACAGATACGGACCTGTCGCTGCGCTCGGCCGGGCAAACGGCACCGGCCATGGCATTGGTCGAACGTGCCATGATCCGTTTGGCGATGCTGGCGCGGACCCGCTAACCGCTTTGATCCAACCAATATGCCGCCGAACGCCCAGCCCAACGGCCGGTCGCCAGGCAGGCTGTCAGAAGGTACCCCCCGGTCGGGGCCTCCCAATCCAGCATCTCGCCCGCGCAAAACACTCCGGGACATGCAGTAAGCATGAGCCCCTCATTAAGCGCCGAACGTGGCACACCTCCTGCTGTGGAGATGGCCTCGTCCATCGGGCGCAGGCCCGAGTGTCTGATCTGCAGATGCTTGATCACGCTTACGTCTAGCGATGGAAACTGGCCATCGCGCTTGGACATTTCATGAAACAGGGCGACCTTTTGCGGAGACAGGTGCAGAGATTTCTTCAGCCACTGCGAAAAGGTCGTTTTCGATTTCTTTGACGCAAAACGACTTCGCAACGTATCGGCATCCAAATCCGGAACCAAATCGACAAAAAGCGGTGCTCTGTCACGCAAGGCCGGGGTCAGTGAGTACAATCCACCCCCTTCCAACCCTTTCGCCGAAACCGCAGCCTCGCCGCGACTTTCCAACTCTCCGGCCCTCCATCGCACCGATTTCAAAGCCGCGCCAAAATGCGGCTGCATATGGGGGCTCCATTCCACGGAAATGGCTGAGTTTGCGGGTGCGAAAGGTGTGAGGGGCACGCCTTTACCCGTCAGCACCGATGCCCATGCTCCGTCTGATCCCAACCGCGACCAGCTTGCCCCGCCCAGCGCAAGAACGGTCACATCGGGGAATAGCTTCTGCCTGCCATCATCCGTGTCGAATACGGCTTGGGCACCGTCCCAACCAACCCACCGCCAGCGTGTTCTGACCTGAACGCCAGCCTCTGCCAGCCGTGCCAGCCACGCCCGCAACAGCGGAGAGGCCTTCATCGATGTCGGAAACACCCGCCCGGTCGAGCCTGTGAACAGCTCTTGCCCCAACCCTTGCGCCCATGTTTGCACGTCCGAGGCATCAAATTCGGCAATCATTGGTCGCAACCAGGTCGCAGCCTCACCATAGGATCCCAGCAAAGTCTCAAGCGGCTCGTCCTTGGTCAAATTCAGCCCGGACTTCCCGGCCATCAGGAATTTTCGCGCCACCGAAGGCTTGGCCTCGGCCACAACAACAGAATGCCCGGCTTTGGCCATTTCCTCGGCCACCATCAGGCCTGCGGGTCCGCCGCCGATCACCAGTGCCTTTGCCATCCCTGCCCTCTTGCCTTTCGCGCCACCTGACGCAACCTTACCCTCGTCATGACGAACCGCGATCCGACCTGCCCGCTCTGCAACCGCCCGATCCCGGACGGGGGCGGAAGCCTGCACCATCTGATCCCAAAACTCAAAGGGGGCAAGGGCGGACCCACCGTCCTGCTGCACCAGATCTGCCATAAAGAGGTGCATGCGACCCTGACCGAGGCGGAGTTGGCCCGTGAATTCAACAGCGTCGAGGCTCTGCGCGCCCATCCGAGGCTGGAGAAATTCCTGAATTGGGTTCGCAAACGCCCGCCCGGCTTTCGCTCGAAAGTTCCGGGCAAGCGTCGAGGTCGTTGATCAGCCGGGATTAACCGGGTCGCCAAACGCGTCCCGGGTTGGCGCGGCAAGCCCCTGAAACTCCAACCCGCGATAATCGGGTACATAGGCAAACCTGACGCCTTTGACGTGTTGGAACTCCAACGTTGTGTAGGGGCGTTTCCACAGCCATTCGCGATTTTCTACTGACCAAGGGTCTGGATTTGGCGGAGCCTCGTCGGTGAACGCGTAAAAATGCAGATCAAAGCCGTATTGCCCAATGTCCTGCATCGAAAGCAGGCGCATGCCCTTGCCTCGGCAGAATTCATCCTCGGCTTCTATATTTCCGGTGCGCAGGGTGATCTGGCCGATACAAGCCTGTGCAAACGGATCGCCCGGGTCTGCAGCGTTTGGCGGCCGGTTGCCTTCAAAATCATGCTGAAGCAGCTCAATCACAAAGCCTTCGGGGTCTTTGAGGTGACACATATACCCGATGTCCAGAAACTGTTTCGGGTCCGAAACTTCAATTCCCTTTTCGCGCAGGAATGCGGCCGCCAGATCGACATCCGGTACGGTTATGCCGATTTTCCAATAACGTTGCCCTGTGTCATGAGTGTAGCCCCCGCCGCCAGGCATCAGCAACAAATCGGCGTCTTGCCCCGGATAGCCCATGCGCAGGCACACACCCTGGTTCCGAACTGACATACCAAGGGCGTTCGAATAGAAATCACTCAACTTTTCAGGATCAGCGACGCGCAGTCGCAAGCCAGAGAGCCTCATGCGCACAGCCCGGCGATACCGGCAGCGATCCTTGGATCGGCGGCGGTGCTATCAGCGACCAGCTCGCGCGCTGTTTGCATCAGGTCATCCGGTGCCACCACCCGATCCACCAGGCCAAAGGTATAAGCCTCATCCGCGGTGATCTTTTGACCGCCCATCAGGACCAACTTAGTGCGTGACGGCCCTATCAGCGCCGACATGCGCCCAGGATCGGACGGTTGCGGCAGAAAGCCCAGCTTCATCACAGGATAAAAAAACTTGGCGGACG
This sequence comes from Ruegeria sp. CDSC068, assembly GCF_059610545.1. Lineage (NCBI taxonomy): Bacteria > Pseudomonadati > Pseudomonadota > Alphaproteobacteria > Rhodobacterales > Roseobacteraceae > Ruegeria > Ruegeria sp. CDSC068. The sequence continues at coordinate 121,149 of NZ_JBXWNV010000009.1, forward strand.
GGACCGCTATTCGAATGTCACAGGCGAGCACCATCCCGTTCGCGCCGCCGGCCAAAGTGCCATTCAAAGCGGCAACGGTCAGGCATGGCAGGGCAGCGATCGCACCCGACAAACGCTCCCATACGTCCGAGGTTGCAAGCCCGGCGCGCGCCTCGTCCAGATCGGCGCCGGCGCTGAACACGCTGCCCGCTCCGGTCAGGATAAACGCGCGCGCCTCGGTAGCGGCTTCGGCAATCTCGGCCAATTCGGTCAACATCGCCCCGGTCAACGCGTTGGCTTTGCCGGGGTTGTTCAGAGTGACGATCCACAACCCGTCTTCTTTGTTCAGTTCGATCACGTCAGCCCAACCCTTTGTCGAATATCTTCACGCCGCAAGGAGATTTCGGTCCCCAAAAATTCATCCGCATCGGACGTGCACATCCACAGCAGCGCCTTCGCTGGCCAGTCGGCAGGGATATGATCGCTCCAGTCTAACTGGCTGACGGCGTTGATACCGCTTGTCTTGATAACCCGCTGCATATCCGTCGCCACGGTCCCCGGGGACAGACCCATGGCGCGGATACCGTGCAACGATTCCTCAAGATGGAGGCATTCCGTCAGCATTTTTGCACCAGCCTTGGAGGCACAATAGTGGCTCCATGCCTCAACCGGGTTCGAGGCCGCGCCTGATGATACGGTCAGCACGGTGCCTCCACCTGCTGCGCGCATGATGGGCAGGGCAGCGCGCATTCCGTAGAACACACCCTTGAGGTTTATGTCTATCGCCTTGTCCCAGGCCGCGACATCCGCGTTCGAAAGATGGAAGATCGGGTCAATAACACCGGCATTCCCGATCAGAACATCCAAACCACCAAAGCGGTCGACGCAATCTGCAACGGCCTGTTCGACCTGCGCAAAATCACTGACGTCACATTCCAGTGCGATTGCGTTTTCGCCCAGCGCAGATGCCAATGCGGCGATCTGATCGCGGCTACGCGCGAGCAGCGCCACGTTCGCACCTACTGCGGCAAAAAGGCGCCCTGCCTCTGCTCCGATGCCGCGGCTGGCCCCAGTTATCAGTACGGTTTTCCCCTGCATTTGGTTCCTATACCTCCAACGGTTTGAATTTGTGTGAATGCTTACCGCGCGAAGGGGGAAATGGTCCAGCCCTTGACGCCCGACGCCACAAGCACGACGATGCCGGCAAAATTATCTAGAAGGGTACTGTAATGTCCGTTTTCCTTCGCCGCAGTTGCGGTGCTGTTTTGGCTTATGCCGTTATCACACAAGGCGCACTTGCCGACCTGACCTCACAGGATGTCTGGAATGACTGGAAAACCTATCTGGGCCAAATGGGGTACACCGTTTCGGGCGACGAAACCGTTTCAGGCAATGTAACTACGATTGCCGACATGGCTGTTTCGATGGACCTGCCGGAAGAGGATGCAACCTTCCAGATGGTCGTTCCGGAAATGAGCCTGACGGAAAACGGCGACGGCACGGTCAGCATAGATTTCCCTGACACCTATGTGATGACCGTGTCCGGTCAGGGAGATGGCGAGGAATTCTCGGTCGATATCAACTATTCTGAGACCGGAATGAACCTGGTCGTTTCAGGCTCGCCCGACGAAATGACCTACGACTATTCGGCCGACACGATAGGTATCAAGCTGGATGGTCTGAATGTGGACGGCGAAAAAATGCCCGCTGATGCGCTCGCGCTCAGCTTAAACATGACAGATCTGGCTGGCAGCTCGGTCATGAAAATCGGCGAAAACCGTGACATTGATCAGAAGTTCACCGCGGGTGGGATGACCTATGATATGGCGTTCCAAGACCCGGACAGCGGCGACACGGCTAGGGTTGACGGCTCGATGAGCCAGCTGGCGTTTGAGGGCACAAACGTTATCCCATCCGAATTCGACATCTCGGACCCGCAGGCCTTCTATAAGGCGGGCTTCTCGTTCTCGGGGCTGTTCACCTACGGATCCGGCCAGAACGCGATTGCAGGCACCAGCGAAGGCGAGGCATTCTCGGTCGGAAGCGAGTCTCAGGGTGGCAAATTTGGCGCCAGCATCGACGCAGAGCGTCTTGCCTATGACATCGAGCAGAACAGCGCGAAAGTCGCAGTGACGACGGCCGACCTGCCCTTCCCGATCGAAATCGCGATGGAGAATGCCGGGTTCAAGTTTGAAATCCCGGTGCAGAAATCCGAGGAAATCCAACCGTTTGGGTTCGCCATGAACCTGACCGACTTCACCATGTCGGATATCCTGTGGAGTATGTTCGACCCAGCAGGCGCCCTGCCGCGCGACCCGGCAACGATTGCGCTGGACACCACCGGAACCGCCAAGGTTCTGTTGAACATCTTTGATCCCACCGCGGTCGAAAACCTGGATACATCCGACGCAGCCCCGGGCGAGTTGCACTCGCTGAAGATCAACGAACTTCTGGTGTCTCTGGTCGGAGCCAAGCTGACAGGTGAAGGCGATTTCACCTTCGACAACTCCAACGTCTCAGAGTTCGACGGAATGCCCACGCCGACCGGCGTTGCCAAGCTGAAACTGAATGGTGCCAATGCCCTGATCGACAAGTTGATCGAGATGGGGCTGGTGTCGGACAGCGATGCAATGGGCGCGCGGATGATGATGGGTCTGATGGCCGTACCGGGTGACGAGCCCGACACGCTGAATTCGGAAATCGAATTCACTGCGGACGGTCAGATTCTGGCGAACGGCCAGCGTATCAAGTAACACTTCGGGAAGGCGGCACCGCTGCCTTCCCAATCCTTCGCCGTGGTGCGAACTCCGGCACTGGGCGCATCGTGCCGAATTCCATTTCAATAGTTTGCTCAACCTAAAATAGCCGCAGGCCTTGCGAGACCGGCGGTCCAAGGCTAGGTCGAATGCACACAGACCGGAGGCCTCATGACCCGCACACCAGAAGAAATCAGCCATAACCTGCTGGACGCGGCCCGCAAAGCCGGGGCCGAAGCGGCGGATGCCATCGTTCTGGATGGCTCATCGGTATCGGTTGAAGTCCGCGGTGGCGCGCTGGAGCACGCCGAACGGTCCGAAGGCACCGACCTGGGACTGCGTGTGTTTCTAGGCAAGCGGCAGGCGATCGTCTCAAGTTCGGACAGTCGCCCCGAAACGCTGACGGCGATGGCGCAACGTGCAGTGGCCATGGCAAACGAAGCTCCGGAAGATCCTTTTACAGGGTTGGCCACGCCCGACCAGCTTGCAAAAGACTGGGATATCGCGGCGCTGGAACAATTCGACCCGACGCCGGAACCATCGGCGGATACGCTTTTGCAGGATGCACTGGCTGCCGAAGCTGCCGCTTTTGCCATAGAAGGCGTGTCCCAAGTATCAGACGCCGCGGCCGCTTATGGCACCCACCGCGTGCATCTGGCTGCCACAAATGGCTTTTCCGGCGGGTATTCCCGCAGCAGCCGCTCGACCTCTTGCGTTGCTATCTCGGGCCAAGGCACAGGGATGGAACGCGACTACGACGGCGACAGCCGCACATTCCAGAGTGACCTGCGCAGCCCTGATGAGATTGGCCGCTCGGCAGGTGAACGCGCCGTTGCGCTGATTGGGGCACAAAAACCCGCGACAGGCACATTCCCTGTCCTGTTCGACGAGCGGATTTCGTCTTCGCTGATCGGTCATCTTTTGGCCGCCAGCAACGGCGCCGCCATTGCCCGTGGTGCGTCATGGCTGAAGGACAACCTGGGAGAGCAGGTCCTGCCTGAACACCTGTCACTGATCGAAGACCCGCATCGCCCGCGTATCTCGGGCTCTCGCCCCTTTGACGCCGAAGGTTTGCCAACACAGCGAAGGGCCGTTGTTGAAAACGGAGTACTGACCGGGTGGACCCTGGATTTGGCCAGCGCACGAAAACTGGGCATGGCCTCGACCGGGAATGCGGCGCGTGGCGTGTCCGGCCCCCCGTCGCCCAGCAACTGGAACCTGAGCCTGACCCAAGGCACGCACAGCCGGGACGATCTGCTGCGTGACATGGGAACCGGCCTGTTGGTGACCTCGATGATCGGATCGACGATCAACCCCAATACCGGCGACTACTCACGTGGGGCATCAGGCTTTTGGGTCGAAAACGGGGAAATCACCCACCCCGTCAACGAATGCACGATCGCTGGCAATCTGCGTGACATGCTGAAACGGATTATTCCGGCAAATGACGCACGTACGTACTTGTCCCGCGTGGTGCCATCGATCCTAATCGAAGGAATGACACTTGCCGGCACCTGACCTGCAACTGCTGATTGACGCCGCATTGGAAGCCGGAAAGATCGCCACTCGGTTTTCGGGGACCACGGCGCAACGCTGGGATAAACCCGACGGAGCCGGCCCGGTGACCGAAGCAGATCTGGCCGTCAACGCGATGCTTGAGCAAATGCTGCCCGCAGCGCGTCCGGGGTATGGCTGGTTGAGCGAAGAGACCGAGGATTCAGCTGACAGGCTGTCGAAAGACCGTGTTTTCATCATTGATCCCATCGACGGCACCCGCAGCTTTGCCGAAGGCTCGCGGACCTGGGCCCATTCCTTGGCCATCGCCGAACAGGGCGAAGTGACGGCCGCTGTGATCTACCTGCCTTTGCGAAACCTGCTTTATGCCGCATCAAAAGGTCAGGGTGCTACACTCAACGCTGAAAAGATTCGGGTCAGCGAACTCGGTGTGTTGGAAAGCGCCGAGGTGTTGGCCGCGAAACCCAACATGCAGCCGCAACACTGGCGTCAGGGGCAGGTACCCGAGTTCAAACGGAACTACAGGCCATCTCTGGCCTATCGCATGGCCCTTGTTGCACAGGGACGATTTGACGGGATGATGACCCTCAGGCCCAGTTGGGAATGGGACATCGCCGCCGGTGATCTGATTATACGCGAAGCCCTCGGCCGGTGTTCGGACCGCGCGGGGCTGCCTCTGCAGTTCAACAATGCAATTCCGCGTCTGAACGGTGTGATCGCTGCGGGTTCAGGTGTTTATGGGCTACTGTCGGAACAACTCGAACCGGAAAGCCCTGGAATCGGACCATGAGCAAGCCACGCTCGTTAAGCCTTGCCGCCTATCGCGTGCTGTCCTGGGGTATGCAGAATACCGCCAGCAACGGCGATATTGCGCGCCCCGAGGGTGAGGTTCTGTGGTTGCACATAAATGCATGGGAACGTCACCGCGCTATTGTTGATTTTTGCCAGCGGTTGCAGCAGACGCGCCCCAATCTGTCGGTGGTTCTGACCGCGCCACCCGATGCAGATCTGACAAGATGGGCCAGCAGCGGATACCCTTTGGTCAACCTGCCCGCCGAACAAACCGGGGCTGCGCGCGCGTTTCTGGACCATTGGCGTCCGGATATCGGAATATGGGTCGGGGGCGGCCTGATGCCTAACGTGATCACGCGCGCCGAGGAACGCGGGATTCCCCTGATGTTGATCGAAGCACAGGCGGACGTGAAAATCGCACGGGGCGGCCGTTGGTTGCCCGATATCACAAGATACACGATTGACTGTTTTCAGACGATCCTGTGCACGACACCGGAAATCGCGCGTCAAATTCGGCGGCTAGGCGTCGCTTCGAACAAGGTGCATGAGGCACCGCCCCTTCATATCAGCCCAAATCCGCGCCCATGGCCCGAGGACGAGCTGATCGAAGTGAACCATGCGCTGTCTGGCCGACCGGTCTGGTTGGCGGCGTGGGTCCAGGACAAAGAATTCATCTCGGTCCTCAGCGCCCATAGACAGGCAATGCGCATGCTGCCGCGTTTGGCGCTGGTATTGCAAGTGGCCGATGTTACCGAAGCCGGACCGCTGCATCGGCGGCTTGAAGCGATGGATCTGCGCTGTACCAACTGGGATGAAAGCGGGACGATCGAGGATATGACACAGGTGATCCTCTCCGCCGTGCCCGAGGATCTGGGTCTTTGGCAGCGGGTATCGCCCGTTACCTTCATGGGCAGCTCTCTGGAACGCGGCGCCGGGGGCGCGGATCCGCTGATCGCCACGGCGCTGGGATCAGCTGTGATCCACGGCCCGTTTGTGCACAGCCAACAACAGCTTTACGATCAGCTTGACCGGGCCGGGGCCGCGCGCACGGTCAGGTCCGCCACCGAACTGGGCGATGCAGTGGTGGAACTGTTGGCACCGGATCAGGCCGCCAATATGGCGCTGGCCGGGTGGCAGATCGTTACCGAGGGTGCGCCGCAAGCGGATCACCTAATCGACATGATTCAGGACTACCTGGACCAGCGGAGTGCAGACGATGCGAGCACCTGATTTCTGGAATACCGCGCCAGATCGGCTGGACCTGCGCGCACGGCTACTGGCACCGCTTGGGCGGCTCTATGCTGGCGCTACGGCGCGTCGGGTCGCCTCGGAACCCGGCATTAACCCGGGTGTTCCTGTCATTTGCATTGGCAACCTGAACGCGGGTGGCACCGGCAAGACCCCGACTGTGATCTGGATGATCGAGCAGTTGCGCGATGCCTGGCATGAGACACATGTGGTCACGCGCGGCCATGGCGGCTCGCTCGAAGGGCCGGTGCGCGTGGACCCCGGCAAGCATACCGCGGCGCAGGTCGGGGATGAGCCCCTGTTGCTAGCGGCATTTGCCGATGTCTGGGTCGCCAAAGACCGCGCCGCTGGCGCAAAGGCAGCCGCCGCGGCGGGTGCCACAGTCATCGTGCTGGACGACGGGTTTCAAAACCCCTCGGTGGCCAAGGACTTCTCGGTCATTGTGGTGGACGCATCGCGCGGATTTGGAAATGGACTATGCCTCCCGGCTGGCCCCCTGAGGGAACCGGTGGAAGACGGGTTGCAGCGCGCTGATCTTGTGCTGTCTCTTGGCGAAGCTAATGCCCAAATCGAGTTTGCCGAACGCTGGGGGAAAAAACTGTCCGTCCCACATGCGACCGGCGCGGTTGAGCCGCTGCAAACCGGCATGGATTGGAGCGATACGCCTGTTCTTGCCTTTGCGGGCATCGGACACCCCGAGAAGTTCTTTGCCACTTTGCGCCAACAAGGCGCGACCTTGCTGCGGGCCGAAGCGCTGGATGACCACCAGCCGCTGACGCCCGCACTGATGACCCGTCTTGAAAACGAAGCCCGCTTGTTGCGCGCGCAAATGGTCACCACGGAAAAAGACGCCGTTCGCCTGCCCGCGGCTTTTCGCAGCAAGGTCATCACGCTTCCGGTTCGTCTAAAGGTCGATGAGGCGGACAAGATCAGGCAGATGCTTTTGCAGATCGCCCCGTCGCCCTGAAGGACGACCGGCCCGGATTGAGCCGGTCGTAAAAGCAATTAGCTGCCCAGTTCGTCTTCGATCAGCTTTTTGAAGCCGTCATAGGACTGATTCTCAACCGACTTGCCATTCACTATGAAGGATGGGGTCGCCTGAATACCGTCGCGCTCGGCGTTTTCCTGATACCAGGCGACCAGCGTCTGCGCGCGGGTTCCGTCCTGCAAGCAGGCTTCAAGCTGATCATTGTCGATACCAGCCAGACGCCCGATTTTGCGCAGCTCGTCCACGATTTCAGCGGGACCACCGGCTTTGGTCCACTCGGACTGACCTTCGTAGATCAGGTCGGAGATGCCAAAGAACTTTTCGGGCCCGCCGCAGCGTGCAACCATCGACGCCCACAGGCCATAGCGGTCAAAGTAGACCTCGCGGTAGATGAACTTCACCTTACCGGTGTCGATGAAATCCTTCTTGAGCTGCTTGTACGCTCCTGTGTGGAAATTCGCACAATGCGGGCAGGTATAGGACGCATATTCGATGATCTCGACTGGTGCGTCTTCGGCGCCCAGAGTCATCTCGACGATGGTCGAGGTGTCCAGATCGGCCTCTTGCGCCTCGGCGCTGCTAATCAGCGGATAGGCAGGGTTGGAATTTGACAGCGACAGCCAATAACCGCCAGCGGCCACGGCGACGGCCGCACAAATTCCGGTTGCAATACGGCTCATTTCTCAGCCCTTTCTCAGCGTTTTTGCTTGGATAAAACGTTACGGCCCAGACGTTCAAGGGCTGCGCGCAGATCACCATCGTGAACTTCCTGCGCAGCGCGGTCTGCCTCGGCTTCTATTTCTGGTTCGATCTTGGGTTTCGCTTGTTTCGGCTTGTGGTCGAAACTGGCCTGCCCCTCGGCAAATCCTGTCGGAGCGGTCTGGGTGATGCGCACCCGGCTGATGGCATTATAGCCATAAACCGCGTTCACCTTGCCACGCAATTGTTCCTTCTGCATCTCCAGCATCGGGGCCTGCGGTCCGGTGGTCAGAACCGTTAGCGTGGCACCAATACCACCCTTCCCGTAACCCACTTTTACCGGTCGCGCGATAGCGGCCATATCCTGTCCAACGATCTCGGACCAATGGGTCAGCAGGCGTGATACGGCAAAGCCCCGGCTTTCACCGGCGCGCCTGATCTGGTCGTTCAGCAATGTCGCGGTGCGTTTGAACCCGCGGGTCGAAGAACGTCTGCGCTGCATCTGGTTTCCACCTCCTGCGCCGCTATTGTAAAGGGCAGGACAACAGGCGCCAGCGAAACCCGACAGGGAGATAGATAAAACTTGCGTGACTCCGGTGAATTTGACGTGAGCAGTGCGCTGCTGGATTGGTACGACCGCCATGCCCGCGAGATGCCTTGGCGCGTAGCTCCCGCCGATCGGGCTGCGGGTGTGATGCCCGACCCCTACCGCATATGGTTGTCCGAGGTCATGCTGCAGCAGACCACTGTTGCGGCCGTACGCGACTATTTCGTGCGGTTCACAACCCGTTGGCCGACAGTTCAGGCACTGGCCGCCGCCCCGGATGATCAGGTCATGGGGGAATGGGCAGGACTTGGCTATTACGCTCGCGCCCGCAATTTGTTGAAATGCGCCCAAGTCGTAGCCGAACAGCATGGTGGAACGTTCCCCGATACCTATGACGCGCTTCTGAAACTGCCGGGAATCGGTCCCTACACCGCCGCTGCAATTTCCGCCATCGCCTTCGACCGACCCGAAACCGTGTTGGACGGCAACGTGGAACGGGTTATGGCCCGACTTTTCGACATTCACGACCCTTTGCCCGGTTCAAAACCGCAACTGAAAAACCATGCGGCTGCACTTACGCCTGCCACGCGACCGGGAGACTATGCGCAGGCGGTCATGGACCTGGGGGCAACAATCTGTACACCAAAATCTCCGGCCTGCGGTATTTGCCCGGTGCAAGCCCGCTGCGCCGCTCGCGCCGCTGGAACGCAATCCGATTTGCCTCGCAAGACTCCAAAAAAGCCCAAACCCACGCGATATGGCCATGTCTATATAGCCCAAGGCGACAACGGAGCCTTTCTGATGGAACGTCGTCCCGACAAGGGCCTGCTGGGTGGTATGCTGGGCTGGCCGGGGTCAGAATGGTCAGACGGCCCGGCCGAGGCACCGCCCTTTCCGTGCGAATGGCAGGTGCTGCCGGGTGAGGTACGCCATACATTTACCCACTTTCACCTGATCCTGCGGATCTGGACGACCACGCTGCCGGTCGGCTGGTCGCATGACGATCTGATTGTCATGGAAAAACACGCTTTCCGCCCCAGTGACCTACCAACTGTTATGCGCAAAGCGTATGACCTCTGGCGCTCTACGTAACCCATTGTGTGGCATTGCCGGGTGAGGCTAGTCTGCCCACAGTTTCTCGGAGCGAAGCGATGATCGCATCAGACAGTCTGTCACGCTGGCAAGCGGCATTGCCCTTCTGGGTGTCCTTCCTGCTGATCCCCGTCATTTGGCTTACCGCCGTTGCCGGAGGTTGGTGGGTCTTGCTTGTGCCTCTTTCGACTTGGTGGGCGTTTGCAGTTCTGGATCGGTTAACGGGGCTGAACCTTGAAAATGCCGATCCGGCCACGCCGGACGGCGGTCTCAAATGGTACATTCTGCTGACCAAGGCATGGGCCCCGGTTCAGTTTCTTACGCTGTTTGGGTTGCTATGGTACGCCACACATACCGATCACCTGTCTGTTTTTAGCAAGATTGGATTGTTCTTCGGGATGGGTGTGATCTCGGGCACCATCGGGATCAACTACAGCCATGAACTGATGCACCAGAAAGGGCGGTCGGAACGTTGGCTGGGTGATATTCTACTGGCCATGGTGTTGTATTCTCATTTCCGGTCCGAACACCTGCTGGTTCACCATCGCTATGTCGGAACACCACGCGATCCGGTCACTGCACGGTACAATGAAGGGTTTCACCGCTTCTATCCGCGCGTTCTGTGGCAATGCCTTGCGTCCGCCTTCCACGCAGAAAGGGACAAGCTGGGGCGCAAGCAACGTCCGTGGACCGACCCCGCGAACCCGTTCTGGCGCTATTGGGCGCTTCAGGCGGGTATGCTGGCGTTGGCTTTCGTGGTCGGGGGATGGCCGGGCGTTGCCCTGTTCCTGGTGCAGGCGGGCGTCGCCATATGGCAGCTGGAACTGGTGAACTACGTCGAACATTACGGCCTGACCCGCAAACACCTTGGCGATGGCAAGTACGAGCATGTCCAGCCGCGCCACTCGTGGAACGCTTCGCAAAAAGCGTCGAACTGGCTGCTGATCAACCTGCAGCGTCACTCGGACCATCACTACAAACCCAACCGACGCTTTCCGCTGCTGCAGCATCATTCGGAAGATGCGGCCCCGCAACTTCCCTATGGCTATCCGGTTATGACCGTCGCTGCGATGGTCCCACCGCTTTGGCGGCGCGTCATGAACCCCCGCGTTCGGGCCTGGCGACGTCAATATTATCCCGAAGTCACCGATTGGAAGCCGTACAACAGATCTCGCAACCCGTTGCCGCGGTCCTGACCGCAGCGCGCCCGCGCGCTGCCCGGCCCAACAGAATGACGCGCATCTCTGATGCGTGTCAGATCGGCGGGAGCTGCCCGTTCTACTGCGCCCAGATATCCATAGTGCCCTGCACCCCGCGGACTGGCTGGTTTTCATGCTTCACAAAACCTGCTGTCAGGTCAGCGGCGTTATTGCCCTCCTGCATCACCTGTGCCCGGATCGCGTCACTCAGCACCACGCGAACACCAAGGTCACGCGTCATCGCTTCGAGCTTGGCGGAGACATTCACCGCATCCCCGATAACCGCAAATTCCAGTCGGTTCGCTCCGATATCTCCCAATACCACCGAGCCATAGTGAACCCCAATTCCTACACGAATTTCCGGCTCACCTGCCCGTCGCCGCTCCAGGTTCCAGCGATCAATCACATCCACCATATCGCGCGCGCAAGCCACCGCGTTACTGGCATCCAATGGGGTCGTCACCGGCGTACCGAATGTGGCCATCAAACCATCCCCAAGATATTTGTCCAACGTGCCATGATGGCGAAACACTTCGGTTTCCATTCGGGCGTGAAAGCCGCGCAAAACTTCGATGACTTCATACGGGTCGCGCCCGGCAGCGAATTTGGTAAACCCCACGATGTCGATGAACAAAACGGCGATGTCTTCTTTGCGAACCTGCTTGAGCGGCTCATCATTCTGGCTGAGTTCGTCCACGACGTTCGGAGAGAAATATCGCGACAGGTTTGCACGCTCCCTCTCAAGCCCGGCATTTGTCATCAACAATCGATTGAGCCGCCGCATCGAGATACCAAGCGTAACCGCGACCATTAGGAATACGATCACCTGCTGAATACGCTGAGGGACCATGAAACTGTTGGGGTCCAGCAACTCCGCAACATCCGGATACCCGGCCAATGCCTCGTACACGCGCTCACTGATGCCCGGGATTGGCGTAGCCACCCACCAGGCGATGATCCAGCCTACTGTCCACATCGCCGCCGTCCACGTGCCGATAGCCACGACTGTGCGCCACGAATAGGCCAGAGTTCCCGCGGCTAGAATGATGAAGAAATACTGGAAGTTGTCGAACCGGTATTGCATTGCCAGCGGTCGAACATCATCGCTGAACGGGTTCGGCACGATCATCCCCAAAGTCATGATCAGCAAGTCGACGAAGATCAGTAAAAGCTCGACCCGTGACTGGCCCACGCTGCCAGCCCGCCGGATCAACCAACCATTGGCGCAAATCAATAACAGGATGAAGTGATACCACAGAACGTCCCAATGGGGGTTCAGATAGATCAACAAAATGCCGGTAAGGCCCATCGCCACCCAGCGGGCGCGGACGGCAAGTTCCAACCCTTCACGCTTGTGCCGTTCCAGCGCTGCCTCGGTGTACTTGTTGTCCAGATCATACTTGTCTGGCTGTGTTACAAAAAACCGCCCAAATCGGGATTCGCTGGCTGTTATTTCCGACATTGCCAAGGTTCCTTCCGTAAGCAGCAGGACAAGGAATCTCATATCGGAACTGAATGAGGAATAAAACAAAAGACCCCGCCGAGATCGGCGGGGCAAGGCGTAGTGCCTTGTGTCAGGCCACAGGCACCGGCGGTATTCTTGAAATCAGTTGTGCAACTCGGCCCGGATCTGCTGACGCAAAACGTCGATCGGCACCGTTTTGCCATCGCGTTTAAAGCACCAGTAAGTCCAGCCATTGCAAGAGGGCGCGTTTTCCAGATGCGCGCCGACCTGGTGGATCGAACCTTTGACGTTGTCGCCCACCAGCGTTCCGTCAGCCCGAACCTTGGCCTTGTGGCGTTGATTCATCGAATAAAGCTCTTCACCCGGGCGCAGCATGCCACGTTCGACCAGCTGACCGAAGGGCACGCGCGGCTCAGCGCGCTTGCTTGCGCTGACTTCCAGCGCCTCACGGTCGAACTTGCGGACTTTGGAAATCCGCTTCTCGGCGACCTTGCGATAGCTTTCCTCGCGTTCGATCCCGATGAATTCGCGGCCCAGCATCTTGGCGACAGCACCAGTGGTACCCGTGCCAAAGAACGGATCCAAAATAACATCACCGGGGTTGGTCGAACCGATCAGGACACGGTGCAAAAGGGATTCCGGCTTTTGCGTCGGATGCGCCTTGTCGCCGTTTTCATCCTTGAGGCGCTCATGCCCGGTGCAGATTGGCAGAACCCAATCGCTGCGCATCTGCACGCCTTCGTTCAGCGCTTTCAGGGCTTCGTAGTTGAAAGTATACTTAGCACCTTCGCGCTTTGAGGCCCAAATCATCGTCTCATGCGCGTTGGTAAACCGCTTGCCGCGGAAATTCGGCATCGGGTTCGATTTGCGCCAGACAACGTCGTTCAAAATCCAGTATCCGGCGTCCTGCAGGGCTGTGCCAACGCGAAAAATGTTGTGGTAGGACCCAATCACCCAAATCGCGCCATTGGGCTTGAGCAGACGATGCGCCGCTTTCAGCCATTCGCGGGTGAACTGGTCATAAACACCAAAGCTTGAAAACTGATCCCAGTGATCGTCGACCGCATCAACCTGGCTGTTATCGGGGCGATGCAGCTGGCCTTTGAGTTGAAGATTATACGGCGGATCCGCGAAAATCAGGTCAACCGATTCCGCAGGTAGACTGTTCATCACATCGATGCAGTCGCCAGATAGAATCGTGTTTAAAGGGAGCGCTTTTGCGCCCTTTTTAGTGGTTGTTGTCATTCTACTGCCTCAAGTATCCACGGCGCTTTTGCGCTCATTTGGTTGAGACAAGGATGAGTCAAAGTCGATTCGCCGTCAATTTCTTTTTTGAATCAGCGGCTTACGATTTACTCTTGATACAAGATATTGTGTACCGGCTTGAACGAACGTCTATGATGTGGGGTCACACCAAGTTTTTGCAGCGCTTCCCTGTGTTGTTTTGACGGATAGCCTGCGTTCTTCTCCCATCCATAGCCTGGATGCTGTTGCGCCAAATCCACCATCAGTTGATCGCGCCAGTTTTTGGCTATGATCGAAGCCGCTGCAATCGACACGGAATGCGCGTCGCCTTTGACTACCGCTTGCGCCGGGATCGTCAAACCGCGAGGGATCATGTTTCCGTCGATCAGCAGATAGTCAGGCGGCGGATCCAGGGCCGCAACCGCACGTTCCATCGCCAGATGCGAGGCACGCAAGATGTTGTGTTCGTCAATCTCGGCAACCGAAGCGTCGGCAATGGCGAATTCCGCCCGGTCGCGAACGGTAGCGTCCATTGCAACGCGCCGTTTGGCCGTCAGTTTCTTGGAGTCATTTAGCCCCTCGGGAATATCTTCGGGGTTCAGGATCACGGCGGCAGCAACCACAGGCCCGGCCAATGGCCCACGGCCCACCTCATCCACACCGGCAATGCGCAGATATCCTTGCGCCACTGCCGCCCGTTCAATCGAATAATCTGGCGTTGTCATACCAACCGAAAACCGCGTTTCGCACCCCACCGCAAGACAAAAAGAGAGGGCGGCTTGTGCCACCCTCTCCTGCGCGGCGCTTCTGTGGCACCGCTCCTGCTCGAAAGTGATTACTTGTAAACGACGCGGTATCCCTTCTGGCGCAGGCATGCGGGTTCATATGCCCGGTTCACCTTATTGCCGTTCCAGAAACCGACCTTGCACTCTTGCGGCAGGCTATTGGCATGTTTGTAGTGCTTCTTTAGGCAATTCGGTGCCAGAAGCGGGTGATTGTTCGAATAGGCGCTATACTTGCGCAGGCATTTCTGCGGCAGATCATACCGCGCGACGTGTTGCGGCAAGGGGCGCACTGGGTAACTGGGCTGGGCCACATAAGGCTGAGGCGTATAGGTCTGATGACGCGTTGTCCGGTCTTTGCGTTTTTCCTTGTTGTAGTAGTGGACCCCGGCACCGATGATCGCGATGGCAGCAAGCCCGCCAAGGATGTCCTTGGCATCCGCCGCCCGCGCCTGCGAGGCTGAGACGCCGGTGATGGTGATAGCGGTGGCAACGATAAAAGCGATGAACTTCCGGTGCATAGTGCGTGTCCTTCCTGGTGTTTCGGGGCGATCCGGCACAGACCGCAAACGTGATGCCCCAACACTGGGTCCGCACCCTTCAGACAAGCAATAACGGGCGGTTGTTATCCGATATCACGCCCCTCAAACCCCTTAGGTTATTGAATATCGTGCAAACCCATGCGCAGGATGCAGCCTATGAAACCGATCCTCTCTTCTCTGGCCGTTGCGGCCCTGATATCGCTTGGTACCGCCGCGTCGGCAGAGTGCTATGCGGACTACAAGGCCAAGCAGGACAACCCCCTGCGGCTGCATTATGGCGTGATGCAGGTTTCGGCCTGTGACAAAGGACAGGCTCAGCAAGAAGCCTCAAAACGCCTTAGTGCTTCGGGCTGGACCTTGTTGAACGTCATGTCTGTCTTTGGGCCGGAAGGATTGGATAAAAGGAAGGCCAATGCCGGACAATTCTATCTCCGTTACTGATACCCGGCGATCTGGCACAAGACTGGTCGGCGCAGGCATCGCGGCAATCGTCCTGATCCTGATAACCGCCGCCGTCTTCCTGTTCTGGACCCTGCCAGACGCCAACGCCTTCAACGCGCGAGTGGAGCGATTGTTTGTCGAAAGCGACCTGACGTCGCAGACGGAAATCCGGCTGCTTGAGATTCTGGCCCAGTCCGGCACCGCCTTTGCCGATACCCTGTCCAGCTATCGGATGGTGATTTTCGTATTGCTGGTCTTTGCCAGCGCCATGCTTGTGACGGCGCTGGTTTTTCTGGTGATGCTGGTGATGCTGAACCGCCGGATGGCGCAGATCGAGCGCACGGGTATTCAGGTCACGTCGCTGCTGATCAGTCGCGAGGAAAACACCGTATATCTGAATAATATGGACTTCAAACTAACCCCAGCTGCGATGGAGACCCTGTCGGTCCTTGCCGAATCCCGATTGGATGACGAGGTCCTGTCCGGCGTTCAGATCGAAGCAGTGATTTCGGGCAAAAGCGCCGCCGATTGTGACGAAGCCGCTGGCGCTACGCGGATAAAACGGCTGCGTGACGCCTTGGGTAATCAGATGGTCAGCGAATTGCTGGTCAAGAACATCGCCAAGAAAGGCTATATGTTGTCCATCGAAAAGGACGTGATCCAGATGGTCTGATCCAATAGGACCGCACAGCTATCGTGCAGAAAATGCCGAGGCTGCCCCTTGGAAAACCTCTTCACAAGGCCCATCCTATAGGGACCCCGCGCCAGGGAGGATGAAGATGAACGTCCACGCCACAGCAAGACCAAAAGGCTATGGAATCTCGGTCGAACGGTTAGATGGTAAGATTGCGATTTACCGGGACCAGACCCTTTTAGCTGAAAGCAGCAACGCCAAAGTCATGTACGAAACACGGCTGCCGCCGACGATCTACATTCCGCGCGAAGACGTGCTGGTGGATCTCAGCGACGAAACCGAGCTGCAGACTTTTTGCCCCTTCAAGGGCACCGCAACCTATCACGACGTCATTCTTGGCGGCGAACGGCTTGCCAATTCCGTTTGGGCCTACGAAGAAGCTCTCCCCGAAAGCGCCGCCATTCAGGGGCATATCGGGTTTTTACCCAATGCTTATTCCCGGATGGATTTGGGCGACAACCAACTGCGGGAACCCCAAGACGGCAATATCAGCGGCCCTTTGATCGATTGGTTGATGCGTGGGGCGTCCGCAAACAACACGCCTGAGGCGTTCACCAAAGCACTGGCTGAGAAAATGCTGGAACACGGGATTGCCATTCAACGCCTCAGCATTCTGACATGGTCCCTACACCCTTTGATCGCCGGCAAACACTATATTTGGGAAAAGGGCGAGGCTGAGATCTCGACCAATGTTCCGACCTATGAAATCCACGACCACCCGGCATACATCAACAGCCCGTTGCGCCATGTGTCGAACGGGCTAGGCGGTGTGCGTCAGCGGCTGAACGCCGAAAACCCCCACAACAGCTTTCCGATCATGGAAGACCTGCGGGAAAAGGGGGCAACCGACTATGTCGCCATGCCGTTGCCGTTCTCGGATGGGCGGACCAACGTTCTGACCCTGACCTGTGATCACCCGGACGGATTCACGACCGAAAACCTTGGGCTGGTGTTCGAATGTTCGCTGGTCATCGCCCGATTCTATGAGGTTTTCATGCAGCGCGAAAACGCACAGGTCCTGCTGGAAACCTATGTCGGCAAGCGCTCGGGCGCGCGTGTTCTTGGGGGTGAAATCCGTCGCGGTGACGGCGATGAAATTGATGCTGCCATCATGTTCTGCGACCTCCGCAATTCGACCAGTCTTGAGGAACAGCTTGGGCGCGAGGCGTATATCAATCTGTTGAACGACTTTTTCGAAACCGTTTCTGGCATCGTGCATGAAAATGGCGGCGAGGTCCTGAAGTTCATAGGCGACGCTGTCCTTGCCGTGTTTCCGGCAGGCGAGGATGCAAAAGCCGCCCGCGATAATGCCCAGCGCAGCGCCATCGATATCGTCGAAAAACTGGGAGAGCTGCGCCAATCAGGGTCCGATGTGCATTGCGATTGCTCCATCGGCGTTGCCTATGGGCGCGTGACCTACGGCAATGTCGGCTCGCGCGAACGGCTGGACTTTACCGTGATCGGACAAGCCGCGAATATCGCTGCGCGTCTGGGTGAATACGGAAAAACCAAGAACCACAGGATTGTCGTGTCTGCCGATATTCTGCCTGCTTGCGCCAACGCCTTTCCGCTTGGCGACGTCAAGCTGCATAACGTGTCGCAACCTGTCGAGTCATATGCTCTCAGGACTTCCGCGGATGCCGTTCTGAACGCTTGAAGTCCGCAATCGGCTTGCATGTTTCAAAGCGCTGAGTGTTGGGGTTTCTGATCAAGGTTCGGGTGCGTGACCAATGGTTTCCATGCCTTACCCGCCCAGTAGGATCAGCGCGGTCTGCGCCGGGGAAATGATGCTTTCAAGCTGGGCGATCTGACTGCGGGCAAGGAACTGATCTGTCAGCCGCCCGACCGCGGCCTCATCCTTAAACTGGGTCAGGTCGTCGGACCCGGTCAGCCCTGACAACCTGTCTTTGAATACTTCCAACTGTCTGTCGATGTTCAACTGGCCAAAGCTGGACGGTAACCCAAGTGCCGTCTCCATCATGCGTCGCAGCGGTGGCAGGCTCATCAAATCGAACCATTTGGTATCTTTGCTGCCCGCCTTTTGCGCCAGATCACCCAGCGCATGCTGGGCATACAAAGCGATACGCATCGTTTCATTTGACTCGCCCACCGCGATTTCAAAACGCGACACGACATTGTCGTGCGCAATGTCCTCCATGTTGATGATCAGCCCGGTTTTGCGAACCTCGCCCGGCCCCAGCCCAAACGCCTCGGAAAATTGCCGATACCTTTTGTCGGACAGACGGTTGGATAGCGCATCCTGGGCTTTTGTTCCGTCGGACAGGATTTTCTGGATGAAATAGCGATTGTCCAGGTCAGACTCCAACCCAAAGGCGCCCAGCGCGACTTGCAACAGCCGGCGGTCGGACACCAGATCCTCTGCTGTTTGGACCTTTTTGATGTTTTGCAGAAAGTACTCGCTGTCCCTCTTGTTGACGGAGGATGAGGAAAAGCTGTCGATCTGGGCGTCATATGTACGCTGCAGAAACCGCCAACCGACAATGCCGCCCGAAGGTATGACCGGCTGGAACGTCATTACTGGTAGGCCATCAGCCGCTCTTCGCGCGGCAGCAGCGCGCGCAGAGCCTTGAGGCATTTGTAAAATTGCTGGTCCAACAGCGCCTGGGTTGCCTCGGACAAAACCCGGCGACTGTCGGCGTCGGTAAAGACCTGGCTCAGCTCTTCGACGCGGCGCAACAATTGTTGGCGGGCCTGATCAGGTTCCATATCGCCAGACAGCACCAGCTGAGCGGCGTAGCAGACGCGTCGAACCGGCGTATTTACCTGATCCGGGTGAATCGCATCCCGCAGGCGCAATACGTTTGCCTCAGGCGTCATGATCGAAAACCGACTGCGCCGGTCGCCATTTTCAACGACTACGCCGTTGATCAAAACCCGCTCTTTCGGTGCCAATTTCAAAACCAATCCGGCCATCAGGTCGCCCCCATTTGGCGAAGGCCGCGCAGGACTGCCATGTTGATCTCTAACAAAGGTTCAACCGATGCTTTGTTCCCTAGTACCTGACTACTGTGCTGTTCGGTAAACTCGGCCAGATAGAATATCCGCGCACGCAGATCATTGGGTAAAGCATTGTCAGAGTCGGTGACACCACTGGCCAATACAGTCCACAGGCGCCGGTTTTCATGCAGAGCCTGCACAAATGCGCCAAAATCGGACTGCTGACCGGCCGCAGCGGCCTTGAGCCTGCGTGTGATTTTCGAAATCGCTTCGTATTCAGTGTCTCGCGGGGTACGCGTTGGCGCGGCGGTCTGTGCATATGCGCGTTGTGCAAGGGCTTGCGGTGTCACGTGAAATCCTTCCAGTAATCCGCCATTTGGCGGTTAGTATCGGGGCGTGTCGCCGCGCCCCGACCATTGTCCTGAACTTAGCGGAACAGAGACAAAATCGACTGCGGTGCCTGATTGGCAATCGACAGCGACTGGGTGGCCAGCTGCTGCTGAACCTGAAGAGCCTGCAGGCGTGCCGAGGTCTCCTCCATATCCGCATCGACCAACGCGCCGATCCCGGATTTGAACGAATCCGCCAGGTTCGAAATGAACTCTTTCTGCGTCTCGATCCGACCTTGCGAAGAACCAAAAGCGGCCGATGCGTCGATCGATGTGTCGATCAGCGTTTCGATTGTGGCCAACGCGGCCGTTGCCCCTGCACCGGTCGAAACGTCAATGCCGGTCAACGCGCCAAGACCACCCGAACCCGCGTTCACGTACTGGGCCGAGAACGAGATGTCTGTGCCGGTCGCATTGGCAACGGATAAGGTGCCTGCCGTACCCGAGTCATAGTCGACCGTCAGACCCGAGATACCCAGCTCTTCAATCTTCGCCTTCAGGCCAATGGCAACAATATCACCCGTGGTCGCGGCAGCCGCATCCGTTGCAGAAACCGTGTAGGACACGACCTGATCGTCGATCGCCACGACAACTTTGTCACCGGCCGCAAACGCACCACTGGATTCATCCGTAACCAGCGCAGTTGCCGAAGTTGCGCCGTTGTCAATCGTTGCACCCACACGGTCGTTGCCGGTGGAAGATCCGGTCGATCCGTCAAAGACCTGAGCCGCCGTGTACCCACCGGTCGAAAGGTCCTGACCCGCAACAGTGATGGAAGACGCGGTTACGTTGCCTGCATTGTCCCGGTCAAGGGACGCGAGGATCGAAGCGGATCCGGCTGAACCGTTAACCAGGTTGAGACCGTTGAATTGCGCGGCGTTCACCACCGAGTTGATCTGGTCCTTCAACGCGGTAACATCGTCGTTGATTTTGTCGCGATCTACGTTGTCTTCCTGTGCTGCAACGATCTTGCTTTTCATCTGAGACAGCAGATCGGTGACCGTTTCGGACGCGTTACGCGCAACCGCCACGGTGGATTCACCCAGGGCCAGGCTGTCCTTGATCGCATTGAAGCCTTTGACATCCGATTCCATGACCTTGGAAATCGCCCAGACGGCCGAGTTGTCTTTCGCAGTCGCAACGTCCTTACCCGTCGAGATCGCGTTCCGCGTTGCCCCAAGATCCTTGTTGACCGACTTGAGAGTTTGCAGCGCAACCATGGCGCCATTGTTTGTCAGAATGCTGGACATTAGCTTTCTTCCTTTTCCGTTCGGGCCCTTTGCGCCCATGCTCATCCCGCCACTGGTGCGGGCTTTGACGTCTTTCTGATCGGTGCGACCCGCCGTCGGGCTGTTCGCGCCACCTGATTTGTCCAGGTGCCCGAACACCTTTGACGTCGATCCCCTAACGGAGTGCTAAAGCGCGAAGGTCAGAAACCTCGGATTTGAATCAAACCCTTATCTATGCCCGTTTTTCCAGCTTGGCTTGATGGCGGACGGCAAATTCGCTGCGCTGCCCGTCCGCACCATAGGTGGTGAATTCTTGCCGCACGCGCCGTAACTCGGCCATGCGGTTGGCCACCGCGCGAATCCCTTCGGCGGCGCTGTTTAGTAACGCCTGGTTCCGCTCGACCTTTCTTTGCAGGCGGATCAGTTCATCACTATCAAAGACGTCAAGATCATTAATCGCACCGATCAGTTTTTCCTTTTCCGGAGCCGTGTTATGCAGACGATCCAGATCGCCCTGCACCAGCGCGTTTCGCTCAAGCTCAAGAACGTCTTCGAGTGATTTTACAAGGTCGGCTTCAGACGTCTTTGGCATCGGTTTTCTCCATCATGGATTGGAACAGGATTTCGGACAGCCCAACGCCACCGGATCTGGCCAGCGCACGGGCCTGATGCTGAACAAGAAATGAGGCAAACTGATCTTCGCCTGCACCGCCGCCAAAGGATTGGCGCGCTTTGCCCAGCCCGGCCGATTTCAGCATCTCACTCAGAAACGCAGCCTCTAGTTCTATGGCCGCCTCCCGCAATTTCTGGGAATAGGCAGGGGGTTGAGATGGGGAGAGAGGCGGGGAAACCTTCATTGCTTTCTCCAAAAATTGCATCGAACTTTTTCGATCAAAAGCGAAAGCAGTTAAAATAAACGTAACTTCCTGCAGGCAGGTTTCCGGTCACACAACCGGAGTCGGAGCAAAATGCCCAACCCTCTTTCAGTGATGTCATCCTCGCCGACCGCAACCGCAAAACCCCACGGGATCAATCCCGAGCAGGGGGATGAAAACGGCGCGACGTTTGAGGCCGTGCTCAATCAACACAAAGGTGAGAACAAGCAAGAAGCAGCCGCTTTTAAAGGCGCTGAACCTGAACAGGACGTCGACGTTGAAACGGACGAGGCTGTCTTGCTTGAAGATGCAGAAGTGTCCGCTGATCGCAACCAGAGTGAGCGGACACCCCTTTTGGACACGCGTCTTGAAGTGAGCACAAGACGCGATCCTGCCGAAACACCCGTGTCAGCTGCGTTACCCGACTCGCGCAGTCCGAAAGTGCCTGAAACCGAGCAAACCGGCCAGGCCAACACGGTCGATAAACCGGATGCAGGCATCAATGATTCGCGCAAAGTCACCCCGGATTTTCGGCACAGCTCGGCTTTGAGACCCGCGTCACAACCAATGGCAAGCCGGGGGCAGGCGGACCTCGCGACTTCTGTGTTGCAACCTGTGGGTATATCCCCAAAAGAGACCGCAGACCTGACCGTTCATCCAGAGCGGCACCAGCGTGAAACGCAACGTCCGCCGCAAAGCAATCTTGCACCTCAACAAACGACCAACCCGGATCGCGCACCAAGCATCGCTCAATTGCAGATGTTCGCGCCGGAAAAAACCCGCGCTCAGACTGACGCGCCAGCATTTCACGAGGTGGAAGACGTTCACGCCCTCACGGCAGATTCGCCCGTTTCGGCGGGTCGGGATTCGGTATCTTCTGCGCAAGTCATGGCACAGACTGCCCGGTCCGAGACAGCGCGCGCCGTCGCCGGGCAAATGGCGGCCGTCATCAATACTCAATCGAAATCCGGTTCAGTGGAGATCGCGCTGAACCCCGAAGAACTGGGGCGAGTGTCCATCATGTTGAACGGTCGCGATGACGGATTGCATCTGACAATTTCCGCCGAGCGCCCGGAAACCCTCGAGATGATGCGGCGTCATTTGGCGGTGCTGGAGGAAGAGTTCAAGAATTTTGGCTTGGGCGATCTGTCAATTGACCTTGGGACATCCGAAGACGCCGAGCATAACCAGGCCGGCCACCAGGATGGATCGCCTACTGAGACCGCGCAACTCACCGATTCCTCTTCAAACGCGTCACCCATTCCCAAAACCGGCCCCGTTGGCCGCATCGACATGAGGTTGTGAAATTGATTACCCCGACCCAACCCAACGCCCAACCGTCAGCCACAGCGCAATACAAAGACGCGCCAAAGCAAACAGGTCTGGCATCAGACTTTGAGACATTCCTTACAATGCTGACCGTACAGGCCCAGAATCAGGATCCTTTGAAACCATTGGATGCCTCAGAATATGCATCGCAACTGGCGCAATTCTCGATGGTCGAACAACAGGTTCAGACAAATGATTTGTTGGCGACACTTGGACAGGCGCTGGGTGGCGCAAATCTGGACAAACTCGGCAAATGGATCGGGATGAACGTGCGAGCGCCCGCGGCTTTCCAATATGAGGGCGAGCCTGTGACGCTGTTTGCCACACCTGCACCCGAGGCTGACAAGGCGGTCATGGTCATCCGCGACAGCGACGGTGCCGTTGTCGATCGTGTGGCTGTTTCCACGACCGACAACAAAACAGTTTGGACTGGTCAGGGAAGCGATGGGCAGCCTCTGGTGGCGGGAAGTTACTCGGCCACACTGGAAAGTTATGATGGTGACGAACTGTTATCGACACAGCTGGCAGAGACCTATGGCGAAGTTGTCGAAGCTCAGGTTACGGACAATCAGGTTATGCTGACCCTCGAAGGCGGGCAGGTTGTCGCTGCCACGACGGTAACCGGGGTCAGAGCCGGAACTTGATCTGCCGGGCAGGACAGTTCACACCTTGGCAGATTCGACTCGCTAACTGCATTGGTGAAACTCCTGCCTGCCCTAACCCACCCCCCTTCTGATCTGATCGACGATCTGCGCGCCCGTGGCCTTGTTCAGCCCGGCGCAGAGTTTCAAACGTTGTATGGCGGGCGAACAAATCAGGTCTGGAAAGTACTGGGTGGCAGCGGTGACAAGGTTCTGAAGCTGTATCGCGCTACACCGCGCAATCCACTGTTTCGCAACGATCCCGAACTCGAAGCGCAATGCCTGCGCGCCCTTGAGCCCACCGGATTTGTTCCCCGCCTGCGTGCGACCGGAACACATGATACAGGCCATTGGGTGTTCTACGATCACGCCCCCGGATCACCGTGGCAAGAAGGGCCTGAGAGTGTCGCCGGTTTGCTGCGTGAATTGCATAGGCTTGATGTTTCGGTCCAAGCGCCGGATGGCTGCAATGGCAGCTGGGATTTGGCTGAACATGCCGAACGTATTCTCAGCGTGTGCACCTCTGATACACGCGCACGGCTCGCAAAGCTGCGCCCCAAAGGCCATGTGCCCGCGACCACACACACATGCCTGATCCATGGCGATACCGTGGCCGGAAACATCCTTGTCGCGCCGACTGGCATGACCCTGATCGACTGGCAGTGCCCGGCTTGGGGCGATCCGTGTGAGGACATTGCGATGTTCCTGTCCCCGGCCATGCAACGGCTTTATCGGGGCGCACCCCTAAGCGTGACCGAGGAAGAGCGGTTTCTGGCTGCATATGGTCACGATGAAACTGTCGCGCGATACCGGGATATGCGCCCGTGGTATGCATGGCGCATGGCTGCCTACTGTTTGTGGCGGTTCGAAAACGGAGCTGCGGATTATGCCCAAACGCTCGAACTGGAAATCGCCGCGCTTTAGAGCGATAGCCGATCCGCGATTGCCATCGCGGCATAGGCGGGCGGCATCAAGGCGCGCCGCCAGAACCCAAGGGGAAAGCGGCCTGGCGGCTGTGCAATCGGCGCGGGCAACTCGGTCTGTCTATCCAAAACCTCGCGGGCAAGGGCGCGCCCGCAATACGTCCCCATAGCAACGCCGTTCCCGTGATAGGCAAAGGCGGCAAACATTCCGGGTTGATCGGGAACCGGCCCGACATAAGGCGTCAACTTGCGCGACAGGCACACCATTCCGGACCACATATGGGTCACATCCACATCTTTCCATTCCGGAAACATGGCCTGAAAGTCCCGACGCATTGTCCGGCGAATGGCGGCCTCGGCCCGAGGGGACGACTGTAACCCTCCGCGCATGCCGAACAGGAACCTCCGATCAGGCATCAGGCGGAAATAGTGCAGCAGGTTTCGGGTGTCATAACACATCTGCTCCGAGGTCCACCCCTGCGCTTGCAACTCAGCGTCTGTCAGGGGCCGGGTCACCAGAACCGTGGATTGCGTGGGCATGTAGCGTCCCGAAAACCACGGCGGCATATCCTCGCTGGAGTATCCGTTCGTGCAAATCAGAACATTCGTGGCGCGGATGTGACCTGATCCGGATTCAATATCGAACCCGGCCTGAGTTTTCCTGATGGTTTCAACCGGCGATTTCTGGAAAATCTGTACGCCCCGCGCCTTGGCGGCACTTGCCAAGCCAAACAGATACTTTCGAGGGTTAAGAGCGAAACCAACCGGATTTGTATATGCACCATGAAAGGAACCGCCCAGACCCAGGCGCTGCAGGTCATCAGAATCGTGCAAGACACCTGATGCTTCAGCGTTACGACGCAGCTTTTCCATCGCCCGTGCCGAATGAGCCAGTTGGGTTTCCCCTTTCGAATGGGTATCGGCGTCGATCTGATGCTGTTCCAGCAAATCTGCGACAAGCTGAACAGCATCTTCTTCCGCTTGTTCGTAGGACTGCGCAGCCTCAGCGCCAAACCCACGGACCAAAGACCCATGGCTTAGCTTAGACCCTCCGAGACAGCAAAATCCGCCATTCCGGCCCGAGGCACCCCACCCCGGGGTTGCGGCCTCAAGAACCGCAACTTTCACACCTGCCTCGGCCAGATGCAGGGCTGCCGAAAGCCCCGTGAAACCGCCGCCGACGATTGCGACGTCAACGTTCAGATCACCTTTATGGGTCGGCCAATCAGGTGCCGAAATTGTCTGATCCCACCAGCAGTTCTGACGGGGTCCAGGCCCATAGGTGTAGTCCGGAAAAAGACGCTTCATTCGGTGCGCGCAGCGGCAAGTTCATCCTGCTTTTGCCGAACCATTGCGCGTTTCGTCACCAGCGAGGCGGTGACAACGCCAACCGTGACGACTGCAATCATGATGGTAGACAGCGCGTTGATCTCGGGGCTGACGCCCAGACGCACCGCCGAGAATATCTTGATCGGCAGCGTTGTCGCCGACGGGCCCGAGGTAAAGGACGCGATAACCAGATCGTCCAGCGATAGGGTAAAAGCCAGCAGCCAGCCTGAAATCACCGCGGGCGCAATGATCGGCAGTGTCACAAGACGGAACGCCTGCGCTGGCGAACATCCCAGATCCAAAGCGGCCTCTTCCAGCGATTTGTCAAAGGTCACAAGACGCGAGGACACGACGACCGACACAAAGCACATCGAAAAGGTTGTGTGGGCCAGAACGATGGTCAGAATGCCCCTGTCCAGCCCAATGCCGATAAACAGCAGCAGCAACGACAGGCCGGTGATTACTTCGGGCATTACCAGAGGCGCGTAAATCATTCCGGAAAACAGTGTCCTGCCAAAAAACCGCCCGCCTCGGACCAGAACATATGCGGCAGCGGTGCCAAGAACCGTGGCCAATGTGGATGAGAACACCGCAACCCGTATTGTCACCCAGGCCGCGTTCAGAAATGCCTCATTCTGGGCAAGCTCACCGTACCATTTGGTCGAGAACCCTGCCCATACTGTGACCAGCTTGCTTTCGTTAAAGCTGAAGATGATCAGGATGACCATCGGGATATAGAGGAACGCAAAGCCCAGTGTCAGAGACACCGCGTTGAACCAACTCAGCCTGTTCATTGCTCGGCCTCCGTCTGTTTCTGCTGGTTGCGCTGGAACAGCACAATCGGGATCACGAGGATAAGCAACAACACAACGGCAACGGCACTGGCCACCGGCCAATCGCGGTTTGAGAAGAACTCTTCCCACAGCACCTTGCCGATCATTAGCGTGCTGGACCCGCCCAACAGCGACGGGATCACGAATTCACCGATCACCGGGATCATCACCAGAAAACAGCCGGCAATGATGCCGGGGCGCGACAGCGGTATAGTCACCAGCCAGAACGCCTTCAGACGGGAACAGCCCAGATCTTCGGCTGCTTCGATCAGGGATTCATCCATGCGCTCCAACGACGAATAAATCGGCAGGATCATGAAGGGCAAATAGGTGTAGACGATACCGATGTAGACGGCAGTGTTGGTGTTCAAAATGGTCAGCGGGGTCGAAATGATACCCAGCCACAACAGAATCTGGTTCAGATAGCCTTCATTGCTGAGAATTCCCATCCACGCGTAAACGCGGATCAGGAACGATGTCCAGAACGGCAGGATCACCAGCATCATCAGCGTCGGGCGCCATTCGGCTGGCGCACGAGCCATTCCATAGGCAATCGGATAACCCACCAGCAACGTCAGAACCGTCGAGATCAGAGCGATCTTGACGCTGGACAGGTAGGCTTTCCAGTAAAGGTCATCTTCGGTCAGCCAGACGAAGTTTTCGAAATCCAACTGGCTGAAAAAGTCGGTTATCCCAGACCAACCCTGCGACAGATCCAGTGTCGGCGTATATGGCGGGATCGCCAGTTCGACATCCGACAGCGAAATCTTCAGAACGATGAAAAACGGTATCAGAAACAGGGCCAGCAGCCAGACGTAAGGAACAGCGATCAGAAGGGCGCGGCGCATCAGTTTGCCAACAAAACCGCAGCCGTTGCCGTCCACGACAGCCAGACCGGGTCTTCCCATGTAAAGGATCGGCGCGAGATTCGGCGCGTGTTGGCCGATTGCGCCTTGATGATCGTGCCATTCGGCAGTTCCACGTAGTACGTGGACAAGTTGCCCAGATAGGCAATGTCAAGCACCTTACCCTGTACCGCATTGATGGCATCCGCCGGGCGGTCGGCCGAGATCGTCACCTTTTCGGGGCGGATCGCAAGATGGCAGCTTTGCCCGTTCGAGAATTCTGTCGACGAGGTTGCGGTCAGCGGCGATTGCCCCTCGGCCCAGTCGATTTGGTAGGCTTCATCGCCGTTCGCAGTCGCCCGGCCTTCGATGATATTCACATCCCCGATAAAGTCAGCGACATAGACTGAGTTGGGGTTTTCATAGATCCTGTCCGGCGTAGATACCTGCATCAACTTGCCCTGATCCATCACGGCGACGCGGCTGGCAACAGTCATCGCCTCTTCCTGATCGTGGGTCACGATCACAAAGGTGGTGCCGGTCTTTTCCTGAATATCCATCAGCTCGAACTGAGTGTCCTGCCGCAGTTTTTTGTCCAGCGCACCCAAGGGTTCGTCTAGCAACAGCAGTTTTGGCGCTTTTGCCAGTGACCGTGCCAGCGCGACCCTCTGCCGTTGGCCACCCGAAATCTGGTGCGGTTTACGGCGGGCGAATTGCTCAAGCCGGGTCAGGCGCAACATCTCTTCCACGCGGTCTTCAAGGTCCCGCTTGGGCATGTTGTCCCGGCGCAGACCGAAGGCGATGTTCTCCCAGATGCTAAGATGAGGAAACAGCGCATAGGACTGGAACATCATGTTCACAGCCCGCTTGTTTGGCGGGATCGGGTCGATGTCCTGCCCGCCCAGCATGATGTGCCCTTCGGTAGGCTTTTCAAACCCTGCCAGCATCCTCATCATGGTCGTCTTGCCGCAGCCGGATGGACCGAGCAAAGCAAAGAATTCCTGTTCAAATATGTCCAGTGACAGGTTGTCGATCGCCGTGAATCCGCCAAAACGTTTGGTCACATTCTGGAATTGGATCAATGGTTTCGCCTGTGGATCTTCCCACGGCGCAAAGACGTTTGTGTTCAAGGCGGCCCCCGTTCGACGGTCTGATTGAAAGGGCAAGGCGGTCGGACCGCCTTGCTCAGATACTTCGGTTCAGGTGCCCGATTTGATTTTGGTCCACAGGCGGGTCACGCTCCGCTGCGTTTTGACGGGATAAGGCGTCGTGATGTAGAGATTCTGCATCGTGGCATCACTCGGATAGATTGCCTGATCACCAATCACGTCTTCCTCAAGGAACTCCTGAGAAGCCTTGTTGCCATTGGCATAGTACACATAGTTCGATGCGGCAGCCATGTTGTTGGCGTCCAGAATGAAGTTCAAGAACTGGTGTGCGCCTTCCGGGTTCGGAGCATCCGCCGGGATGGCCATCTGGTCGAACCACATCAGCGAACCTTCAGCGAATGGGTGGTATTCAATTTCCACGCCATTTTCGGCCTCGGCCGCGCGATCCCGCGCTTGCAGGATGTCACCTGACCAACCGACAGCTACGCAGATATCGCCATTTGCCAGCGCGTTGATGTATTCCGAGCTGTGGAATTTCTGGATATGCGGGCGAACGCCCGCCAGGACTTCTTCGGCTTTACCGATCACTTCGGTGTCATGGCTGTCCGGATCTTCACCGATATACTGCAGCACCATAGGAATAATCTCGGCCGGAGCGTCCAGGAAATGGACGCCGCACGAGGCCAGCTTTTCCATATTCTCCGGCTTCAGAACCAAGTCCATGCTGTTCAGAGCAACGTCATCGCCCAGCACTTCCTTAACCTTACCAACGTTAACGCCGAGGCCGGTCGTCCCCCACATGTAGTTGATCGAATAGGCGTTGTTCGGGTCATAGCCTGCGGTACGTTCCTGAATCACATCCCAAAGGTTTCCTGAATTCGAAAGCTTTGCTTCGTCCAGTTCCTGAAAGGCGCCAGCTTGAATCTGACGCTGTAGAAACGTGCCCGACGGCACAACCACGTCATAGCCTGATCCTCCGGCCAGCATCTTGGTTTCCAGAACCTCGTTGCTGTCAAACACGTCGTAGATCAGGGTCAGCCCTGTCTCTTCTTCGAATTTTTTCAGTAGATCCTCGTCGATATAGTCGGACCAGTTGTAGACGCGCACCTCTTCGGCAAAAGCCGCCGAAGTCCCCAGCGCGACAATCGCTGTCATCGTCAGCGTTTTGATTGACATATTTCTCTCCCTGCAAGTGTACGGGTATTCTCCCGTTTTTTTTGATTTGATCAAGTTTTGCGTTTTCCCCCGATCCATCGTATGGTTTCACGAGGTCAGGCGTCTGGCAAGTCGACACCACGCGAAACAGGGTAAACCACTTGGATTTGATCAAAAATAAAGCATCCAGCTCGAAGGTGGATGAGGGAAAAAGACCGGCGCATGAACAGGTGTACCAAACCCTGAGATCGCAGATCATGTACGGTGATCTGGTCCCGGGACAACCCGTCACGATACAGGGTTTGACCGAATCGCTCGGGGTTGGAATGACCCCCGTCCGCGAGGCGATCCGGCGGCTGATTTCGGATGGCGCACTGGTGTTTCAGGGCAATCGGCGCGTCAGCGTGCCTTTGTTGTCGGGCACCGATGTCGAGCAGATGATTTTTGCCAGAATATCAATAGAATCAGAGCTTTCCAGACGGGCAACCGCGAATCTAAAACCTGCTGATATCGATCAGCTCGAGAAGCTTGATCAGCGATTGGATCAGACCATCACAGACGGCGACGTCAGTGGTTATTTGCGCTTGAACCACCAGTTTCATGAAACGCTCTATGCGCATGCGGATGCCCCGATTCTCAACGATCTGGCCGAGCGGCTTTGGCTGCGGTTCGGCCCCTCACTACGCGTTGTCTGCGGACGGTTCGGAACACATAGCCTGCCGGATCGGCACAAGGACATCATCGCAAGCTTGCGGGCGAAAGATGCGGAAAAGGTCGCGAAAGCAACCGCTCAGGACATTGAGCAGGGTATGGAATTGATGTTGGACGCTTTGATCTCTGCCTGATTCAGGTCGATTCGATTGACACAAAAAAATTTGATCATATTGTGACGGGTAACCGCCTTTTGCAGGAGATTCTCTGATGTCGACCATCACCAATCACATGCCGACCGCCGAATTGCAGGCGCTGGATGCGGCGCATCATATGCACCCGTTTTCGGCCAACGGATCTTTGGGCGAGGAAGGTGCGCGCGTCATCACTCGTGCCAAGGGCGTGTACCTGACTGATAGCGAAGGCGAAGAGATTCTGGACGCCATGGCCGGTCTTTGGTGCGTCAATATCGGTTACGGTCGCGATGAACTGGCCGAGGTTGCTGCCCGTCAGATGCGTGAACTGCCCTATTACAACACGTTCTTCAAAACGACCCATATTCCAGCCATCGCTTTGGCAGCCAAGATCGCAGAACTGGCGCCGGGGGATCTGAATCACGTGTTCTTCGCGGCCGGTGGGTCCGAGGCAAATGACACCAACATTCGCCTGGTGCGCACCTATTGGGCTGAGAAGGGTCAGCCGGACAAGAATATTATCATCAGCCGCCACAATGCCTATCACGGGTCCTCCGTTGGTTCGGCCTCTCTGGGCGGTATGGCGGGCATGCATGCGCAGGGCGGCATCCCGATCCCGAACATCCACCACATCAACCAGCCGAACTGGTGGGCAGAAGGCGGCGACATGGCGCCGGAAGAATTTGGCCTGGCCCGCGCGCGAGAGCTGGAAGAAGCCATTCTGGAACTGGGCGAAGACCGCGTCGCGGCCTTTATTGCCGAACCCGTGCAGGGCGCGGGCGGGGTGATCGTTGCCCCCGATACCTACTGGCCCGAGATCCAGCGCATTTGCGACAAATACGATATCCTGTTGATCGCCGATGAGGTGATCTGCGGCTTTGGGCGCACAGGCAACTGGTTCGGGTCCGAAACCGTTGGTATCAAACCGCATATTATGACCATCGCCAAGGGCCTCAGCTCGGGTTACGCGCCCATCGGCGGATCCATCGTGAATGACGAGATTGCCGAGGTGATCGGCGGCACCGAGTTCAATCACGGCTATACCTATTCCGGCCACCCAGTTGCGGCGGCAGTCGCTTTGGAGAACCTGCGCATCCTCGAAGAAGAAGGCATCGTCGACCACGTCCGCGACGTGGCCGCCCCTTATCTGAAAGAGAAATGGGAGGCCCTGGCCGATCATCCATTGGTCGGTGAGGCCAAGATCGTCGGCATGATGGCCTCAATCGCTCTGACGCCGGATAAGGCCAGCCGCGCCAAATTCGCGTCCGAGCCCGGTACGGTCGGCTACATCTGCCGCGACCGCTGCTTTGCCAACAACCTGATCATGCGCCATGTGGGCGACCGGATGATCATCTCACCCCCGCTGGTCCTGACTCCTGCGGAAATCGATGAGATGTTCGTGCGGATTCACAAGTCACTGGACGAGGCGCAGGCCGAGATCATCGCGCAGGGGCTGATGAAAGCAGCGTCATAGTCCAGATTGCTACTTTCCGGGTTTAAGGGGCGCACTAAAATGCGCCCCTTCTCACTTTCTAAATCGCAATTGCACGTCAATCGATCCAGCTTAATTGCTGAACACAGCTAGATTCAATCAAATCGATCGACAAAAAGAAGTAATCTTGTATCGCGCGGCAACTAAAAATTTATCGCGCGATAAATATCTTGATTTGATGTGTCTCAGATTCAAGTATGCGAATGCGAGTCGGTTATTTGTATTACCTCTACCGGCGTCGCGACCCGCTCTACTGCTGGGTCCACCTCCCGTCTATCGTAGTGAGTGCCGGTAGTCGGGAGGTTGCACAGCCAATAACTGAGAGAGTATCAGCGGCGCATACCCAGGCAATAGATCAACGCCCTTCCATTGTCACCGCAACGCTTCCAAGAGGTTCAGACTGGCATATCCGTCTGGCAGCAACCCCTGCGCCAATTGATAAGCCCGAACAGCTTTGACTGTGTTTGGCCCTGTGCGCCCGTCGACGCCTTGGGTATCAAATCCAGCCTCTGTCAGTCGGGATTGCAGTTCCTTTTTCTCGGTGAAACTCAACACCCGGTCACCACGCGGCCATTCGGTCTGGAATGACCCCCGTCCAGCCAGACGGTCGGACAGATGGCCGATGCCGATCACATAGGCGTCGGCACCGTTGTATTTCTCAATGACTTTGAAATTATCGAAGATCATCAGCGCGACGCCCTGCCCTCCGGCTGGCAACAGGATCGCCGCCTGCCCGTGATCCGATACAGGCGCGCCGTTCGCCGCCACCACTCCACGTGCGGCCCATTGTGAGGGCATCAATGTGTGATCCCGCCTTGCGGTGGAGTAGTCGAACCCTTTGGGCAGGGTCACCTCAACGCCCCACGGCTGCCCCTTGGTCCACCCATGTCGCGCCAGATAGGCGGCGGCCGAGGCCAGCGCATCGGTTGGATCGTCCGACCAGATATCGCGCCGCCCATCCCCGTCGAAATCAACCGCATGGTCCAGAAACGAGGTTGGCATGAACTGCGTATGCCCCATCGCCCCGGCCCAGCTGCCCTTCATGTTGCGCGGTCTGACGTCGCCCGCCTGAATGATCTGCAAGGCAGCGATTAACTGGGTTTCGAAAAACTGGGCCCGCCGTGCGTCATACGCCAAAGTTGCCAATGATCGGATGGTGTGGTCGTTGCCCCGAAACGTTCCAAACGACGTCTCAAGTCCCCAGATCGCTGTCACGACCTCTTTTTCGACGCCGTACTTGGCTTCGATGCGGGTCAGTGCGTCGCGATGGCGCTCCAACCCCGCCCGGCCGTTTCTGATGCGCGTGTCTGAGACTGCAGAATCCAAATACTCCCAAATGGGTTTCGAAAACTCTGCCTGGTTGCGGTCGCGCCTGATCACGTCCTTATCGTAGGTCAAACCCGCCAACGACCTGTCCAGTGTTGAGGCTGATATCCCCTGCTCGGACGCCCGTTCACGAAATGCTCCAAGCCACGCCTGAAACCGTGCGTTTCCTTCCGTCGACACCCGGTACTCCTTAGCTGAGGGTCGTAAAACTGGCCGGATCGATATCGCCACGCCAGCTGATGCCAGCTGTATGGCCTGTGACCCGCCCAGAGTATTGATAGATTCCGCCTGCACAATGGATGCCCATAATGCGGCGGTCATAACGCCACCTATGCATTTACGCATTCCGAATTTTCCTGGTTACTGCTCGACTTCAGAGTACCGCAAAATTTGCGTTTTCCAAAGCGTTCAGCTTGACCCCTCGCGATCTTTTGCTTTGTGTTCCGCACGAATTCCGGCAAGTGCCTCACGCAGCAAAGGGATGCGGTTTGGTCTAAAGCTTTCGCCTGTCATGGACATTTCGCGTATCCGGTCAAGCCGAAAGACGCGAAAATCCTGTCTCAGATGGCACCAGGAAATCAAAACGCTGGCGCGGTCCATATAGACGATACTCAGCGGGTTTACCTTGCGGTGGGTGTCATCGCCCTTGGCATCGGTGTAGGCAAACTCGATCGTGCGTTCGTCCCATGTGGCCTGCCGCAGGTCAGCCACCGCAATGGTGGGCTTGGCTGGGCGATCAAACCGCGTCGCTGTCAACACGGCATGGGTCAGGCGGTGCGACTGGCGCTGGGGTAGGCGTCCCTGAAGTTTTCGTAACGCATGGCCCGCCGCATCCGCTAAACCGGGGTCGCCAATGGCCTGAACCTCTCGCAGCCCCAAAACCAGCGCTTCAAGTTCATCATCTGTGAACCCAAGCGGCGGCAGGGTTGCGTCTTCGATCAGGGTAAAGCCAAAACCGGCCTCACCGTCGATCACCGCCCCAAGCCCGCGCAACGATTCTATATCGCGATGGACGGTGCGCGGCGAGACGCCCAGATCCTGCGCCAGGTGTTGGGACGTCTTGGGTGACGGACCAGAGCGCAGGGCTTGCATCAATTGGAACAGGCGGGCGGTACGGGACATAATGCAGGTTAGACTAGACCTGATGACAGAAACTGTCATCAGACAACGCTAATCTTTGGGTGTCCCAAATACGGAGCCCCCAATGCTGACCCTTCTGATCTACCCATCGGCCTTTGGCCTGTTCAGCGCTAGCCCCTTCTGCGTCAAGGCCGCGTATATGCTGGAACACGCGGGCCAGCGTTGGCAGCGGTCTGATATGTTGGACCCCCGCAAGATGCCCCACCAGAAACTGCCGGTTCTGCGCACGCAAGAACGCCTTGTCCCCGACAGCGACCTGATCCGCGATTGGCTTGAGGCGCAGGGCGCGAACTTCGACACTGGGTTAAGTGACATACAAAAGGCGCAGGCACGAACGCTGATCCGCATGGCAGAGGAGCATATCTATTTTCAGGTCGTCCAGGACAGGTGGGCCAATGACGAGGTCTGGCCAATTCTGCGCAAGACCTTCTTTTCGGTTATTCCTGCGTTGATCCGAACGCCGGTGTCGAACTCAATCCGGAAAAAGGTCGTCCAGGGATTGGTGTTTCAGGGTGTCGGCCGCTTCTCTCCCACTGAGCGTCAGGATCGATTGGAGCGGGACCTTGAAGCGATATCCGCCTATCTGTGGCAATCGCCGTACCTTCTGGGCGACCGGCCAACATCAGCAGATATGAGCGTTGGGCCCATGTTGGCTGCAATGCGCGCAACACCGGTGGTAACCCCGCTGACCCAGCGGATCAAACAGGATAGGCTGCTCAACGACTACGTGGACCGAATGGAACAGGCGATACCGCTGCCATGACACCTTTTGACGACCCTGCCGTGCAGACCGCCTTTGAAGCGTTTCCCGAAGACACCCGTTCGGGTGTTCTCGTCTTGCGCGAGCTGGTGTTTTCAACCGCTGGGGCCTTGCCTAAAGCCCAGCCATTGAATGAAGCACTGCGGTGGGGTCAACCCGCCTATCTGGCGCCCAAAGGGTCAACCATCCGGCTGGGCGGGCACAAAGCGGCATCCTTTGCACTGTTCGTGCATTGTCAGAGCCGACTAATGGGTGATTTCACCACTGCCTTTCCGGGCGAGGATCGGTTGGACGGCAACCGGGCCATTCTGTTTGATGACCCGGATCAGATTGATGAAACGCGTCATGGCTGGCTGATTGCTCGGGCGCTAACCTATCACCTTTGACGACGTTTGCGTTCGACCTTGCGCTTGATCTTGTCCTTCTTGCGCTTGGTACTGACCGCCTTGCGCCGTGCGCCTCCCCGCTTAGCGGGCCCGCCTCCGCGCGGCAGGGCCTGGTCATCGATGGACAGCAGCTCCAGCTCGAGCCCGCCGGTAACAGGCGTGGCCTCGGTCAGGCGCACGGTGACACGCTGACCAATGGCGATGATCAAACCGGTGTCTGATCCCATCAGCGTGCCGGCTTCGCGGTCGAAATGGAAAAACTCGCGCCCCAGTGACCGGACGGGCACCAGGCCGTCCGCGCCAGTTTCGTCCATCTTCACAAATGCACCGAACCGGGCGATGCCGCTGATACGACCGCTGAACTCATTACCCACACGCTCGCTCAGATAAGCGGCCAGATAGCGATCCGTCGTATCACGCTCGGCCATCATCGAGCGGCGCTCGGTGTCCGAGATATGCGTTGCCGTTTCATCGAGCCGCGCGATCTCATCCTCGGTCAGCCCGTCATCGCCCCAGTCATGCGCCGTGATCAGCGCCCGGTGCACGATCAGGTCCGCGTAACGGCGAATGGGCGAGGTGAAATGCGCATAATTCCGCAACGCCAACCCAAAATGGCCGAAATTCTCTGGATTGTAATAAGCCTGTGCCATCGAGCGCAAAGTTGAAAGGTTGATCAGCTCTGCATCCTCTGTCCCGGCAGCCGCGTTCAGCAGTGCATTGAGATGCCGGGTTTGCAGCACCTGCCCCTTGGCCAGGTTCAGACCAGCTGCCTGTGCGGTTTCCCGCAGACTTTCCAGCTTTTCTTGCGCCGGTTCCTCATGCACGCGGAACAGCAACGGGCGGCGTTTGGCGATCAATGTCTCAGCCGCAGCCACATTGGCGAGGATCATAAATTCCTCAATCAGCTTATGCGCGTCCAGCCGGTCGCGGAAAGCCACGCTTTGGACCTCGCCCGCGTCACTGAGAACGATCTTGCGTTCGGGCAGGTCCAGTTCCAGCGGTTGCCGTTCTGCCCGCGCATTCTTTAGCGCGGCATAGGCATCATAGAGCGGCTTCAACACAGGGTCTAACAAAGGCCCTGTGCGGTCGTTTGGATTGCCGTCGATAGCGTCTTGAACTTCGGCATAGTGCAGCGACGCGGCCGAGCGCATCAGACCACGCACAAAGCGGTGACCGATCTTGTTTCCATCCGCATCGATCTGCATCCAAACAGCGATACAGGCGCGCGGAACGCCTTCGTGCAGCGAACACAGGTCTCCAGAGAGGCGATCCGGTAGCATTGGCACCACCCGATCCGGGAAGTAGCTGGAGTTGCCGCGCTTGCGCGCCTCACGATCCAGCGCGGTACCGGGCTGCACATAGGCCGCAACGTCGGCGATGGCGACCCAGATCACATGCCCGCCTGGGTTCTTGGGGTCATCGTCGGCGTGGGCATAACAGGCATCGTCATGATCCCGCGCATCTGACGGATCGATGGTCAGCAAAGGTATATCCCGCAGGTCTTCGCGGCCTTTTAGACCAACCGGTTTGGCCTTATCGGCTTCGGCAATCACCTTGTCGGGGAAATCATCCGGAATACCGTGCTGATGAATTGCAATCAGTGACACAGCCTTGGGCGCAGATGGATCACCCAGCCGTTCCACAATGCGCGCGCGCGGCAGGCCCATTCGGTTCTTTGGCCCAGCCTGTTCAGCCTCGACCAATTCTCCATCCTTGGCACCCAATACAGCCCCATCAGCAACCAGCCATTCGGTCTGACCGGCTTTGTCGATGGGCACGATCCTACCGCCTTCGGCCCCTTTGCGAAAGATGCCCACGATCTTGCGCGGGTTCGTCCCGACACGTCGGATCAGGCGTGCTTCGTAATTGTGGTCTTCTTCATGCACAACCGTGAGGCGGGCCAGAATGCGGTCGCCCTCGCCCAGCGCAGGATCGCTGGCACGGGTGATGAGCAGAATGATCGGCTCGACCCCTTCGCCATGCCATTCCAAGGGCCGTGCGAACAGGTCGCCATCCGCATTCGGAGCCTTCACCTGCAGCACACTGACCGGTGGCAGGCGGTCCGGGTCGCGATAGCTACGCTTGCGCTTCTCCAGATGCCCCTCGGCCTCTAGCTCTTTCAGGATGCGTTTAAGATCGATCCGGTCCGCGCCCTTGATACCAAAGGCTTTGGCGATATCGCGTTTCGAGGTCAGGGTGGGGTTCGCCGAGATCCAATCGAGGACCTCCTGCTTGGTAGGTATGCGAGTCATATCTCCGGCCTATCACGGGTATGCGACCGCGTCATGATCAAAAAGCTCAGGGTTTCAGGTCGGCCACCGAATCAACGTCGCGCAGATGGTCCAGCAATCCGACACGACAACCCGGAACTGAGGCCAGAGTGTCGGCCAGGGCGGTTTCGGTAGACCAGCGCACATTACGGAACAGGCTTGTCGGCAACGCCTTGTACCGCTGAGCCCCTACCAGCCAATAGCCACCGTCCGGCGCAGGGCCAAAAACGAATTGCGACCGCCCCAATTCCTCGAACGCCCGTGCGATATGCTGCGATGCGATCCCGGGAATATCCGCGCCGATCAGACAAACCGGTCCATGTGGCATCCCGCGTAGCATACGCCCCATACGATCGCCCAGATCGCCGTGCCCTTGACCTGCGCGGGGCAAGTCAGCGGGCCAGATGCGGCTGGTCAGACCTTCCCGATCCGGGGCGACGGCAAGCACTATCTGCCAGCGTGGGTCCCGCAAACGCCGGATCAGCGCGCGTGTCTGATGGCGAAACCACCATGCAGCACCAACCATGCCGATGTCTCGCCCCAGCCGCGTCTTGACCCGACCCGGGCGAGGTTCTTTCACCATGATGACTAATGTGCGTTGCATGGTTCAGGCGAAATAGTCCCGAAGGATGCGCGTGTAGATCGCCTTGAGCTGTTCGATCTGCGCCACCTCGACGCATTCATCGACCTGATGCATCGTTCTGCCGACAAGGCCGAACTCAACCACTGGGCAATGGTCTTTGACAAACCGCGCATCCGAGGTGCCACCTGTTGTCGACATCTCGGGGCGCACACCGGTTTCGGTCTCGACCGCTTTCGCGACCAGATCAGACAGGGGGCCGGGTGGGGTCAGAAAGCTCTCGCCTGAGATCTTGATCCGGACGTTGACCGCGACATCATAGGATTCAGCCACGGCATTGGCTTCGGCCTGCAACCACTCACTAAGGCTGGCGCCCGAGTGCAGATCGTTAAAGCGGATGTTCACCGCTCCGATGCATTGCGCCGGGATCACATTGGTAGCTGCGTTGCCCGTGTCAATATTCACAACAGCCAGGGTTGAGGCATCAAAATGGTCCGATCCCTGATCCAGTTCGTGGCTGGCCAGCTGATGCATCAAACGCGCCATGGCGGGCAGAGGGTTCTTGGCCCGGTGCGGATAGGCCGAATGCCCCTGCTCACCGGTCACCGTGAACCAGGCGGTCATCGAACCACGCCGCCCGATTTTCATCATCTCGCCCATTGTGTTTGGGCAGGTCGGCTCACCCACCAAACAGGCAGACATGCGTTCTCCGGCCTTGGACATGTAATCAAGCAGTGCCGTAGTGCCATCCACTGCGTCCGCCTCTTCATCGCCCGTGATCGCAAGAATAATCGCCCCGTTCGGGGGGGAGTCGCGCACGAAATCCACAGCGGCCGCCGCAAAGGCCGCCACGCCGGATTTCATGTCTGTGGCACCGCGCCCATACATCACACCTTCGCGGATTTCTGCACCGAACGGGGGCATCGTCCAGGCCGCTTCGTCTCCCACCGGGACAACGTCTGTATGCCCATTGAACCCAAAGCTGCGCGGATGGGCTATCGGCCCCCAGCGCGCGTACAAATTGCTGACATCGCCCCGGTCCACGCGGGTGCAGTCGAAGCCTGCGTCGGACAGAAGCTTCTCCAACAACACAAGCGCGCCACCTTCCTCAGGTGTGACTGATGGGCAACGGATCAGGTCCGCCGTCAACTTTACCGGATCTGTCATTTCTGGGCCCTTTTGGTTCGTTCAATCGCGGGATCGTGCACAGATTCAACGAATTGGACCAATTGCCAACCCCTCGCCACCGGATTCCGGGCGCTTTTTTTCGCGAGTCTTGAAATGACACCCCAATAAAACATGGCGGTTTACCTTGCGGCCACCTTGCCGTGCCTTTCAAATCTGCGTTAGAGGGCCGCGAAACAGGTGAATTGACGATGACACGTGCGCTTCTCGTTTGGATCTGCCTGACTTTCGCCGTTCTTGCACAGCAAAGCCAGGCGCAGACGCTTTCGGTCACGACCGTGACCCGCCCCCCGTTTTCCTATGTCGAGGACGGGGCCCAAACCGGTTTTTCAATGGACCTGCTACAAGCCTTGTCCGAGGCACTGAATTGGGACTACTCGGTCACCAGGGTCGAGGCCTTCAGCGATATGCTGGGTGCTGTGCAGGAAGGAACCGCGGACCTGGCTGTGGCCAATATCTCGATCACGGCTGCGCGTGAAACGCAGATGGATTTCAGCCAGCCCATATTCGAGGCCGGTCTGCAGATCATGGTGCCATCGGATGCAGCGCGCAGACCATCGCTGCTGCACGCTTTGCTGTCCGTTGAATTGTTCATCGCCATCGGACTGGCCTTTGCGATCCTGCTTGGCGGCGGGATGCTGATGTGGGGGTTTGAGCGTCGAGCCCAGCCCTATTTCGACCGTAAGCTGAATGAGGCATGGTTCCCGTCATTCTGGTGGGCGCTGAATCTTGTGGTCAATGGCGGATTCGAGGAACGCATGCCGCGCACTCCGTTCGGACGGTTGCTGGGCGTGGTACTGGTGGTGTCCTCACTGTTCATCGTATCGGTCTTCACAGCGCGCATCACGTCGGTCATGACCGTGGATGCCATCAGCGGCAACGTGAACTCGGTCAACGATCTTTACGGCAAGCAGGTGGGCACAATCTCGAACTCAACTGCC
The DNA here is from genome assembly GCF_059610545.1 of Ruegeria sp. CDSC068. Classification (NCBI taxonomy): domain Bacteria; kingdom Pseudomonadati; phylum Pseudomonadota; class Alphaproteobacteria; order Rhodobacterales; family Roseobacteraceae; genus Ruegeria; species Ruegeria sp. CDSC068. Next base: position 161,673 of record NZ_JBXWNV010000009.1, read on the forward strand.
GCAAACTTCCTGAACCGGCGCGAGATTGAATTTTCCGGTTATGAAAACCTGGATGATGTGCTGACCGCATTCCAGGATAAGGAGTTGGACGCCGTAGTCTTTGACGCGCCGATCCTGTCCTATTACGCGGCGCATGAAGGGCGTCGGATCGCATCGATGACTGGCGGTGTTTTTCTGCGAGAGAACTACGGGATCGCGTTCCCAACCGGCTCGCCATTGGTCGAGGACGTGAACCAGGCTCTGCTCGCGCTGCGCGAAGACGGCACCTATGATGAAATTTACCGCAAATGGTTCGGGGTGCGAAACTAAGCCGGTTCTTCATCCCCGAAAAACGGCGTCATTTGCGCCACGATAACGGCGTTTTCGTCCAAGGCCCGCTGCATCAAGTCGCGTTCGTTCGGGTCGATGTCGTGCCCCTGCGCCTCACGCTCGGCCAGAGTTCCGTATCCTGTCACGTCCAGTGGCGCGGTGTCCGCCTGTTTCAGGATCGCCACGGTTTCACGTACCGCTTCAGCCTCATCCACCCCGCTGGCAAAACACATCAGCGCTGCTCCGGTCGCGCCTTCGGGCAAGCCGTCGCCTTCTTTGCGGCCAATCTGAACGAGCAAAGTGTAAACTTGCTGACGGGACGGTTTCTTTTGCTTTTCCATGCAGGGGGCCATAGCCGCGCGCCTGTCCGTGGTCAAGCAGCCGGGAATTGCGGGAAGCCCCCAGCACGTCCATAGTACCCGGGAAAACCCATTTCAAACTGCAAAGGATTTTTCATGGCCTACCCAAATTTTATTACAGACTTCCCTAGCCTCGACGTCCCATTCCCCGAGGACGTGGTGCAAACCGCCGTCATCCGGTCAGATGCGGGTTTGGTCGCGTTCTTCACCTTCCTCAAGGATTTCGAACTGCCACCGCATTCACACAAGGCGCAATGGGGCACGGTGGTCGAGGGCGAGGTTGAACTGACAATAGGCGGAGAAACTAAGACCTATCGCCCCGGCGACAGTTACTCGATCCCGTCTGGTGTTGAACACGGCGGGAAAATCAAAGGCGGCAGCCGCGTGATCGACGTGTTTGAGGAACCCGACCGCTATCCAGTCAAAGGATAAACAAAAAAAGGGCTGCAGCGAGATACGCTACAGCCCCGTTTCAAATCCGCACTTGATTTAGTCGCGCAGCAGTTCGTTAATCCCGGTTTTCGAACGAGTTTTCTCGTCCACGCGCTTTACGATCACGGCGCAATACAGGTTGACGTTGTTCTTGGACGGCATCGAACCCGCGACAACCACCGAATATGGCGGCACTTCGCCGTAAGTGACTTCGCCGGTTTCGCGATCCACGATCTTGGTGGATTTGCCAATAAAGACACCCATGCCCAAAACCGAGCCTTCGCGCACGATGCAGCCTTCGACCACTTCCGAGCGTGCGCCGATAAAGCAATTGTCTTCGATGATGGTCGGGCCGGCCTGCATCGGTTCCAGAACGCCGCCGATGCCAACACCGCCTGACAGGTGTACGTTTTTACCAATCTGCGCGCAGGAACCAACGGTGGCCCATGTGTCCACCATAGTGCCTTCGTCGACATAGGCGCCCAAATTCACGAAGGACGGCATCAGAACCACACCGGGTGCGACATAGGCCGATTTGCGCACAACACAGTTCGGCACCGCGCGGAAACCAGCGGCACGCCACTGGTTTTCACCCCAACCGGCGAACTTGCTGTCCACCTTGTCCCACCAGCCGCCGTCCTGCGGACCACCGGTCTGGATTTCCATATCCTTGATGCGAAAGCCCAGCAGAACTGCCTTCTTGGCCCACTGGTTCACATGCCAATCACCGCTCTCCAGCTTTTCAGCAACCCGCAACGTGCCGCTGTCCAGCGCGTTCAGCGTGTCTTCGATCGCTTCACGTTGTTCGCCGGTGGTGGCGGGCGTGATGGTGTCTCGCGCCTCCCAGGCGGCTTCGATAGCGGTTTCCAGTTGCGCGTTGGACATCGGATGGCTCCCTGCAGAATCTGTTCTCGTTTGTTTGGCCTATACGCAACTGCACCTCGCGGTGCAATGCGACGCAGAAGGTACGATTTGCGGCTAGCTTGACCTGTGTTCAGCTTGCGCGGCGGATATGGCGCGTCAGAATGGCCGTCGCCGTAGACGCGTCCTTGCGCTTGAGCGCTTGAACGATGGCTGCGTGGTCACCATCCGCACGGTGTACCCATTTGGGGCGCCAATGGGCAAACAGGTGGCGCGCGCCGGCAATATGAAGGTCATCGATTGCATGCAGCAGGCGTGGCAACCCGCACGGCGTCAGGATCGAGCGATGAAAGGTACGGTTGCACGCTTCCCACTCGGGCATCGTTTGCGCAGCATCACAGGCGATCCGAGCGTCATCCGCCTCTTTCAGCGCGCCAGGCGTCATATTCTGTACCGAATGCTGCAAGGCCAGGGATTCAAGCGCGACACGCATTTCAACCACTTCGCGCACTTCTGCCGGGTCCAGCGCCGAAACACGCATACCGCGGCGCGGCTCACTTTGGGCCAACCCGTGCGCTTCCAGACGCAGCAAAGCTTCGCGCACCGGTACATGGCTGGTCTCAAATGCCCGCGCGATGTGATCCTGACGCAGCTTTTCACCGGCAAGCAGTTCGCCGGTGATAATCTTCTGTCTAAGATTTTGGTAGATTGTGTCAGCGATCGTAGTGGTCATAGATTATCTATAAAATCACTAACCACCTTCCACAAGGCGATAATTTACTCCATCAACGGGTCAGGGGCAATATTTCCACCACAAACCAGAACGGCCACGCGTTCGTTCGGTTCAGGCTTATATGCACCCGAGGTCAAGGCCGCCAACGCAGTCGCCCCGGCCGGTTCGACCAATATGCGATGGGTTTGCCAAAGCAACTTTTGCGCACTGGCAATCGCAGCGTCTGACACAAGAACAGACGTCATTCCCTTCGCAAGTTCGAAACAAATCCCTCCGATCCGACGCGCGCCCAGCGCATTGGCGGCAATCCCGGATACAGAAACATCCACCGGCTCACCTGCCCGCAGCGCAGCATTCAGCGCGCAGGAGGTTTCCGGCTCTACCGCCACGACCTTGCGCGCACCGTCAAACCAACCCAAGGCCCCGGCGATCAGGCCGCCGCCTCCCACGGCAATCAGTACGGTGTCGGCCTGTAGTCCCTGCGCCTCCCATTCCGCAAAGCACGACCCCTGTCCGGCCACCGTTGCTGGTGCATCATAGGCGTGGATTTGCATCGCACCGGTGGTCGCCTCATGCGCCTTGGCCTCGCTCAGGGCGTTGGCATATTCGCCCTTTACCACTGTCAAATCTGCACCTGTCTGTTCGATCAGGGCAATTTTTGAGGGTCCGGCAAGGTCCGGCACGAAAATCTTGGCCGGATAGCCCAGCGTTTGCGCCGCATAAGCCGCCGCCGCTCCGTGATTGCCGCCTGATGCAGCCACGACGCCAGCCGTTGGCACATCCATACTGAGCAGCGTGTTAAACGCCCCGCGTGCCTTGAAGCTGCCCGTGTGCTGCATATGCTCGAGCTTCATTTCGACCGGATGATCCAATCCAGGTACCCGGCTTTCAATCACCGGTGTCACCTGCGCATAGCCATCGATCCGGTTGGCTGCGGCTGAAATTTCACTCTTCCAATTCATTCTTGTTCTTCCGTGACTGGCACTCTGCCTGCGAACCCTATAGCTGTTTTATGAACACGCAAGCAGGGAACCATCACCCATGAGAGAAGACCGCCTCAGCCCTTTCCGCGACGCCCAGACTGACCGCTCGACCGCGAGCGAGGTGCCGGACACGCCGCAGACGCGCTCACCCGCCTATCGCCTTGCCTTCGCAGACGATGATTTCCTGTGTCGGGATGAGCTACGCCCCGTGCGTTTGCAGCTGGAGTTGCTGAAGCCCGAGATGATCATGACCGAACGTGAGATCACCTCGACCATCGTCATGTTCGGTGGCGCACGCATTCCTGAGCCGTCGCAGAAACACACTGCGCGAACCCAGACGCTGGCCAACCTGTCGCAATATTACGACGAAGCGCGGGAATTCGCCCGTCTGATGACCGAAAAATCCAATGAAACCGGCTGCCGCGAGAACGTGATCGTCACCGGCGGTGGCCCCGGCGTGATGGAGGCGGGAAACCGTGGCGCCCAGGATGCTGGCGGTTGTTCGATTGGCCTGAACATTGTGCTGCCGCACGAGCAGGCGCCGAACCTGTATGTAACGCCCGATCTCAGCTTTAATTTCCACTATTTCGCCATTCGCAAGATGCATTTCCTGATGCGCGCCCGCGCAATCACCATCTTCCCCGGCGGCTTCGGCACGATGGACGAGCTGTTCGAGTCGCTGACGTTGATCCAGACTGGCCGGATGGAGCGTGTGCCCTTCCTGCTGTTCGGTCGCGAATTCTGGGAAAAAGTCATCAATTGGGAGGCGCTGGCCGATGCGGGGACCATCTCGGACGAGGATCTCGATCTGTTCCGCTTTGTCGATACCGCACAAGAGGCGGTCGACATTATCGATAACTGGGAACCGGCCCCACCGCGCGACGAAATACCGGGGCGCTGAAACATGAAACCGCCAAAAACCGGTGAGATGCTGCACCTGCGTGGGAACGCACTGAACAAGGGCGATCCGGTGGCCCTGCCGCTGACGCAAAGCAGCATGTACCACCTGCCCGGCGCACCGGATGGGCATCCGACCTATGGCCGGGTCGACAACCCGACATGGGTACATCTGGAACATGTGCTGGCACATCTGGAAGACGCGCCCTGCCTGACCTTTCCGTCAGGTATGGGGGCGATCTCTGCGGCTTTGTTCGCGACGGTCAAAGCCGGGTCCCATATCCTGATCCCCTCGGACGGGTATTATGTCACACGACTGCTGGCCGATCGGTTCCTGTCCAATCTGGGCGTCTCGGTTACTGAGCGTCCGACGACGGCGTTTGCCGAGGGCGGGTTTGACGGCTTCGACGTGGTCTTTTTGGAAAGCCCCTCGAACCCCGGGCTGGATATGATGGACCTGCCCGCGATCGCTAGCGCCGTTCGCGCAGCCGGCGGCCTCACGATTGCCGACAACACGACGATGACGCCACTGGGCCAACGCCCGTTGGATTTGGGCATCGACGTGGTGGTCGCTTCGGATACCAAGGCAATGGGCGGGCATTCGGACCTGCTAATGGGTCATGTCGCCAGCCGCAACGCGCAGATCATGGAACGGGTCGAAGAATGGAGGCGCGTTTCCGGCGCGATCCCCGGCCCGTATGAGGCATGGCTGCTGCATCGCGGGTTGGAAACGCTGGACGTTCGTTTCGACCGGATGTGTGCATCGGCGCAAGTGCTCGCGGAACGGTTGGCAGAACATGAGGCCGTGAAACAGATCCGCTATCCCGGCCTGTCGGATGACCAGTCCTATGCTCTGGCCAAGGCGCAGGCATCTCGGTTTGGGTTCTTGTTGTCGATCACGTTAGAGGCCGAGGAAAAGGCCGAAGCTTTCATCAACACCTGCCCGATGCTGCGACCGGCCACATCATTTGGCGGTGTTCACAGTTCTGCCGAACGACGCGCACGCTGGGGCGATGACGTCGATCCGGCCTTTATCCGCTTGTCTGTCGGCTGCGAACCGGCGGATGAACTGTGGCAGGCGATTGAAACCAGCCTGAACGGGCTTTGATTATTTCTTGGGCTCACGCAGTTCGGTGAACACATAGATCGGCAGCAGAACGCTGGCGATCAACGCGCCCAGCCAAACGAGCAGGGTCGCTGCTAACAGATTGGCAACGCCGCCAACGGTCAGCCCTGCCGTAATCAGATCCGTCACCAACAGACCGACAAACGTTACGATCAAAGCAATCCCACCTTTGATCGAGGGGGCTTTTTTCTCACCCAGCTTCAGGATCAGCGGCTCGGCCACCACCTGCACCAGGGTGAACACGATCACCACGACGATGAATGAAATTGGCTTGATCGCAAACCCCGACAACAACAGCGTCGCAAGCAACAACCCGATGGCATTCCCGGCCAACAGGGCCAGTGCGGATTTTATTCTGCGCGTCATGGGGTTCTCCGTGAATGATCAATTAGAAACATGCAGATGTTAACAGACTCGAAGGAATTTGCGAGCGGTTTCAAAAGCCACTTCCTTTTGGGTCATTGAAATCGCATGATAAAACACATTCATAAAGATCAGACCCACCCCCATCGACGAGAGATGTGATGAGCGACGATCCCTATACCGTTCTTGGTGTCGTTAAAGACGCCAGCGCCGCCGAGATCAAGAAGGCTTATCGGCGCATCGCCAAAGAGTGCCACCCGGACCTGAAACCCGGGGATGACGAGGCTGAAGCCAAGTTCAAGGCCGCCGCTTCGGCTTATGACCTGCTGAAAGATGCGGACACACGCGCGCGTTACGATAGTGGCGAAATTGATGCCTCGGGTCAGGAACGTCCCCAGCAGCAGTATTATCGCGAATATGCCGAGGCCGCCGGGAACCCTTATCGTGCGCGCGCAGCAGACCCGGATGACATGTCAGACATCTTTGCCGAATTCATGCGTGGCCGCGGAGGATACCAGCAGCGCACGCATGAATTCCACGCGCCGGGCCACAACCGCGCTTATAACCTGCAGATCAGTTTTCTGGACGCGGTGTTCGGCGCCAGCCAGAAGCTGACTCTGCCCGATGGCGATCGGATCGAAGTCAAAATACCCGCTGGCATCACCGACGGGCAGACCATCCGCCTGCGCGGTAAGGGTGATCCGGGGTTCGGCGACGGGCCCGCCGGCGACGCCTTGGTAACCGTGTCTGTGGCAAAGCATCCTGTATTCGATCGTCAGGGCGACGATATTCATATTACTCTGCCGATCACGATCGACGAAGCCATTCTGGGTGGCAAGGTACCCGCACCCACCATTGATGGCGGCGTCAATGTCAGTGTCCCCGCAGGCACCAGCAGCGGTAGGACGTTGCGCCTGCGCGGCAAGGGGGTCAAGAAGCGCGGCTCGTCCGATCGCGGCGATCAGTTGATCGAACTGACCGTGTCCATGCCCGATCAGATTGATGACGAGTTGAAGCAATTCATGGAGACTTGGCGCGAAAGCCACAGCTATGATCCGCGGAAAGGAATGCCGTCATGACCCGCGCCCTGACCGAAGAGCAACTGATCGCAACCGTCACGCGCCTGACCTCGACCCGCCTGACCGAATACCTGGCTGCCGAGATCGTCATTCCCGAGCAAACCGAGCAGGGGTTGGTGTATCACACCCTCGACGTGGCGCGGTTGGAGCTGGCGTGCGAGCTGCACGACCAATACGAGATGGAGCCTGATGCGCTGTCGATGATGATCTCACTGATCGACCAGATGCACGGCCTTCGGGCCGAGTTACGAGAGGTTCTGAATGCGGTAGAAACGCAACCGGAGCCGGTGCGTCAGACATTGATCGAGGTAATTGGAACGGCGCGGTTCGGTCGCAAGTAACCCGCGCTTAGTTGCCGACAACATACTCTTCGGGAACAAAGAAAGTGTAATCCCGATCAGCCACCGCTTCGTGACAATCGTGGCAATAGACGACAGCGTCCGAACGCGCGCCCATCGTGTCACCAAACAAAGACCCGTCCGGCATGACCATGATATAGCGCCAGTCCGCAGTTTCCGGGCTGGTGCCTTGACCGAGTTTTTCCATCACGAACAAAGCCCCGGGATGGACGTTGCCCTCGTCCGTGACCGTGACGCTGTCCTTGGCCAGCACCGACCCCATCGGCAGTTTTTCACCCTCGGCCAAAGTACCATAGTTGTGCGCCATGCGGTTGGCATAGCTGTTCACATAGCGCTGCCCATGGGTTGCCGAGATGTAAGGCGCGTCGTTGAACAGCGGCCATGCCTGATAGTTCATCAGCAAATCTAACTGCGCGGCGGCATAGCCACGCTCCATCCGTCGCTGCAGGGACTTGTAGATGCCCAAGGCTTCTTCTTTGGACAGCTCGGCAGGATTTTCAATGGCAAGGTGAGCATCCTCACCACTGGATTGAGCGCCAGCCTGATGCGCAGCAAGCCCCACCACAAACAAAGCCGCAAGAGATGTCGGAAACAGTCTTATAAATCGTACAAACATGTATTTGGCCCACCTGCTTCAAAAGGTTCGCCTGAACGCCGCAAGTTACGTGTAAAATGATAGCGGCCATGAACAAACGCGCCACGACCGGAATGCGACTCTCACTGCTTTGTGCGCAAGCGTGAGGCCTAGGCAGCCGGTTTCAGCCCCCAAAACATATCAAATTGTGCATACAAATAACAGCGGCCAGAAAATTAATTTCTCGGCGTAGTTTGCACGAAGTTTGGGCTTATCAGCTCTGCAATCCGGCTTCGGCTTCGATCTGCTTGCGCGATTTGCGCGCGCGCTCTGTGGCCGATTTTAACTGGCCACAAGCTGCCATGATGTCCTCGCCACGCGTCTTGCGAATGGGAGAGGCATAGCCTGCCTGATAAATGATGTTCGCAAACGCCCGGATGCGGTTGTTCGAGCTGCGCTTGTAAGGCGCGCCGGGCCATTCGTTGAACGGAATCAGGTTGATCTTGGCGGGAATGTTGTGGCTTTTGATGTGGTCGATTAGGCGGTGCGCATCTTCGTCACTGTCATTCACACCATCCAGCATCACGTATTCAAAAGTAATCCGCTCGGAATTGGACACCTTGGGATAGCTTGCCAGCGCCTGCAGTAGCTCTTGGATGTTCCAGCGCTTGTTGATGGGCACCAGAAAATCGCGGGTTTCATCCGTTGTCGCGTGGAACGAGATCGCCAGCAAGCAGCCGATCTCGTCAGCTGTGCGCGCAATTTCCGGCACCACGCCGGACGTCGACAGGGTGATCCGACGGCGTGACAGAGAAATGCCTTCGGGGTCCATGGCGATCTTCATCGCGTCGCGCACGTTTTCGAAGTTATAAAGCGGCTCACCCATGCCCATCAGAACGATGTTCGACAATAGGCGTGTTTCGTCCTTTGGCGCACCAGGGGTCGGCCATTCGTCCAGATCGTCGCGGGCCATCATCACCTGACCGACGATTTCTGCAGCCGTCAGGTTGCGCACCAGTTTCTGCGTGCCCGTATGGCAGAAGGAACAGGTCAGCGTGCAGCCAACCTGAGACGAGATGCACAGCGTCCCGCGATCCTCTTCGGGGATGTAGACAACCTCAACCTCATGGCCACCCGCGATGCGGCACAGGTACTTGCGCGTGCCGTCCTCGGACACCTGCCGGGTCACGACCTCGGGGATCTCAACAACGAAATTCTCAGCCAGTTGCGCACGATACGCTTTGGCGAGGTTGGTCATCTCGGCAAAATCGCGCACGCCCCATTGATAGATCCACTGCCAGATCTGCCCGGTCCGCATCTTGGCCTGCTTTTCCGGCGTGCCATGTTCGATCAGAGCGTCACGCAACTGATCACGGGTCAACCCGACAAGGTTGATCTTCCCCTCGGGCAGTTTGCGGGGGATGGTCATGACATCTTGAGTGATCGGCGCTTTGGGCGACATATTGCTATCTCAACGAATTCGGGCTTGGGATGCGCCTCTATATAGGATCGCGCGCAAAGATCAAAAGAATTCGTATCATTTAATTTGCCATGCGCAGCAATTCATCCACACGCGCCCGGCCCAGATCAACGCGGCAGGACGCAATGGCAATACCGGTACCAGAGCCGCCACCGTATGAGGCCCCCACTGCTTCACATTGCGCATCGCGATATCCTCTCCATGCCTCTTGTGCAGCCTCAAGTGCCGGTTGTGCGACCACACGGTCTGTGACCTCGTCCAACTCAACTGCGGACTGTATGGCGAAGCCATAGCTTGTCTCAACAGCCATATTCACGCGTTTCTCCATTTCCCCAACGCAGGCTCCGATTTCGACCTGCGAACCTGCGTCGAAACATTCCAGGCTGGGATCTGCCCACGCGGCCGAAGAGAAAAGCACTGCAATCAAGACGTAACGCATTATCCGTTTCCACATATGAACCCTTGTATGAGGCCACCGTAGCACGCGTTGCGCCATAGTCCCAATTGCAAGTCGGCCGCAAAGGCCAAACCGATGCGACCGAACTATCTGCATTGCGATTGCGAGGAATCAGATCAGGTAAACATATCAGATCCCTGCTGGCAGAATGTCGCAATCATCCGCGTCCAAAGTTTGCACGGGATCTTTCGGACCGCATTGCTCGCCAGAAACCGGATAGGTTTCGTTGTTTTTTTCACATGCGCTCAGAAATACGGCGGCGACCACCAACACAGCAGCAAGAGGTTTGTTAAGCATGGATAAGCTCCTTCCATATATTTGAACTGATTGGTTCAGAAAGATGGATCGCTTGCCTTGATGCGGATCAATTTGGGGTGGTGGACGTAGCGTAAAGATCGGATGACACGTATGATCGCCCACGAAAAAGCCCCGCCAAATGACGGGGCTGCGTAGACCTTTTGTCCTTGCTTATTGAGTGCAGCGCTTTTCGGCGTCTTCGATCGCAGCGCTGAAACCCAACAGCGAGAACGTGTCTTTGGTCTGGGTTCCGCGCTCGGACCGGGCGGTCAGAACGGCCTCGGTGCCGCGCTTCATCGCTGCGACGACCTTCAGGTCTTCGCCCTCGGTTGCCGGCCAGGCCCATTCACCTTCGGTGATCAAAGCGAACTCGGTGCCGTCAATCTCAAGGGTGACCGTCGATCCTGCCGCGAAAGGATAGCCGCCGGTAAAGGTCACCTGACCTTTGACTTCGGCATTCGGGCGGTAGAACACGAACAGCAGGATGTCGCTGCGGCGCACCGAAACCACGCGTCCACCTTTGGTGTTCACAGTCTCTTTGGGCGCGGATACGCTCCAGCACTCTGTGGGATCTTTCTCCACAAAAACGCTCCAGTCGGTCTTCGCAGCAACCCGATTGGTGCTGGTCGCCTGCTGAGCGATTGCGGTTGTGGCCATTCCTGCCACGCACAGACCCGCAATTGTGCGGACGAGTTTTAATCCCATCTGTCCAGCCTCCTAGCTCGACCTAATACCTCATACCCATCGAGACCGCATACGAACTCTGTCGGTTCGTCTGTAAGTTGCGTATTCCGATGATTGTCGACATACACACACTAACGCAGGTTTCGCCACAGGCGAAAGGGCGATTGGCAGATTTTTGCGCATATAATGGAGGGGCCAGATGACGCAGCCGGTACCAATGACAGAACTATGGCGAGGCCCCTTGTTGGAAAGCCTGCATCTGGGCCACGCAGTGATCTGTGACGACAGCGGTCATATCGTACGCAGTTGGGGCGATCCGGACGCGGTGATTTACCCTCGGTCTTCTGCAAAAATGATCCAGGGGCTGCCGCTGATCACATCGGGTGCAGCCGCCAAATATGGCCTGAACTCCGAGCATCTGGCCCTCGCCTGTGCCTCGCATAGCGGCGCACATATCCATACCGACAGGGTTACTGCCTGGCTGGATCACTTGGGCTTGACCGAACACGATCTGCGCTGCGGTCCGCAAGAACCGCAGGACATGGCCGCGCGCGACGGGCTGATACTTGCCGATGACACGCCCTGCCAGATCCACAACAATTGCTCGGGCAAACATTGCGGGTTTCTGACGGTCGCACAGCACATGGGCGCGGGACCGGAATACCTTGAGATCGACCACCCCGTACAGCAAGCCTGCCTGTCCGCGCTGGAAGAAACCACTGGGGAAACCAGCCCTGCCTATGGAATCGATGGATGTTCGGCCCCGAACTTTGCGACATCACTGGTGGGACTGGCACGTTCGATGGCGTGGTTTGCCTCGGCCGCTGACCGGTCGGACCGTGCCAGCGACGCAGCGCAACAGCTTACGGCGGCCATGATCAAGCACCCCGAACTGGTGGCGGGCGAAAGCCGCGCCTGTACCGAGTTGATGCGCGCTATGGACGGTCGCGCCGCAATCAAAACCGGGGCTGAGGCGGTGTTCATTGCCATCATCCCGGAAAAACGAATGGGTGTTGCGCTGAAAATCACTGATGGCACCACCCGCGCCAGCGAATGCGCAATCGCCGCGATACTGGTAAGCCTTGGTGTGCTGGAGGCCGATCACCCGGCCACCCGCAAATTCATGAATGCCACGCAATACAGCCGTCGCGGGCTGGAATGCGGCGTAATCAGACCTGCGCCGGGGTTCCCCGGCTAAGGTTACATTTCGATTTCATGCACCTCGGCCACCTCGACCGAGCCCGAACCGTTGACCACCATGGGACAGCCCTTGGCCATTTCGGTCGCGGCATCAATGCTATCGGCCTTTACAACCGTAAAGCCGGATGCCGGGTTTGCGCCGCCATTGTCGACGACGCTTCCGTTGCTGACCGTATAGGATTGACCAACCGGGTTGCCGGGAATGTCCAGCGCCTCACCCATGCCTTGAAACCATGCGCCCCAGGCGGCCATAGTTGCTTCGACTTCGGCAGGGTCGGTTGGTGTAGTTCCGCCGTGATAGACAAACAAATATTGTGGCATTTTATTTCCTCCCTAATGAAAACTTATCCAAACTGCGCCTCAAGCTTGGCCAGCGATGATGTCCAGCCCATGTTGTGGTTTGCTGCGGCCTCGGCATCTGCCAGTTCGCGGTGATCCAGAACTAGCCGCGCCCCGTTTTCGGTCGCAACGACCGAAAACGTCACGTGACTTTCCGGCCCGCGCTGATCCTGATCGTCATGCCAGGCCCAAGTGAACCCAACCGAATTGGGCGGATCAACATGGGTTACGTGGCCCGAGACTTTAAATGTCTGGCCTTCTGCGTTCTTCATTATTGAATACCAGGGCCCCGTGCGTGAGAAATTCAGGTCATGCTCGGGCACATGCACCCCTTCGGGCCCCCACCACTGCAACAGCTTCGCCCCGTCACTTATCCAGGCAAACAGGTTTTCGGGGGTGGTCGGGAACTCGCGTTCCAGTTTCAGGTCGGCCATGAGTTTTCCCTTTCAATCAGGTCGCCCAGACGATCGAGGCTGTTTTCCCAGAACTGACGTTTCGAGATCGTCCATTCCGCAATCGCCCGCAGCCCGTCGGGCTGGATAGAATACATCCGCTGGGTGCCGTGGACGCGCTGTTGCACCAATCCGGCCTCGCGCAGCACTTTCAGATGGCGCGAAATCGCTGCGCCCGACATACCGCGCCCTTGGATCAGGTCACCGGCAGGCAGCTCTCCGTCCTGCATCAGTTGCTCAACGATCGAGAACCGAGTGGAATCGGACAAAGCAGAAAAAGCATTTATCAGAGTGTTCATAGCCTTTATTTAACACGTACGTTAAATAAAGGGAAGACCTTTAACCGGACACAAATTCCGAGCGGCTATAGCCCTGAACGTACAGCAATGCTGTCAGATCGCCATGGTTGATCCGAACCTCGCATTGCTCGGCAACCGTGGGCTTGGCATGCAGGGCCACCCCTGTTCCCGCGCGGTGCAGCATCCCCAGATCGTTGGCCCCGTCGCCTACGGCAATAACGTCTTCTTCACGCAAACCCAGTCGCGCGGTGATCTGTTCCAAGGCATCCACCTTGGCTTGACGCCCCAAAATGGGCCGCAGTACATCCCCGGTCAGTTTTCCGTTTTGGGCCAGCAGGGTGTTGGCACGGTTCTCGTCAAAGCCCAGCACCTCGGCCACTTTTGCGGTAAACGCCGTGAAACCGCCCGAGACCAAGGCGGCATAGCTTCCGTTCTGGCGCATCGTCGCGACCAGTTCCTTGCCGCCCGGCATCAGAGTGATGCGTTCATCCAGTACTTTACCGATCACCGCCTCATCCAGACCTTTCAACAGACCAACCCGTTCGGTCAGCGCGCCCTCAAAGTCCAACTCGCCATTCATGGCGCGTGCGGTGATATCCTTAACGCGGTCGCCGACGCCGGCCTCATCCGCCAGTTCGTCGATGCATTCCTGTTGGATCATGGTGCTGTCCATATCGGCCAACAGCATCTTCTTACGGCGGCCTTCGGTCGGTTGGACAACCAGATCCACGCCCATTTGCTGCAGGTCCGCCCAGGCATCCCACCGGTTGCCCGGCATTTCGCTAAGATGGAACTCTGCTGCTTCATCCGGGCTGAGCCAAACGATCTCACCACCGCCCCATGCGTTCCGCAAGGACTCGACCAGCGACAATTCCAGATTAGACACATCGGGGTCGGTCAACAGGGTGGCAACGTACATATTCGATCTCCGGCAAGCTCACCTGCGCATATCGCAGGTGCAGCATTTTCGCCAGAGTCTGTTTCGAACTAGCCCAAAATACCCGGCAGGCGCAGCCCATGGGCCCGCGCGCAATCCTTGGCAATGTCGTACCCCGCATCCGCGTGACGCCAAACGCCCGAGGCCGGGTCATTCCAAAGAACCCGCTCCAACCGCCGGGCGGCATCTTCGGTGCCATCTGCACAGATCACAACACCCGCATGTTGGCTAAAGCCCATCCCGACGCCACCACCGTGATGCAGAGACACCCATGTCGCCCCGCTCGCCGTATTGATCAGCGCATTCAGCAACGGCCAGTCGCTGACCGCATCCGAGCCATCCAGCATCGCCTCAGTCTCGCGGTTGGGGCTGGCCACAGACCCCGAGTCCAAATGGTCGCGTCCGATCACCACCGGCGCCTTTAGCTCGCCATTGGCGACCATCTCATTGAACGCCAGCCCAGCCCGGTGTCGGTCACCCAATCCAATCCAGCAGATACGCGCAGGTAGACCCTGAAACGCGATCCGCTCTTGCGCCATGTCGATCCAGCGATGCAGGTGCTCATTCTCGGGGAACAGTTCCTTCATCTTGGCATCGGTTTTGTAGATGTCCTCGGGGTCGCCCGACAGAGCACACCAGCGGAACGGGCCGATGCCTTTGCAAAACAGCGGGCGGATATAAGCGGGTACAAAGCCGGGGAAGGCAAAGGCGTTCTCAAGCCCCTCATCCTGAGCGACCTGCCGGATGTTATTGCCGTAATCCAGCGTCGGAACGTCCGCGTTCCAGAAATCCACCATCGCCGCGACATGCTGCTTCATCGAAGCGCGAGCGGCTTTTTCCACCGATTTAGGGTCTGTTTCACGCTTTTCGCGCCACTCTCCCATAGTCCAGCCCAATGGCAGATAACCGTTAATCGGATCATGCGCGCTGGTTTGGTCGGTGACGATATCAGGACGCATCCCGCCCGCCTGCATCCGAGCATAGATCTCGGGGAAAACCTCTGCCGCATTGCCCAGCAGACCAACCGACTTCGCTTCGCCAGCCCTGGTCCAGCGGTCAATCATCTCCAGCGCTTCGTCCAGCGTTTCGGCCTTTTCGTCGAGGTATTTGGTCCGTAGGCGGAAATCGATGCTGTCCGGGTTACACTCAACAGCCAGACATGAGGCGCCTGCGAACACGGCCGCCAGCGGTTGCGCGCCGCCCATTCCACCCAGACCTCCGGTCAGAATCCACTTGCCTGTCAGGTCACCGTTGTAATGCTGACGCCCCGCTTCGGCAAAGGTCTCATAGGTGCCCTGAACGATACCCTGCGTGCCGATGTAAATCCACGAGCCAGCGGTCATCTGGCCGTACATCATCAGGCCCTTCTTATCGAGCTCGTTGAAGTGATCCCAGGTCGCCCAATGTGGAACGAGGTTGGAATTGGCGATCAGCACCCGCGGCGAATCCTTGTGCGTGCGGATGATCGCGACCGGCTTGCCGGACTGGACGATCAGCGTTTCGTCTTCCTCCAAATCCTTCAGACCGGCAACAATAGTGTCGAAATCCTCCCACGTGCGGGCCGCGCGACCGATACCACCATAGACCACCAACTCATGCGGGTTCTCGGCCACATCCGGGTGCAGGTTGTTCATCAGCATCCGCAGCGGGGCCTCGGTCACCCAGCTTTTGGCGTTCAACTCGGGGCCGGTCGGTGGATAGATATCGCGGGTGTTTTTGCGCGGATCGCTCATTTCTGGGCTCCTTGTCTGGTCAATTCGCCCGAGAGGGCAAGATCGTTGATGCGGGTCAGCATAGTTGTCAAATGGGGGCGCAGTTTCGCAGCGCGGTCCTCGCGCCATGTCCACGGGGGTGTCTCGTCCATGTAAGCCCGCTGCGCGATCTCCATCTGGATGGCGTGTATGCCATCAGAAGGGCGACCATAGTGGCGGGTGGTCCATCCCCCGCGAAACCGGCCATTCAGGACCGAAGTGAAACCTTCGGCCTTGCTCGCCACGTCGTGCACGGCTTGCTCAATGGCCGTGTCGCACGTCAGCCCATCATTGGTTCCAGTGTTGAACACCGGCAATTCGCCTTCGAACAGAAACGGGATCAGCGACCGGATCGAGTGGCAATCAAACAGGATCGCCATGCCGTGCCGGTCCCGAACGCGGCTCAGTTCATCCAGAAGGGCAGCGTGATAAGGTGCGTGGTATTTGCGCCGTCGATCTTCGACTTCATCCTCGGATGGTGATTGCCCGTCATTCCAGATCTGCTGCCCGTCGAAATCGGTCAGAGGCACAAGGGTGGTGGTATTCTGGCCCGGATATAGCGAGGCCCCGAACGGATCACGATTGGCGTCGATGACGTAGCGATGAACATGCGACTGCACGACCGTGACATCATCCAATATCCCCTTATAGAGCCTATTTATGTGCCAGTCCGTATCCGCCATACCGCGCCCGTTGTCATTCAGACGGACCGCTGTTTCGTCTGGCACATAAGTTCCGCCATGAGGCTGGCCCAGCACAATGGGACCTTCCCCGCGCTGAACGCTGAACACCTGCATCAGAACAGCCCCGGCATCTGGGCACCCACTGCCCCAAGGATGTCACCCTCAGCCACCAAGCACTTGGATGTTTCCAGATCGGGTGCCAAATAGCGGTCTTCGTTCAGTGTTGGGATCTCTGCCCGTACCCTATCCATGACCCGTTGCAACGGTTCGCTGGTTGCCAGCGGTGCGCGGAACTCCACCCCCTGAGCGGCGCAAAGCAACTCAACACCAAGAATGTAGTTCAGGTTTTCGACCATCCGCGTCAGACGCCGCGCACCATGTGCAGCCATCGACACGTGATCCTCCTGGTTGGCCGAGGTCGGTGTACTGTCAGTCACGCAAGGATTGGCAAGGTGCTTATTCTCGCTCATCAAGGCGGCGGTCGTGACTTCGGCAATCATCAGACCTGAGTTCAGGCCGGGATCAGGCGTCAGGAACGGCGGCAGATCAAAGCTGAGCGTCGGGTCGACCATCAAGGCAATGCGCCGCTGCGCAATCGCGCCGACCTCGGACACCGCCAGTGCAATCATGTCTGCGGCAAAGCCAACGGGTTCGGCATGGAAGTTCCCGCCTGAAACGATGGCACCCGCCTCAGTCAGAACCAGCGGGTTGTCGGTGGCCGCGTTCGCCTCGATCTCAAGCGTGGTGGCCGCTTGGCGCATGACATCCATGGCCGCGCCGGTGACCTGCGGCTGGCATCGGATGCAATATGGGTCCTGAACGCGCGTGTCGCCGTCCCGGTGGCTTTCGCGGATCTCGGACCCGGCCAGTGTGGCACGCATGGCGCTGGCGGCTTCGGTCTGGCCGCGGTGCCCACGCAGGGTATGGATTTCGGGTTGCAAGGGCGCAGTCGATCCCATGATCGCATCCGTCGACAGGGCCGAGATGACCAGCGCGCTTTGCGCTGCACGCCAGGCTTCGAACAGACCGGCCAGCGCAAAGGCAGTCGAGAATTGCGTGCCGTTGATAAAGGCAAGCCCTTCCTTAGGACCGAGTTGAATAGGCTCTAATCCAACCGATTTTAGCGCTTTCCCCCCCGGCAGGATGGTTCCGTCAACCTCGGCTTCACCTTCGCCGATGACTACGGCTGTCATATGCGCCAGGGGCGCAAGATCGCCCGAGGCCCCGACCGACCCCTGCGCGGGAATAACCGGGGTCACGCCCATGGCCAGCATCTGCTGCAACAGGTCGATCAGCTCCCAACGCACACCCGATGCTCCGCGTCCGAAGGACAACAGTTTTAGCGTCATCATCAGCCGGGTCACACGGCGTGGCACGGCCGAACCAACGCCGCAGCAATGGCTGAGGATCAGGTTGCGCTGAAGGGTCGAAGTATCCTTTGCCGCGATCTTGTGGCTGGCCAGTTTTCCGAACCCGGTGTTAACGCCATAAACCGGGTCTTCCCCGGCCGCAGCTTCGAGAATGCGTTTGGCTGCAGCCTCCACCTTGGGTTTGCACCCGTCATCCAGCGATACTGCGGGCTGCGACCAATACACTTCGGACAGATCCGACAGCGTGACCTGACCGGGCACAAGCGACAGGGTCTTCATTACAAACCTCCGAAAATGCGGGCGTGCAGCGGGTTGAAGCCGATCCGATAGGACAGCTCGGCTGGGTGCGTGATGTCCCATACCGTCAGGTCCGCGCGGTTGCCTTCAGTTATTGTGCCAGTGTCGGTCAGGCCCAAGGCTTGCGCCGCATTGCGGGTCACGCCAGCCAATGCCTCTTCCGGCGTCAGGCGGAACAGGGTGCAAGCCATATTCATGGACAGCAGAAGCGACGTCAGAGGAGACGAGCCGGGGTTACAATCCGTCGCCAGTGCAATCGGCACCCCATACTGGCGCAGCAGTTCAACCGGCGGCATCTGTGTTTCGTGCAAAGTATAGAACGCCCCCGGCAGCAGCACACCCACGGTTCCGGCCTGTGCCATGGCGGCCACGCCAACCTGGTCCAGATATTCGATATGATCTGCCGACAACGCCCCGTAAGAAGCCGCCAGGGCTGCCCCTCCGAGGTTCGAAAGCTGCTCTGCATGCAACTTGACCGGAAGGTTCAGTTCTTTCGCCACATCGAAGACCTTAGCGATCTGAGACGGATCAAAGGCGATCCCCTCACAAAAGCCATCAACGGCATCCACCAGCCCCTCTTCATGCGCCAAACGCAGAGTCGGGATGCAAACATCGCGAATGTAGGTATCAGCGCGCGCCTGAAACTCAGGCGGCACCGCATGTGCTCCTAGAAAACTTGTTTTCACTCGCACCGGGCGCACTTGGCCGATCCGGCGCGCGACGCGCAGCATCTTGAGCTCTGTGTCGGTGTCCAGACCATAGCCCGATTTGACCTCGATGCACGACACGCCGTCGGCCATCAGGGCGTCCACTCGCGTCAAGGCATCCTCTAACAGGGCCTCTTCGCTGGCCGAACGGGTCGCTGTGACAGTCGACAGAATTCCACCACCTGCGCGCGCGATCTCTTCATACGAGGCACCATTCAGACGCATTTCGAACTCGACCGCCCTGTTGCCACCAAAGACGACATGGGTGTGGGCGTCGATTGGCGCCGGCGTTATCAGCCGGTCGCCATAGTCCGCGGTCGGCCAGTCAGAATAGTCAGCAGGCAGTGCATTCCGAAGCCCGATCCAGGCAATTTTCTCACCATCAACAACAAGTGCTGCGTCCTGAACTATCCCATAAGGTTCGGCACCATCGTCCATGGTCGCCACCCGCGTGCTCAAAAGGACAGATTTTTTGACCATATCGATTCTTTTGGGCTCCCTTTGTCGTTAGATTTTTCGTATACGTATAAAAGTTTAAAGTCTACACAAAATGGAAATGCGATGACCATCCATGCGAAAACGGCTTTATTAGGCTCTGATTGGATCAGAAACTTGCGGGTAGAAATCGCGCACGGTCAGATCCAAAGCTTGGAATCACAAGCGACCGCGCGATCCGGAGACACACAGGTTGATGTCTTGCTGCCAGCCTTGGGAAACCTGCACAGCCACGCCTTTCAGCGCGCGATGGCCGGTATGACAGAAGTGCGCGCCGCCGGGCGCGAGAGCTTTTGGACCTGGCGCACTCTGATGTACCGGTTCCTGGACAGATTGACGCCGGATCACGTAGAGCCCATTGCCGCTTTGGTCTATCTGGAGATGCAAGAGGCCGGATATGCCTCGGTCGGTGAGTTTCACTATATCCATCATCAGCCGGGCGGCGGGCGCTACGACCACGTGTCGGAACTGAGTCAGCGCATATTTGCTGCGGCCACCCAAACTGGAATCGGTTTGACGCACCTTCCGGTTCTCTACACCTACGGCGGTGTCGAACAACAACCCTTGGCGGGCGGTCAGCTACGCTTTGGCAATTCTGTGGATCAGTTTCTGAACCTGGTCGAGGAATGCCGTTTAGCTCCACCGCATGCGGATTCTGTGATCGGTATCGCCCCGCATTCTCTGCGGGCAACATCGCCTTCGGATTTGCGCAAGGTTCTGAATGCCACTCCTGATGATCCCGTCCACATCCACATCGCCGAACAGCTGAAAGAAGTGGCCGATGTAGAGGCCGCGCTTGGACAGCGGCCGGTCGAGTGGCTGTTGGACCATGTCGACGTCGATGACCGGTGGTGCCTTATCCACGCAACTCATATGACCGATGCCGAAACACGCGCCGTTGCGCGTTCGGGCGCCGTTGCCGGGTTGTGCCCGATTACCGAGGCGAATTTGGGCGACGGTATTTTCAACGGTGCAGTTTATGTCGAAGAAGGTGGTCGCTTTGGCGTGGGATCAGACTCTAACGTAAGGATTTCTTTGCCTGAGGAACTGCGGACTTTGGAATATTCCCAACGCCTGCGGGACCATGCGCGGACGGTTTTGGTCAAAGACGAAGGCTCGGTCGGCCAGGCGTTGTATACAGGGGCCGCACAAGGGGGCGCGCAGGCATTGGGACGAAATACCGGGGAAATCGCTGTCGGCAAGCTGGCCGACCTTGTGGCGATCGACCGATCTCATCCCACGATCTGCGCACTAACTGACGAACAGGTGCTGGACGGTCTGTGCTTTGCAGCACCCGATGGATTGGTAACCGATCTTTGGTCAGCAGGGCGCCACATGGTGCAGCAAGGCCGCCACATTGAACGGGATCGGATCATTCCCGCGTACCGGTCGGCGATTGCCGATCTTTTGGCTGACGTCTAAACGCACCTATTCAGGTAACTAGAGGCACCATGACCCAATCTAACGAAACCACCAGCTACAGGGACATCAAGGAAACCGTGCTGGCACGCATTCGGTCGGGTGAGTGGCAGCCGGATTCGCTGCTGCCCAACGAGCAGGACCTGGCCGTCGAATTCTCGTGCACCAGAACGACCGTGAACCGCGCAATGCGAGAGCTGGCGGACGAAGGGTTTCTGGAGCGTCGCCGCAAAGCCGGTACACGGGTTCTAAGCGCGCCGCAAAGGCAGGCCCGTTTCACGATACCCAAGGTGCGGGACGAGGTTGAGGCGTTGGGCGGAATCTATCGCTATGCGCTGGTCTCGTCTGTTGCCGAGCGAGCGCCCGATTGGCTGTGCGCAAGACTGGCGTTGAAACCGGACCAACACGTGATGCATGTTCGCTGCATGCATTTTAACGGCAATACTCCGTTTCAATACGAAGACCGGTGGATCGTCATAGACTCGGTTCCGCAAGTGGCAAATGCGGACTTCGCCTCAATAGGCCCAAATGAATGGCTTATTCAGACCGTTCCCTTCACCAATGTCGAACTGAGTTTCCTGGCCAGCCGCGCCGATGAATCGGTGGCCGCATTCCTGGACCTGCCCATCGGTGAGCCGGTGTTTACGGGCGAACGGATCACATGGCTTGAGGGCCAGCCTGTCACCTTTGCAAAGATGTACTTCGCCGCCGGGTACCGGATGACCACTCAGTTCTGAGCTGACCGCGATTTCTGCTTTACCGTGCCCCTAATCCACGCCAGATTCAGCGTATTCTGATCCTGCGCGAAGGAAATATGGGATGGGTAACCCACTCTATGATCGGTTGTTTGGCATCCATGCAGGCAAGGATACACCTTTCCTTCTTCTGCCCGACGGCCAGACCATTACCCACGCGGCTTTTCTGGACACGGCAGCCCGAATCGCTAACGCTTTGAACGGGTACGAGCTTGAGCCCGGAGACCGAGTTGCTGTTCAGGTGGAAAAGTCACCAGAAGCGCTGGCGCTCTACGCGGCTTGCGCGCAAACCGGGCTGATCTTTTTGCCGTTGAACACGGCCTACACATCCGGCGAGCTTTGCTATTTCATCGAAAACAGTGGGGCTGCGCTGGTGGTTTGCGATGCCGCCAAACAAGCGGAACTGACGCCCATTGCCGAGGCGCAAAACGCCAGGTTAGAGACGCTCAACGCAGATGGGTCGGGCAGCTTGATGCGGCGGGCATTGGGTATGCTTCCTGCCTTCGAACCAGTCAAGCGAACCGAAGGTGATCTTGCCGCATTCCTCTACACCTCTGGCACGACCGGGCGCTCCAAAGGTGCGATGCTGACGCAAGCCAACCTGCTGTCCAATGCCGAGACGCTGGTGGACGAATGGCGGTTTACGCAAGATGATGTGCTGCTGCACGCCTTGCCGATCTTTCATACCCACGGGTTGTTTGTAGCGGCGAACGTTATTCTGGCCTCGGGCGGTTCGATGATCTTTTTGCCGAAGTTTGATCTGGATGATGTCCTGCGCCTGATGCCCAATGCGACCTCGATGATGGGCGTGCCGACCTTCTACACCCGATTGCTGGCGGATGATCGGTTCACCGGTGATCTGGCGCAGCACATGCGGTTGTTCATCTCGGGTTCGGCCCCCCTGCTGGCTGAGACCCATGAACGGTTCGAGGACCGGACCGGACACCGCATCCTTGAACGCTATGGTATGACGGAAACCAATATGAACACCTCGAACCCCTATGACGGTGAACGTCGCGCAGGAACTGTCGGGTTCCCGCTGCCGGGTGTCGAACTAAAGGTAACCAACCCTGAAACCGGCAAGGCATTACCGCAAGGCGAGATAGGAATGATCGAAGTGCGCGGACCAAACGTCTTCGAAGGTTA
This sequence comes from Ruegeria sp. CDSC068, assembly GCF_059610545.1. Classification (NCBI taxonomy): domain Bacteria; kingdom Pseudomonadati; phylum Pseudomonadota; class Alphaproteobacteria; order Rhodobacterales; family Roseobacteraceae; genus Ruegeria; species Ruegeria sp. CDSC068. The sequence goes on from NZ_JBXWNV010000009.1 coordinate 184,516, forward strand.
TTGGCAAATGCCCGAAAAAACCGCTGCGGAATTGCGCGAAGACGGGTTCTTTATCACCGGTGATCTCGGACGCGTGGACGTGGATGGTTACGTACACATCGTGGGACGCGGCAAGGACCTGATCATTTCGGGCGGGTTCAACATCTACCCCAAAGAGGTCGAACTGGTGCTGGACGACCAGCCCGGTGTGCTGGAAAGCGCCGTAATTGGCGTGCCACACGCTGATTTCGGCGAAACCGTTCTGGGTATTCTGGTTGCAGAACCGGGCCGAGCGCCTGACCTTGATGCCATTATGGCCAGCGTTCAGAACCAACTGGCGCGGTTCAAACACCCCAGCCAACTGATCGTGCTGAATGAGCTGCCCCGAAACACTATGGGGAAAGTGCAAAAGAACGCCTTGCGCGAGCTTTACAAAGATATGTTTACCGCGGATTAGGCTCTAACGGGACCCGGCCGGCGTCCGTCAGCAACCAGCACTGACGCCCTTCGAACACGGCTGTGGCCAGTGGTCGACCATAACCTGCCCCTGCGTCCAGATTGACACGATTGCCGCAATGCTCCGCCGTATCCACGGGTGTGTGCCCATGCACGATCAGCCAAGGGTACGGGCTGGATTCGATTAAGAACTCTTGTCGTATCCAAACCAGATCATCCTCGGATTGCTGCGCCAAGGGGATACCAGGTCGGATGCCAGCGTGAACGAACAATAGCTCACCCTCTTGATGATAGGTTGGCAAAGCATTGATAAAGTCCAAATGTTCCGGCGGCACAGCGGCGCAGGCCCGTTCGTGAACCTGAAAGATCCGGTCATTGTCCGTGACCTCGACACCGTAGGATGCCAGCGTCTCTTGGCCCCCAAGCCGGGGATTCAGCCAGTTCAAAGTGATCGGCAACTGCTTGTCTGCGATCTCGCAATCCTGCACGAAACGGACCATCATCCGGTCATGGTTGCCTTTGACCATGACCCAGTTCCGCCCCGCCTTGCGCCCTTCGATCAGCAGATCCAGAACCTCCCGGCTGTTCGGGCCACGATCCACATAGTCCCCAAGAAAGACAACACGCGCATCCGGCCCGCCATCCGCCTCGATCCGGGATAGCGCGTTTTGCAGCATGCCCATTTGGCCATGGATATCGCCGACTGCGTAAATTGGGATGCTCAAAACGCTACCTCTTGGAATATGTCAGTCACTTTGTGCAACAACTCGGTTGCAGAAAAAAGACAATGCCCGCACATTTTTTGCACGGGCATCGCCAAGGTCACAATTTTCGGACAGAATCTTATGCTACGTCAAATTCCAGCGGTTTGATCTGAGTGAATAGCCCCGTTTCCGCCAGTTTCGCCCGCGCTTCGGCCGGAACAGGTTCGTCCACGTACAGCAAAGCAATCGCTTCTCCGCCCGCTTCGGCACGGCCCAGCGTAAAGTTAGCGATGTTCACGTCGTTCTCGCCCATGGTCTGACCCAGCGCGCCGATGATGCCCGGAACGTCTTCGTTGGTGGTATAGAGCATATGGGCACCGACTTCGGCGTCGATATTGATGCCTTTGATCTGGATAAAGCGTGGTTTGCCATCGCTGAAAACCGTACCCCCGATCGAGCGTTCGCGCTTATCGGTTACTACAGTCACCTTGATGTAGCCGTCAAAGACACCGGTCTTGTCCTGATTGGTGGTCGATAGCTGAATCCCGCGCTCTTTCGCTACAACCGGGGCTGACACCATGTTCACTTCCGGGTTGAATTTTTTCATGATCCCGGCAACCACGGCGCAGTTCAGAGCAGCCAGGTTCATCTCAGCCGCGACACCGTCATACAGGATGTTGATTGCCTTAACCGGTTCATCGGTCATCTGACCAATGAAACTACCCAGGTGACCGGCCAACTTGATCCATGGACCCATGACCTTGGCTTCTTCGGCAGTGACGCTGGGCATGTTCAGCGCGTTTTCCACCGCGCCAGTCAGCAGATAGTTCGAGATTTGTTCAGCCACCTGCAGGGCAACATTTTCCTGCGCTTCGGTCGTTGCAGCACCAAGGTGTGGCGTGCAGACGACGTTCGGCAAGTTGAACAGCGGGTTGTCCTTTGCCGGTTCTTCTTTGAACACATCAAACGCGGCCCCTGCGACATGGCCGGATTGCAGCATCTCGGCCAGCGCCTCTTCGTCGACCAGACCACCACGGGCGCAGTTGACGATGCGTACGCCGGGCTTGGTCTTGGCCAGGTTTTCACGGCTCAGGATATTGCGCGTCTGGTCGGTCAGCGGCACGTGCAGTGTGATGAAATCGGCGCGGGCCAGCAACTCGTCCAACTCGACCTTTTCGACGCCCATCTTGGCGGCTTTCTCTTCGCCGAGAAAGGGATCGTAGGCGACGACCTTCATTTTCAGGCCCAGCGCACGTTCACAAACAATACCGCCAATGTTGCCCGCGCCAATGACGCCGAGGGTCTTATTGGTCAGCTCGATGCCCATGAATTTGGTTTTTTCCCATTTGCCTGCATGGGTCGACGTGCTGGCCTCGGGGATTTGACGCGCAACGGCGAACATCATCGCAATTGCGTGTTCGGCGGTGGTGATCATGTTGCCAAACGGCGTGTTCATGACGATCACACCTTTTTTTGACGCGGCATCCTTGTCGACATTGTCGGTGCCAATACCAGCGCGACCGATCACTTTTAGATTGTCGGCTTTTTCCAGCAAGGTCGGCGTAACCTTGGTGGCCGAACGGATGGCGAGACCATCATACTGGCCAATCAGCTCGGCCAGCTTGTCCTTGTCCTTGCCCAGATCGGGCATGAAATCCACGTCGATGCCGCGGTCGCGGAATATCTGCACGGCGGTTTCGCTGAGTTTGTCGGATACGAGTACTTTGGGGGCCATGTTTGTGGTCCTTGAATGTCATGAAAAATCCGGGCCTGAGACGGCCCGGTAAAAAGGGTCAGGCAGCTTCTGTCTGCGCCGCGATCTCGGCCTCAAAGGCCCATGCCAGCCAGGGCAACATCGCCTCGATATCCGAGGTTTCAACCGTGCCACCGCACCAGATGCGCAGGCCTGCGGGTGCGTCTCGGTAGGCGCCGATATCCAATGCGATATTCTCAGCCTCAAGCCGCTTGGCCACAGCTTTGGCGAATGTCGCACCGTCCTGAATGCGTGTGTCGGTGAACTTCAGGCAGACCGAAGTGTTCGACTGTGTCGCCGCATCCTCTGCCAGATTGGCGATCCAGTCGTTTTGGCCGCAGAACGCGTGAACCGCACCGGCATTGGCATTCGCACGGGCGATCAGGCCCTGCAAACCACCAACCGAGCGCGCCCAGTCCAATGCGAACAAGTAATCTTCGACCGCCAGCATCGAGGGCGTGTTGATCGTTGCACCGGTAAATATACCGTCGATCAGCTTGCCGCCCTTGGTCAGGCGGAAAATCTTGGGCAGGGGCCATGCGGGGGTGTAGCTTTCCAGCCGCTCCACTGCACGGGGGCTCAGGACCAACATCCCGTGCGCCGCTTCACCGCCCAGCACTTTCTGCCAGCTAAAGGTGGTCACATCCAGTTTGTCCCAGGTCAGGTCCATCGCAAACGCAGCCGAGGTCGCGTCACAGATCGTCAGACCCTGACGGTCATCCGCGATCCAGTCGCCATTGGGAACCCGGACGCCCGAGGTGGTGCCGTTCCACGTAAAGACAACGTCATTGGCAAAATCAACCGAGGCCAGATCAACGAGCTGACCATAATCCGCCGTCTTCACCTCGGCGTCGATCTTCAGCTGCTTGACGACATCCGTCACCCAGCCGGAACCAAAGCTTTCCCAGGCCAACATCTCGACCTTGCGTTCGCCCAACAGCGACCACAGGGCCATTTCGACCGCGCCGGTATCCGAGGCGGGAACGATCCCGATCTTGTAATCCGCAGGGATGCCCAGCACCTCACGCGTACCTTCGATCGCGGCCTTCAGCTTGTCCTTGCCGACAGCTGCACGGTGCGACCGGCCCAGCGCGGCATCGGCCAGTTTGGTCAGATCAAATGTGGGGGGTTTGGCGCAGGGGCCTGAGGAGAAACGCGGATTTGCCGGCCGCGTCGCCGGTTGTTTAATGCTCATGTGTATTACCCTTACAGATACACGCCCCTCGTTGGGGAGGGGTGTCCCACAGACAGAGCTATTGCCTCGAACGACGCCCAGCAAGCGGAAAAGACGCATCGGGTGCCAAAAACGACACCCGATTATGTGCGTATCTGGAACGCGGGTTTCCTATCGGCATCAAGACGAGAGGCGCACAGTCTCTCCGGTTTCCAATGCCTGTTGCGCCGCCAAACCGATGCGCACGGCCCAAAGGCCATCGTTCAGGGTGACGTCAGGTTGTGCCTTTTCGCCTCGTAGAACAGCTAAGAACCCCTGATGTTGGTAGAAAGTTGAACCATTGTGGTCCCCGGCGGCCAACAGGCGCGGATCGACGGGTATTTCTTTGGTGACCGGACCTTTTGGGGAACGTGGGCTGACAATGATCTGCGGGACCGGCGGCGTGCCAAGATGCTCCGGCCAGAACCGCCCCGGCCCCGGCACCAACGCTTCGATTTTGGCGTCTGGCCCAACGGCCGAGATTTCCTCTTGATACCGTGATCCTTCGGCAAACATGCACAGCTCTAGCATCGCACGCGCGCCCGAGGCGAAGTCCACGATGACATAGCCATGGTCAAGGATATCGGGCGCTTCGCCCTCATAGGTCTCGTCCAGATGGTTGACCGCCTGCCCGCCGCTGGCTGTAACGCGAACCGGATCGGATTGCAGGATCAAACGCATCAGGTCGAAGAAATGGCAGCATTTTTCGACAAATGTGCCGCCCGTGTTGCGATTGAACCGGTTCCAGTTCCCGACTTTTTCCAGAAACGGAAACCGATGCTCGCGGATCGACAGCATCTTAACGCCGCCCGTGGCCTCTGCCTCGGCAATCAGCGCGGCAATGGGCGGCATATAGCGGTATTCCATCGCAACCCAGATCGGGTGCGGATAATCACGCTGCAGCGCCTCAAGCCGCGCCGCATCCACCGGATCTGTGAAAAGAGGTTTCTCTACCAACAACGGCAACGGGCGCGTCCGGGCAATCTCTTCGATTTGATCCACATGCAGGTGGTTGGGGCTAACGATGACGACGCAGTCCAGATCGTCGACCGCAAGCAATTCTTCGACCGAAGACACCATCACCGCGTCAGGCGCAATCGCCTGCGCTGCCTTCGCCATCTCGGCGTCAGGCTCAAAAATCGCTGAAACGCGCGTGTCGTCCAGCAGGGCAATATTGTGCAGGTGTTCCTGCCCCATCATACCGCATCCGATCAGCCCGTAGTGAATGGTCCGGGTCATGCGCAGTTCCTTTTACTTCAGTCGTTGGACATAGGTGGCTCGATCCGGGTCGAACCATGTTTTTGAAAACTCAACCGGTTTTGGTTTTTCCGACCAGCTGAACCGTTCGATGTAGCCAACCGTTTCTCCGGCTGGCCTGGTGAAATCAGGGGGCGTCCAATCCGGCAACATCCCGAGGGAAACCCTGTCTTCCGCACGCGTGATCCAGAACCCCAACTGGTGCTGGTAGTACCGATAAAGCGAGTCGGACAGCAGCTGTCGATCAATCAAACCAGCGGACTCATCCAGCCAGATTTCTTCAACCGCGATAATTGTATCATTCAGGTAGCGCATTCGACGCACCCGCGATCCCATGTCCGATGAACCAAAGCGCGGCAGGTCCACAGGCTTTTTCAGGTGGTCGACCGAGAGGATATCTGCCCGCGGCAACCCACCCCCCTCGGGCAGTTCAAGACGGAACATCGCATAGACGCTGTTCTGTGTTCCGGTCTCGCGTACGTAATTCCCTGATCCCTGAATACGCTCGAGCATCCCTTTTTTCTCTAGCTCAGCCAGCGATTTTCGCAGGGTCCCTACCGATACCTTCAGTTCCGCGGCAAGGTCCCGTTCGGGCGGCAAACGCTCACCATCAATCAGGCGACCGGCGGCGATGTCGCGGATCAAAAGCTCGGCAATCTGAACATAAACCGGCAGGGCGTTCGGGTTTCGGTTGGCAGAAGACATCTTTGGGCGCTTCACTCAGTCGCAGGAAAAATTGATACACCATTGATCTACATCAATGTGATTGCTACGCAAGAGGAAAGTCACAGCCACGCGGAGAACGAATCAGATGACCATCGTCCCCATCACCTCACCCGATCTGAATGCGGCCGAGGTTTCGTGGTTCGCGGCGCTGTGTTCGGACGATTACCAGTTTCTTGGAATGCCCGATGGTGGCCTGCGATCCAGCTGGGATCACTGTTCAGGCATCGTGAAAGAGGCCGAGGCGCAAGGGTTTAGAAACATCCTCTGCCCGTCGTCCTATCAGGTGGGGCAAGACACGCTTAGCTTTGTGGCAGGCTGCGCGCCGATCACCGACAAAATCAACATGCTGGCCGCGGTGCGCTGCGGCGAAATGCAGCCCATTATGCTGGCCCGCACCATCGCAACGCTGGATCACATGCTGCAGGGGCGTTTGACGGTCAACATCATCTCATCCGATTTCCCCGGAGAGAAAGCCGACAGCGCCTATCGCTATCAGCGTTCACGCGAAGTCGTGGAAATCCTGAAACAGGCGTGGACGCAGGATGAGATCAATCATGCGGGCGAGGTCTATAACTTCTCAGGGCTGACGACCGATCCGGCGAAGCCATATCAGACCGGCGGCCCATTGCTGTATTTTGGTGGTTATTCCCCATCCGCTCTGGATCTGTGTGGCGAGCATTGCGACGTCTACCTGATGTGGCCCGAGACCAAGGATCAACTGGCCGAACGGATGAAAGCCGTCCACGCGGTTGCCGAGAACTACAACCGCACACTGGATTACGGCCTGCGCGTGCACATGATTGTCCGCGATACCGAGGCCGAAGCGCAGGAATACGCCGACTACATCGTCTCAAAACTGGATGACGAATACGGTCGCGCCATCCGTGAGCGTGCTTTGGATTCGACATCACTGGGCGTCGCTCATCAGGCCAAAAACCGCGATCTGGCGGATGAATATGGCTATGTCGAACCCGGCCTTTGGACCGGCGTTGGCCGCGCACGGTCGGGGTGCGGCGCAGCACTGGTCGGATCGACCGATCAGGTCATGTCCAAGATCGAAGAGTATCAGAAGATGGGCATCCGCGCCTTCATCTTCTCGGGCTATCCTCACATGGACGAGGCCCGCCATTTTGGCAGCCGTGTTATGCCTAACCTGAAAACCTGTTCCCTTCCCGAAGCTTACGGAAGGGTTCCCGCAAATACCCCGGCCACCCCGCTGGGCAATGGAGTTCGCCGCTGATGCAACGTGTAAAACTATCTGACTCGCTGGACATGAGCCGCCTTGTCTATGGCATGTGGCGGCTGGGCGATGATACGGATACATCGGCAGACCATGTCGAGGCCAAGATTCAGGCCTGTCTGGATCAGGGCATCACCACCTTCGATCAGGCCGATATCTATGGCGGATACGCAGCAGAGGCCGTTCTGGGCAATGCCTTGCGCGCAAATCCAAGCCTGCGTCAGCAGATGGAAATCGTCACCAAATGTGACATCGTCGCGCCGATGGGTCGGTATGCGGACGCCAAGTGCAAATACTATGACACCTCGCGCGCGCATATCCTGAAATCGGTTGAGACATCGCTGTCCGAAATGGCCATCGATCATATCGACTTGCTGCTGATTCACCGCCCCGATCCATTCATGGATCATCACGAAACAGGTGCCGCGCTGGACGAAGTTGTCGCCAGCGGCAAGGTCGGCGCGGTTGGCGTGTCGAATTTCCGCCCATGGGACTGGAGCCTGCTGCAATCGGCGATGAAAACCCAATTGGTGACCAACCAGATCGAGATTTCTCTGGGCGAAATCGGCCCCTTCACCAACGGTGATCTGGCGTTTCATCAGCAGCATGGCCAGCCGGTGATGGCGTGGTCACCCTTGGGTGGCGGGTTGCTGATGGCTGGAAACCCTCCGGTCGGGGTTGTAGCGGACGAAATCGCTGAGGAATTCGGCGTGGATCGCGCCGCCGTGGCGGTGGCGTTTCTTCTGGCCCACCCTGCAGGCATTCTTCCAGTCTTGGGCACCAACAATCTGGACCGGATCAAGCGCATCTCTGACGCGCTGAAAGTCAATTTGGATCGCGAAAGCTGGTACCGCCTGTATGAGGCGGCACTGGGGCATGAGGTACCATGATGAATGCAATCTCAAAGGACATGACCCGCACATTCGTTCCCCACAGGGACGATACCCGAACCTTGCGCGACGCTTTTGGTCGTTTTGCCACCGGTGTCACCGTTGTCACCTGTGACAGCACGGACGGGCCGGTTTGCATCACCGCAAACAGTTTCTCGTCCCTTTCGCTGGACCCACCACTTGTCATGTGGGCGGGCGATCGCAACTCGCGCCGGTTCCGTTATTTCCAAGAAGCACGGCATTTCAGTGTTCACGTCCTTTCAGCGGAACAGGCCGAGCTTTGCTTTGGATGCTCGAAAGACGCGTTTGCGCTTCAGGATATCGACCACGAGCGCTGTGAAAATGGAACCCCGCTGCTGCCCGATTGTCTGGCCCGTTTCGAATGTGAGCAACACGCTTATCACGACGCTGGCGACCACGTTATCGTTATTGGAAAGGTCCTGCGTGCCAGTATGGCGGACGGAGACGCATTGACCTTCTACGCCGGAAAGCTCGGCCAATTCGCGCACCAGTAAGCGCGGAATAACTGTCGCGGTGGAAACCCGCGGCTGAAAAGGGAGGATCCGCATGGGCGGATTGACGTCGGTGCTTGCACCGATCGCGTTTGTTAATGAAACCGTGCTGCGATTGGGCCGCGCGGTTGGTGTCGTTGCGATTGCGCTTATGGTGATCGCGATCCTGATTCAGGTGTTTTTCAGATACGTTCTGGGCAACGCGCTGCCTTGGCCGGATGAGGCCGCTCGGTTCTGCATGCTATGGATGACCGGCCTGATGGCCCCCACGGCATTTCGGCGCGGCGGGTTTGTCGCTATCGACATGGTGCCCCTGATGCTGCCGCGAGGGGTTGGGCAAACCCTGAACATCCTGCTGCTGCTGGTTTCGCTGGCCGTTTTGCTGGTGGCCGTCAAAATCGGCTGGTCCGAGGTCACCGGGTTTGGCGGCAAGTTCGCCACCGCTGCGCTGTATCTGCCAACGTCCTTTGGGTTTGACGAGTGGTACCGCATTCCGCGCAGCTGGATGATGGCCTCACTGTTGGTTGGGGTCATCCTGCTGATTTCAGTCAATATCGAGCTGATCTTGCGCGCCGTCGTGACCCTGTTGGGCGGCGGTCATCTGCTGCCGGACATTGCCGATGCACCTGTGGGGGCCGAATAGATGCTGATATGGTTCCTGCCCACATTTCTGGTGTTTCTGCTGATCGGCCTGCCGGTCTTTTTTGCATTGCTGGCTGCACCAGGCATTCTTCTGTGGTTGAACGGTCAGACGGCCGACATCACGCTGCTGTATCGCAATGTCTATAACGGCATGGACAGCTTTCCGCTGATGGCCATCCCCTTCTTCATGCTGGCCGGAGAGTTGATGAACCGCGGCGGCATCACAATCCGTCTGGTTGAGTTCAGCCAAGCCCTGATGGGCCATTTTCGGGGCGGTCTGGCGCATGTAAATGTGCTGAGTTCGATCCTGTTTGCCGGGCTGTCAGGCTCAGCCGTGGCCGATACGTCGGCGCTGGGTTCAATGCTGATCCCAGCGATGGAAAAACAGGGCTATACCCGCAAGTTCGCCGCCGCGATCACGGCGGCCAGTTCCGTGATCGGACCGATCATTCCACCATCAGGCATCATGATCATCTACGCCTATGTCATGGGCGAAAGCGTGGCCGCTCTTTTTCTTGCCGGCATCGTACCCGGCGTGATGGTCGGCGTCGGCTTGATGCTGATGATCAAGGTGATGGCCGACAAATACGACTTCCCCGTCGCCAGCCGAAAATACACCTGGGGCGAGCGCCGTCAGGCCAGCCTCAAAGCGTTCTTCCCCCTGCTGACACCTGTCATCATTCTGGGCGGTATTCTGGGTGGTATCTTCACCCCAACCGAGGCCGCGGCGGTCGCTGTCGGCTATGCGTTCCTCATCGGCTTTTTTGTCCTGCGCACGCTGACGCTGAAAGAGGTACCTGAAATTCTCAGCAATGCGGGTCTGACCTCGGCCGTCGTTTTGTTGCTGGTCGGCGCGGCGATGGCCTTCAAAACCGTGGTCAGTCTCAGCCATGCGCCCGAACAACTGGCCGAGTTGATCCTCAGCCTGTCAGAAAATCCGCTGATCCTGCTGTTCCTGATCAACCTGCTGCTGTTTGTCGTCGGCATGTTCCTGGACGCAGGACCGGCGATCATCATCCTTGGCCCGATCCTTGCGCCGATCTTCACCAGCCTGGGCGTCGATCCGATCCACTTTGCCATCATCATGAGCGTCAACCTGACCGTTGGTTTGGCCACGCCGCCCATGGGTTTGGTCCTGTTCGTGGCCGCCGCCGTGTCGCGCGAAAAGGTCGAGACGATCGCCAAGGCGATCCTGCCGTTTCTGGCCGTCGAAATCATAGTGATCTTCCTGATCACTTATATCCCCGCACTATCCATGACGATCCCGAGAATAACGGGATTTGCAAACTGACTGAGTATCACAGGGAGGAAACGCATGCTCGGAAGATTTATCAAAACAGCAGCCTTAGCGACGTCGCTGGTTGCCGCAACCGCCATTGCGGCCACTGCGGCTGACTACACGCTGCGCGCGACCGCAAACTCAAACGAAAACGACGAGGATTATGACGGCCTGATCGTCTTCAAGAACTATGTCGAGGCGGCCTCAAACGGCGCGATTGAGGTGGAGCTGTTCATCGGTACGCAACTCTGTTCGAATGGCGCCGAATGCCTGCAGGGTGTGGCTGATGGCACAATCGACATCTACATCTCCACCTCTGGTGGCGCGTCGGGCATCTTCCCATATGTGCAGGTTCTCGACCTGCCCTACCTGATGGCGGATGACCGCGTGGCCGAGCGTGTACTATCTGGTGATTTCACCCGCACAATGCGCGAGATGGCGCTGGAGGATTCCGGCGGTGCGATCCGCCTGATGACCATCGGCAATACCGGTGGCTGGCGGAACTTCGCGAACACGCAACGCCGGATCGCAGAACCTGCCGACATGGAAGGCCTGAAAATCCGCACCGTGGTCGCCGACCTGCCTCAGGAACTGGTCAAGGCTCTGGGCGCGTCGCCCACCCCGATCCCGTGGCCGGAACTGTTCACCAGTTTCCAGACTGGCGTTGTTGAGGGATCCAAGAACGGCATCACCGACATCATGGGCATGAAGTTCCCTGATGCGGGCCTGCAATACGTCACGCTGGACGGCCACGCCTACATGGGTGCACTGTGGTGGATGAATAATGCCAAGTTCCAGGAGATGCCCGAAGAACTGCGCCGTGTTGTGGTGGATGGGTTCTATGCCCTGCAGCAAGCGACCTTTGCATCGCCCAAGCGCAAGTCGATCCAGGCCTATGAAGATTTCGTCGCAGGTGGTGGTGATCTGTACGTTCCAACTCCCGAACAGAAAGCCGCGTTCAAAGACGCAGCGACACCAGTTTACGAGTGGTTCCAGTCCAACGTGGCCCGTGGGGATGAGATCTTTGCCGCGCTGACCGAGGCCGTGTCCATCGCCGAAGGTGAGATCAACGCATCCCGCGATGCGGACCTGAACTAAGTGAAACTCGGTCGGGCCATTGGCCCGACCCCCTTACCGAAACGGGTACATCCACCCTTTGTAGTCGTTAACTAGAACATGCGCTTTTTCGATTTGTTCCGGCGACATTTTTTTGACCACTTCCTCAAGGCTGATCGCCGCATCGGGATCGCCGCCAATAGCGCTGAGCGTGTACCACATGTAAGCCCGCACCAAATCAGGCGCGGGCATGCCAAGGCCCAATTCATAATACCAGCCGACGCCGGATTGCGCCCCCGGATGCCCTTTCATCGAGGCGCGCAAATACCATTCAAACGCCCTTTCATAGTCTTGCTCGACGCCCAGCCCAAGGCCGTACATCACGCCAATCAGTTCCTCTGCCTCGGCATTGCCCGATCGGGCAGCGGGCATCAGTTCCTCGCGCGCGGCCTCGAACGCGCCGGCCTCCATCATGTCACGGGCCTGCTCCAGTTCGGCCAGCGCCGGGGTCGCAAGACAGCAAAGGGCAAATACAAACTGGCGCATGGGGCTGTTTTCCTTTTCGTCGGTGCGGCGGCGGCGCAGGAATTACCGCGCCCGCTGACGGATGATGATTTTATCCCCTTTGATATGGAACAGGCCACTATCGGTCATCAACTGTTTTACGATCCGATCCTGTCCGGCAATCAGAACATCACCTGCGCCCATTGCCATCACCCGGATTTCGGCACGTCCGACGGGTTATCGCTGGGTATTGGCGAGGGTGGTCAGGGGCTCGGCCCAGACCGAACCCCTGGTACCGGAGCGGAAAAAATCCTCAAACGTATTCCGCGCAATTCGCTGGGTCTATGGAACCTTGGGGCAAAAGACATTCATACGGTATTCCATGATGGCCGCCTGAGTATTTCAGACGTGTATGGCAACGGCTTCAATTCACCTGCGCAGGAATGGTTGCCTGACGGTCTGAATTCGCTGCTGGCCGCGCAAGCGCTGTTCCCACTGACCTCGCAATTCGAAATGGCCGGGAATGTCGCCGAAAACCAGGTCACGGGCGCGGTCCATGATCGCATCGACAAGGGTTGGCCGATTTTGGCAAAACGCGTCCGCACCGATCCGCGCTATGGCCCGGCAATGGTCGCCGCGTTTGACGAGGTCGAGACGACCGAAGACATCTCGATCACACAAATCGCCAACGCGCTGGCGGCGTTCATGGCCACCGAATGGCGCAGCACCGACAGCCCGTTTGATCGGTATCTGGCCAGGGACACAAATGCCCTGTCGCCGGCCCAACAGAACGGAATGAACCTTTTCTACGGAAAGGCGCAATGCTCTGACTGCCATTCCGGCCCGCTGATGTCCGATCAGAAATTCCACGCTCTGGCCCTGCCACCCTTTGGTCCCGGTCGTACCCGGCAGTGGGACCCTTATGTTCGCGACGTGGGCCGGATGGGCGAAAGTGACCGGCTTGAGGATGCCTATCGCTTCCGTACTCCGATGCTGCGCAACGTGGCCTTGACCGCACCTTACGGCCACAACGGCGCCTTTCCTGACCTTGAAAGCATGATCCGCCATCACCTGGACCCTTTGGCCAGTTTCGCAAACTGGGCACCCGAAATGGCGCAATTACCCAGTGTACCATGGCTGCAAAAGGCAGATTTTGTTGTTTGGCAGGACCAGTTTGAGATGCAGCGTGTGCGCAGTAAGATCGACATCGCTCCGGTGAAACTATCACAAACGGAAATCAGCAGCCTTGTCTCGTTTCTGCACGCCCTGACCGGGGCCAGCGTGGACACGCCACCCTTTGGCGTACCCGTTGACTTCGCACCCTAAGAAAAACCCCCGCTTTTCAACGGGGGCTTTGATTTTACTCAGCGGCTTCTTCGTAAGCGTCCATTGGGGGGCATGTGCAGATTAGGTTTCTGTCGCCATATGCGTTGTCGA
>NZ_JBXWNV010000010.1:0-176356 GCF_059610545.1 Ruegeria sp. CDSC068
TGGATCGGGCCGCTAGGAGCACTTGCGTTGCTCTGCACATCTGTCGGAGCGATATTCTGCCATCTAGTGTTCGATACCTGGAAGCAGGGTATACCGGCGACGATAACAGGGACACTTGCGGCTCTTGTTTTGAACGCTGGGTATTCAAAGCTTCTAAACATACTGTAGCAACGGCCAACCGACCGATACCAGGAAATCCCAGGACAGCGATGGAACGTCCATAACGGACCTTTATTCTCGACTTTGCAAAGTCCGCTTTCTGCGCATCGCAGACCTTCGCGAGAATCCCAGGTTCCTTAGGGAGGCCCTTTGCGGGATTGAGCAATGCAAAGGGCCATAACCGCAACGACTAAGCCATACACTGATTGAATTCGTCCTAATGCAGAGAAACGCGCAGCGCAAAACTATGGGCGAACTACGCAAACTTATGGGGTGTGCGAAGTGCTATGCGCAAACCTACAAAATTGTAGGTGCGCTCATAACGCTGCATTCCCAACATTGATTTCATTGAAGAAAATCTTGGAAGATTGCCCATAACTCTGCGCGGTATTTGCGCATAACTTTGCACGATTTGCCCATAAGTGTGCGTGCCACAGAGAACCCATCGAACAAACCAGCTCCTATGGCTTATCTGCAATGCTCAAATGTAACTTATTCCCAATCGCCAGCAGACGAGCGCCACGTCTTAGCGTCCGCATCCCAAACACTGGCGGTGACGCAAGGCGTTGGGTTTATTCCGTCGCAATTGGATCCATGAATATCTGCCACCACAACACGTTGGCGCCCAAAATCAACGACCGTCCAGCCTTGATTGAGCAAGGAGTGCACCTTTTCGCTAACCCAAAAGTGCGACATGCATCCGCCAGTTCCGCAATATAGAGATGCGGCGCTTGAACACGCGAAACCAGACGCATTCAGAACCCAGTCGCGTTGTAGATCTCCGTCGAGATCGACCCTCTCAACCGCACCCCAATCTAAGTCAAACTGACCGTCGTTGAACTCAGCGCAGGCTTGTGCCGCCAGATCAACCTTTTCCCGCAAACCGATGGGAAGTTGCGAAACATCAGCCGCGACAGCTGGTGAGGTCCATACTAGACCAGAGGCCAGCACAATCTTGGAAACTAAACCTATCAATTGACGCGCTATTCGGGAAGCCGTTTGGAAGAAGGTATCAATTGCACTGATCATACCTGTAATCCCCGTATTCCAGCCAGTTTGCCGAGCCTTCGCTAAAAATCAGAAACTCGGACCTATCTTCCCCTAGCAGGGCGACAACAAATCCGGCCGGTGGCTCAAAGTTTCCGAAGTAGCTGTAGGCCGTCATGGCTCTGATTAACTCGCCGTTGACCGTTACTCGCGCGTCCCACTCTCCCTCCGGATTGTCCAAAACTATGGGTTCGATCACGCGTTTTATCGCTCCGCCACCACAATAGACGATGCCTTCGGGTGCTTCATAGGAGGCCCCCTGGCCAGTATCTGAATCGCATGCGGAACGAAGGGACCGAATTGCCGCGCTGGAACCTTTTAAGTCAAAGATTCCATAGCTGACATCTTGATCAATCATGGACAAATTGACTGATGCATTGGCCGCAAGCTGGTCCAGTACAAAACCATAGTCCTGCTGACCATCAAAACTGATCTCGACGGGATAATTGTCGACGATCTGTAAGGCAGCGTTTTCTGCGCCAACCTGAAATGCCCCAACTTCGGTGGTGCCGTTCTTCAAAAAACGAATGGAAAGCCCTTGCTTCTCCACAATGTCCTGGCTGTCCTCATATCCAGCTGGAGCAAACCGGATACGGTTACACTGAAGCTCCAGCGTCATATTTCCGGATTGAATGAATGCATTGGGACTAGGTCCGGAACTGAAGGACCACTCCGCCGATGCTGTGGTCGCCATTGCCATCATAAGCGTTCCAATGGAAATCGTCTTGAAACTCATTTTCTCTCTCCATGGTGTTGCGGTTCGCACTGTCGTTCAGCAGAAGTTCCAGCCAATTGCCCGGACAGCCAGATCAGGAAACAGGTTCGCCGTATTCGTTTGCGCCTTCTTGGGAAGGTCGTGTCAGCCACCAGATCATCAGAATGGACAGAACCAATTGAAGGATTGAGACAACAACGATACCGGTCACACCCAGGACGGCCGCAGGTCCTCGCAATGCATCGGGATTTTCGGTCCCTTGCTCCAATACTGAAAAGAACGCTACCCCACCCAGCATAACAAAAAGCGTTGTAATACTGAGCGCCATCGGCAGCAGCAAGTACCAGCCAGGTCGTCCTGTATCATGCAGCCTCCGCCAACCGGCGGCCAGCATAGGTATGAGAACGGCCAGTTGGAAAACAGAGGACAGAACCCGAGATCCCTGCCCTGTTTCAGGGTTGGTCCCGAATATGATCGTATCCAGCACAGCTAAACCAGCACTCACGACAACCACAAACAAGAAGAACCACCAATATTCTGAGCGTAAAGCCCGGCCGGAGAACTGGAAGTACTTCGAGAAACACGTTTTAACGGCTTCACCAAATCCCATCTTTCAATCCTTTTTCAGTTTCTGTGCGGCCTCAGAACGCCTCGCCGAGCCAAAAGATCACATTCGCCCTTATGGACGCTCCCACTTACCTTTTTGTTTGAAAGCAGAAGCCTATCGTACGGGAGCGTAGTGAATTTTGCGCGCGGAAAAAATATTGATTTATTAAAAATTAGATTCAAACATGCGAATTCGACACAACTTTATTTTACCTCGGTTGTTGTCGTTGCTGCTCGCTGTGCCGAGCCCTTCCGACTGCTGGAGTGAGTGCTGGCGGTCGGAAGGCACTTTACAATGATTGAGCGCTGGGAGGACGCGATGCTCAGACTAAACGTACTCGCCCTATTTCCAGAATTCGCTCGAGCTTTTGCCAGTGTCGTCATTCAGCTTTCACACGTTGTTGGCGGTCTCGGTAGTCAAAGTAAAATCGCTCTGCCCGCCAAGCCCCCCGCGACAAGTTGTTGGAAAGGGAAATCACTGGGTCGAAGTATGTTCCATAGCCTGCTCTGACGTGAGAACTTCAAACAAGCCCATCCAATTTCACTAATTTCAAGGGAACCAGAGGGAGAAGAAAATGTCTAACAAGATGGTGATGATTGTAGGAGCGACATGTTTCGCACTGCTTGTGGCCTGCGACGATACGAGTACATCAAGCGCGTCCGCCGAGCTCACGCCGGCTCAGCAGGCGTGTTTGCGAGATGTAGCCAACACGACGAACAATTCGCAAGTCGTGGTGCTCTCATCCGCGTTTAGCGAGGCGGGAACACAAGTCACTGTAGGCGTTGGCGAGGATCGTGCCCCTTGGAATTGCATTGCTTACAGTGATGGCGCGACAGCTGGTATCGAGTTCCTGGGCGACGAAGGCGCATTGTGAGCAGTCTGTTGCGTAACCGAAAACGGCTGCGCAGCACTGTCTCGGTCTTAGGATAGTTCGACTTGGTTTGTAGAATAACCACCATCGTATTTGCGATCCTTTACCTGTTGGCGTTGATTGCATTCTTGACAGGCACATTTGGCTGGCTGGGACAGGAACAAGACCCTTTGTCCGGGGTGTTCCTTTTGCCGTTGGGACTGCCTTGGATATTTCTAGCGGACTTGGTCTCGGAGTCAGCCAAGCCTTGGTTTGCGGCGATTGCACCGATGCTCAACCTGTTGGCGCTGGTCATGATTTGCAGATGGGCACGCAGATTGCGCCAGTAGTGGTGGCTGAACTCTTTCTCACCAAAAGGGAGGAAAACATGGGAAAAGTAATCTTGGGAATTGTGATCGGGCTCGTCCTCGGCGTGGTTGGGGCGATGACCTTGGGTGGCGGGGCCGCGGTGGGTGTCGGCGTTGCGACAGGCTTGTCCGCCGGTGTCTGCACCACATTGAAAGGAGCACAAGCCGAGAACCTGATCACCGCCGAGCAAGCGGATCAGATCCTCAACCGCGTAAATTCTGAAATGGCGTCACTGCAAGGAATTGAAACGACGGACGAGATCGTCGGCAGCGCGCAGGCATGCGATGAATTTCTGTCAAGTTTACGAGAAGCCAAGTGAGGTTCCGATTTGCACGGAACAAAACTCCAAGGATTAGCCAGCAAGGGACCATCTGATGAAACTCGATTTACTCAAACTCCTCACACCCATGTTCGCAATCGCAGGCACGGCTTCGTTTGCAATGTCTGAAGCAGACGATGCGTGTATCGATCATTTGCGACAGGTTGGAGGACCAGACGGTCAATCAGGTACGATTGAAAGCTCAGAGTTCTCAGAAGCGGGCACGCTCGTCATGTTACGTGACGCAGGCGGAACACTTTGGCGTTGCATCGCGTACAAGGATGGAAGCATCGGCGAGATGTCGGTTGTCGAAGCGATGGATGATGGCGGTGGAGCCATGGCAGGCGCCGCCGGGTCTACTGGTAGCCAACGCGTCAAATTTGATTCTGGTTCCACTGGCGCAGAACTCGTTGGTGAACTCGCGCCCGGAGCGTCTCAGCAGTATGCTCTAGGTGCTAAAAATGAACAGTTCCTTTACGTTCGCGTTGCTCCGCGAAATGGCTCCTTGGACTACGTTATTCGCAACCCCGATGGATCTGAACTGTTGGGATTGATGTCGGCGGACAAGGAGTATCGAGGACAGCTTTGGCAATCCGGTGATCATGTTGTGGAGGTTATCAATCGCAGCAACTCTTCTGTCGACTACAACGTCATTTTCGGAATTGAATAGGTGATCAATCAGAAACCCTGGAACGCAAGTCCAAAAAAGCGAGGGAAAAACAGATGAAACCCAAGGTCCTATTGGTGATCGGCACAATGTGCATTTCGGCGCTTGCAGCATGTGATGAGAGTAGCGGTTCGGTGGATGCAAGTGCATCAACTGTTGGCAGTTCTAGCGATCTTTCGTCATTTGAAGGGGCAAGAGCGGGCCAAGCTGAAATGGGTATTCAAAGTCTCGGGTTTGAACTCATCCGAAGCGAAGGGCTGACCTCGTACTGGTTTAACAAGGATACTGGTGCATGTGCTCGGATCACGACATCTGACGGAAGGTACTCAGATGTAGCTATGCTGCCATCAGGTGACTGCTGACACATTTTCATCTAGCTAACATCTGCATAAGGGAGCTCTAGTTTGCATTTCGACCTGGCACATGCGGCGGTCATCATTGCCGCTCTAGTTATCACAAACCTGGCAATGAAATCGGCCGGCGTGATCAACGAAGAAAACAAACACCAATTGAACTGGAAAGTTTTTCTGGCCTACTTCGTGGTCGTCTTTATCATCAATCTGGTGTGGCCGATTTAAAGCTTCACGGCAGAAAGATTATCGTCCACTCGATATAGCTGCCGAGAATGAGCCTCTCCAACAGACCACCAAGTGTGAAGCGTGTGAGAATATGGCGCGTGAGAAAAGAAAGGAACTGACATGCGGTTTTTGACGTCCCTCATATTCATTGGTGTTCTCGCAACCGCTGCGAATTCCGACGTAACAAGCCGAAACGGCGGTCCAAGC
Organism: Ruegeria sp. CDSC068; assembly: GCF_059610545.1. Taxonomy (NCBI): domain Bacteria; kingdom Pseudomonadati; phylum Pseudomonadota; class Alphaproteobacteria; order Rhodobacterales; family Roseobacteraceae; genus Ruegeria; species Ruegeria sp. CDSC068. The sequence continues at coordinate 5,519 of NZ_JBXWNV010000010.1, forward strand.
AACAGTCAAATGCTATCAAAGGGCGGCGATGGAGGTGTTGATGGCGTCGCTTTCTTTCGACCCGTATTGAGCGGAGTGTTGTATCGCTCCGGTTTCAAAGGCGGCGACAAGGGGCGAACGGGCCTGAGTGAAGGACAACGCGAAGCTTTGTGTGATGAGGGGTTTTCAACCGGGTTTTATGCGGACTTCGGCAAAAACACTGAATACGGTCGCACCAGTTGCGGAAACGGATCCTTTGACTATCAAGGCGCCAGATCCTCCCGACCCGATGCTGTCATGGCGTCCATACACGAGGTGATTAAAAACCCTGGAAAGGGTCCTGTCCTGGTGCACTGCATGTGGGGCGTTCATTCCTCGGGTGCATTGTCGGCAATGGCGCTCGTTCAGTTTTGCGGTTGGACGGAGAAAAGGGCCAAGGAATATTGGAATGATGCCCGAAACGGGGCCCCATGTTCAGGCGGATGCGACCAGTGGATTGATTCAAAGTTCTCCAACTTCAGCGTCGACCCCAAATTGAAGATCTCCACCGAACAACAGGCAGCGATTTGCCCTAAATGATTTTGGGAGGACTATCCAAATGAAGTTCAATCTTCTGTGGTCACTTGCTCTCATTGCGCCCACTGTCTTGTGGGCGAACGACGATGTTATCGGTGAAGCCACGACATTTGATAGTCCCAACGGCGTTACTGAACGCTGTATTCGGATCGAAAAAGTTCCAACGGGCGAGTATAAGAAAAGCGATCTTGAGGAAGAAACTACCTATTGCGAGATCGATTTCTATGCCTCCGAAATTGCTATTTGTCCTAAAACCTGGAGCACCAGTCCAGGAATGGCCGTCTACGATATTTCGGAAGGACCCTACGTGGGGAACCGTTCTGAATTCGAGAGAAACGCTTGCAAAGAGGGGAAGGCAGCAAAAGATCTGGCCAAGGACAGGGTGGCCAAATTCAAATCCACCATGAACCAAAAGGGCACCAGTGGAACCTTTTCCACCTCGTCGCTGCTTTACTATCATTTCTCCCGATATTTCGACACGACTGTCAAAGTTCCTGTCGCCGTTTGGCGCAGCATGGACGCCCAGGCGCATTTTTCAGAGGTCGCAGAGCCTGGCCTTGCGATTTCTGGTGGCTCTCGCGGCGGGCGCATGAACCATGAAGGCTGGCGGGTCTTTGCAGCTGCGGACGCTGACCCGAACTCATACCAACCAACCGACGATCTGTTCACCGCAGATCGAACGCAAATATACGGTGTGCTGCTTGATAGCCCTGGGCATCGATACGGCTCGGAAATCAACGGCACCCGTAAATCTGGTTGGGGGAAAGGTCAGAACCGCGATTTTCAGGAAACTCCTGCTTTCTTGGCTTTGCGTTCTTCAAAACCCTTGCCAGAGGCCATTGTAGAGGGCGTCGGAGAAGGTCGAAGAGACCGGATGATCAACAAGGATCTCGGTCCCGATGTCAGCGACCAACAGATGGCATTTTGGATGCAAGAACTTACCGAGATTGTACTCCTCGATTTCATCTTTAGCCAGCAGGACCGCGTAGGAAACATAGACTTCACACCCTATTGGTATTGGGTCGAAGACGGAGAACTGAAGCATAAGAAAGCCAAGCACCATGAGCCAAACGATGGAGACGTTCCCGCCGACGCGTTATTGATCCGTCGCAGCAATCTAAACGACAACGATGCTGGCGGGCGTGTCGAGTATGCCAACTTCGCGAAATCTACTCAAATGCTGGAGAAAATTCGCCACTTCTCTCCAAGCACATATCGGCGCTTGGTTGCATTGAATAGTGAACTCCAAACCCAAGGCCCAGTCTATGACTGGCTATCGCAAAGCTTTGGGTTGTCAGACAGTCAGATTGCACAAGTTGTCAAAAATACTGCGCTGGCAACGGGCATCCTCCAGAGCAATTGTTCAAATGGCGATTTGATGTTCGACTTGGATCCTGTCGCATTCTTTTTGAGAAACGACACCGAGGTAGAGGCTGTGGACTGTAATGCCCCGTAAGCTTTCCACCCTTTTTGCGGCGTTCATTTGGACCGCTCTGATCGCCTGCAAAGCGGTGGCATTGGATGTTATCGTCATATCGGATCTGAACGGAAGCTATGGTTCGGTAAGATACGATGCCCGCGTCGACAAAGCGATTGAGCGGATAGTCGAGATTGATCCAGATCTGGTTATTTCGACCGGAGATATGGTTGCGGGACAGCGCATCCCCAACTTATCCGACAAACAGGTCAGGGAGATGTGGAAGGCGTTTCACGAGGCCGTATCAGATCCTTTAGAGGCTGCCGGCATTCCATTTGCGGTCACGCCAGGAAACCATGATGCCTCCGCCTACCGTGGGTTCGAGCGTGAAAGAAAAATATACGCAGAGGAATGGACACCGAGAAAACCAGACGTCGATTTTCTGGTTTCGGATGACTACCCGTTCTTCTACGCTTTTGAGATGCAGGGCGTAACGTTTGCGTCTTTGGACGCTACGACCTTGGGACCTCTATCCGGCGACCAGCAGGACAGGCTTGAGGAACTGGGCGCAAATGGAGACCCGATTGTCACTTTCAGTCACCTCCCACTCTGGCCCTTCGCGATTCAGCGCGAACGCGAAATCATCGGTGACCCAACACTTGAAAAGATCTACCTGGAAAGCGGTGTCGTTCTGCACCTTTCAGGCCACCATCATGCCTTCTATCCAGGTTGGAAAGACGGCGTGGCTTATGTCTCCCAGGCTTGCTTGGGCGGTGGCCCGCGGCGGCTTATTGGCGATAACGCCAGATCACCTCATAGCTTCACTCATGTTACATTCCAGCCAAACGGAGAATTTGGGATAGCAGTATATCGAGGACCTGATTTCGAAAGGTCGGTAAACTTCAAGTCGCTTCCGAAAGAGATCAGATCCCCGAACGCGGTGTTGAAACGTTTGGACCTTGTCAAATGACTAGAGGTTGAGCTTCAGTTCAACTTTTTCAGGAACCATGTCGTTTATCATCTCTTCTATCCGGGCTTCCGAAAGTCCACCCGAGGTGATGAAAAGCAATGAAACGCGAGATTTGCCGGGAACGTGGTGTTTTCTGACAAGCTTCCAGCCAGCGTCTGCGGCCATGGCTTCAATGTCTCCGCTGACTTTCAACGAGTGCTCTTCGTCTGTGGCCTTGAGCGAAATTTCCACGCCCTTGTTTCGCCCTCCGAGCCAAATAAAACACCAACACACAATCGCCACCAGTGTGGCCATCAGCGGCAAGCCCAAACCAACCGCAAGACCAAGAACCGTTACGATTATCATTTCGACTGTATCGACCGGATCATCCAGATTGGAGCGAAACCTGAGCAACGCGCCAATGCCAAAGATAACGAAACCAATCATTGACCCATGCTGAACTACCAGAAAGCCAACCGCCATGCCGATAAGCGCATAGAGAAAGAAAAGCCTTGGCATGACGATATCGCTGACACTTCTACGGGCTTTGCGTCTCACCGGATGATAGACGATCAAGCCAGCCAGAATGATTGTGACGATCACATCGAGAGTGAAAAAATACAGTTCCTGTTTGCCCCGAAACTGTATCCAACGTCGTTCGATAAGTATTTCCGACTCTGAAGTACCGGCCAGCATCGTCGCGGGGTCGACTTGTGCTACCGCAGCACCTGGCAACAGCACCATCAATAGCACGGCCATGAGTGGGAAAGTCTTGTTCAACTTGTCTTCCTTCCTGCTCACGCCAAAGGCTTACGCTTCACCAAAGGCACTTCGTGCCCCATTCAATTCAATCGCAACAGGCGGGATCAGGTAAAGAGATTTCCGTGCATTCTTCGGACATCGCATCCGGACTGTGATACGAACGCTGATACAGGGATATGGTCCAAGCGCGAGAAAATCCAATGTCAGAACACAAGCTGCTTCGGTCGAAACTTGGGTTTTCACGGTGCTTCCCCAAGCTTGGGACACTGGCTTCTTTTACAAGCACTGCTTTTGCATTGCTGGCTTGGATTGAGCGCGCCCATGCCGAGAGTCCTGGCTTGACACTCGTCGACTCCTTCAAGGTGGCGGGTAAATCGGAAGGCTTCTCGGAACCTTCCGGATTGTCTCTGTCCAACGCTGAAGGCTTCTTGTGGTCAGTAAGCGACGCTGAACCTAAACTGCACCTCCTTGGAATCGACGGGACATTGGGAAACTCCTTTAAGTTGCCATCATTGGAGGGATCAGATCTGGAGGGCGTTGCATCAAGAAAAGATGGATCTGTTTTGGTGGTTCAGGAAACTGACCGATCAATTCTAGTTGTTCACCCAACCAACCCCGTTCGACTGACCACAATCCCTCTCACATCTCTCAAAGGTTACTCGGCCGCCGCTGAATTACTTGTCGGCAACCCATTGAACAAGGGGCCCGAAGGGATCGCCGTTGACCCGGAATCCGGGCGGGTCTTCATTGGCATTGAAGGACAACCAAGGCTGTTAATGGTCGTATCACCAGCGCTAGACGAAATTGTTGAGATGATTCCTTTAGCCCGCGATGCAGGTTTTATCTCCGAGCGTGTAGATGATGATGGACTGGATTTGAGCGGCCTGGCATGGTCCCCGTCCTCACGTTCTCTTTGGATTGTGAGTGACAAAGGCCGTGAAATCTTCGTTTTCAATCCAGAATCCAAGTCCGTAAGAGCTATCAGTTTGACGTTCACGGAAGATGGAAAACAAAAAGAAGTTAAACATCCCGAAGGGATCGCGCTCGATGAGACCAAAGGGCTTCTTTATATTCTGACAGACGATGCCAAGAAATCGCGGCTTTATGTTTTTGAGCAACCAGAATTGTGAGGACTGTCCTACTAGTTCTCTACTCTAACTTGTTGAAAAGCCGGGTTGTGTAAGTGAGCGCCGTCGTATGTGCGGCATATTAAGTAAATCTGCGTTCTGTTCACTGTGTTTCTTAAAAACATCACCCATCAATACATTCGAGTAGCGTCAGGTTCACACATGCGAACCACATAATAACATTGGACTTCAACATGCTCAGTCACTTTAAGGTTGTCAAAAATGCGCGTATTCAGCTCAGTTGTTTTTGCGATCATTTGCACTCTTGTGGCCACTGCATCAGTTCCAAGAAGTAGCATTGCCCAAACCTGGGACATCGCGTCCCAGCACTCGGTCAGCGGCGTAACGGTGTATGATGCGGATGAGCTGTTAACTTTTGCCGGTCAATTGGCCTTCAATCGGTCAGGGCGCATCACAGCGGTGGAGGTCGCATCAACGATCACTCAGATCTACCGAGAAGACGGTTACTTCTTGGCTGAGGCCTGGCCCGGTCCCGATGGGCAGAGCATAATTGTTGATGAAGGGCGCATTCAAACCATCGAAATTGAAGGTGTAGATACGCGCACGTTCCAAACCCTAGAGAAGATTTTTCAGCCCCTCACCACCTCCTATCCCATAACGCTGAAACGATTTGAGCGGGCGGTTATGCTAGCCGAGGACATACCTGACTTGGAGTTGTCGACCGAACTTGATTACCCGGATCAGGCTGGTGCTCGGCTGAGAGTATTGGGAGAGCCACTGCGAAAACAAGCCGGTAGTGCGACACTCGACAACCCTCCGCGTGAGCTTGGAGAAGCGCTCAGCTTCTATGTCGTGCAAGAGTTTTATTCAACGCTGACCGTCGGGGATTTGCTGCGATTTGAGGGATCAGGCAATTACAATTGGGACAAAGACGATGAGCACTCTTTATGGGGCGCTCTTACCTATCGCACGCCGCTGAACAGCAATGGTCTGTACGGTGAGATCTTCTACGGGAACATAAACGCAAAACGTGACCTCTCAGGGGACTTTGCGAGAACAGATATTGACGGCGAGAACTTCACAGTCGCGATGGGTTACCCCGTGATCCGCGATGTGGCCCGTTATGGATATCTTCTGCTGGACTATCGCCTTTCAAAAGCGGATTCAGTCAGTGGTGGCGTTCCACTATCCAGTGACGCGAGTGTCGTTGGCCTTACATATCTTTACGGGCAAAACTATCCAAAGGGACAAGCTCTGGAAGCGGGGCTAACCTTATCTTTTGGTGACAATGACAACGACACGACAGACGCGAATTTTGACGACGGGGACTCTTCGTTCTGGCATCTACGAGGCGGCATCGGATACGAAAGCCCACTAACGGGCTTGTCGCCCAACACAGCTTGGCGCACCGAGATTTGGGGGCAGTACACAACAGACCGGCTGCCCTCTGTCGAAGAGTACTTCCTTGGTGATCGCTATGCTTTGCGCGGATATCGTTTTGACGAAGTGGATGGTGATTCCGGGATTTCCGCGATTTTCGAAGTGTCTCATTCCTACTTCCCCAGTTCCCAGAGCATACATCGCTTAACGCCCTTTGCCTTTTTCGACGTGGGTTACATCTCGAACAATGACCCTGCGAGTTTTGAAGTTGACAATGCTACACTGGCATCGACAGGTCTTGGGTTGGACATTGAGTTTAAGCAAAATCTATTCCTGTCCGGATATGTCGGTGTCCCTTTGAGAGACGGTCCGTTGACCGACTCAGGCGATCCTGGCGCGTATCTTGCTCTGACAACAAGTTGGTGAGGATGTTATGAAACTGAACCGAATTGCTGTACTTACCGCAACTTGTCTAATTGCAGAACTGGCCGCTACTCAGGTCTTTGCCCGCGGAAATCACTACGGGTGGTGCCGAGGCGTAGGGAACCCACACCAGTCGAGCCAAGGGTGCGGGCAGGCTGGTGGGCAAGGGGCAGGTAATCAAGTTACTGGCCCAACTCAGCCGGTGGCAAATCAGTTACCGCCTAAGGGAACGCAGCAAACGCCCACGTCCGTTACTGTTCCAGTCCTTACGCCGGGCGCGGTCCCGAACGCAATTCCCGGTCAGGTTCCTATTGCGACACCAATAGCGGTTCCTGGTCAGGTTCCCACGCCGGTAGTAGCGCCAACTCTAGCTCCGCCTTTGGCACCAAACGCGACACCAAACCGGGTTCCGACAGCCGTTCCCAATCAGGTTCCACCATTGGCTACCGGTCCTACCGCGGTGCCGCCGCAAGTTCCGACTGCAACTCCCAATCAAGTTCCGGTCGCTACCCCTGGCCAGGTTCCGCCTCAACCCACCGGCCCAACAGCGGTGCCGCCACTTGTGCCCACCGCAACACCAAACCAAATACCAGTCGCAGTTCCTGGTCAGGTCCCACCTCAGCCCACCGGTCAAACTGCTGTGCCACCGCTCGTCCCGACTGCAACACCAAACCAGATTCCGGTTGCAGTGCCCGGCCGTGTTCCGCAACCCAGCGGTACTACGGCGACGCCACCGCTTGTACCAACCGCAACCCCCAATCAGGTTCCCACGGCGGTTCCTGGCCAGGTTCCACAGTTGACACCAAAACCGACGGCAACTCACGTGGCAGTCCCAGGACATCCGAAACCACAAGGCGTCGTGACAATCATGCGCCCTAAGCCGAGGCCGACGACCGGTACTGTCCAGCGACCTGGAACAACTCAAGTGACCCACCATATAACCCACCAAAGCAATGCGAAGAAACACGATCACGTCGCAGCAACACCTGGGCGGCATGATCCGCACGACCTACCGAGATTCCGCAACGCGGCGGCCAAGGAAGACTGGGAATGCGTTGCCAGCGGATTTGGGCAACGTCGGTATGATGCCGGGCGCGGCGTGTTGCTGAACAGCGGGGCACTACGACACCTTGGAAATGTGGATGCGATGGCTCGTGATGTACCAGCACGGCACCCGAAGCATTCCGGATGCATTATCTCGGTCAAACGAAAGCGGCAGTAGCGCCAGGCACATCTTGAAGCCTTAGAGGAATTCTTCCGAGTGGGAAGCTGGTTTCCAACCAAGGTTAAGTTGAAGAATAGACATCAACCGAAGGTTGTCATCTCTCAGAAGGTTAATGAGGCATATCCACACTTTCATTGCAAGCCTTTGAGTTTCCGACGATGGCCCTTCAAAACCTCGCTTGCATCGCAATCCAGCCGTCGGAGCGTATAATGCGAATATGACAAGAGATATTGAATCTAACGCTCAGACAATTGCTGATGCCCTGACCTCTGCCCAGCAGATACCTAAACTGTCTTCAGAGGCAGGACAGCTATCGCTGGATGACGCTTATTCGATTGCTAGTCGTGTCCGCGAGATTCTGGACAAAGAAAGAGTTGGCAGAAAAGTCGGCTTCACGAACCGCACGATTTGGCCTGTTTACGGTGTGGATCAACCCATTTGGGGAGAGGTCCACGCAGATGGGCTGTTTTCGACTGATCAGCCGGTAAACTTGGCAAGGTATTCAGAACCGAGGATTGAACCAGAAATCGTACTCGGCCTTAGACATACACCGACGGCTGAAATGAACGATGAGCAGTTGGCAGGTTGCGTGGAGTGGGTCGCTCCAGGATTTGAAATCGTCCAATCGATTTATCCCAACTGGAAATTCTCGGTCGAAGACTCAATCGCAGCACAAGGATTGCACGGCTGCCTTGTTCTTGGCGACAAAATCGAGGCGACGCATGATATCTTGACCGGCTTGGCCGAAGTGCCACTAGCGTTGTTCAAGGGCACCGAGGCTATCGAGGCCGGCAAGGGTGAAAACGCGCTCGGCGGCCCAATTAAAGTCCTGGCTCATCTTGTGTCTCTGCTTTTCAAAGACGACCAGCTTCAGGGAGGCGAGCTAGTCACAACTGGCACATTGACAGACGCATGGCCAGTGTCTCCAGGTGAAGAATGGTCAGCTGGTTTTGGTGGCGTGATGGACGCCGAGCTATCGGTACGATTTACATGAGGCTTTGGTAGAGTGGTAACGCCGACTGCACCAAAGAAAAGTTACTCTCAATAGCTGACCATGATGGTCTTCCACTGGTTTCACCAATTCTGGAATGCAAATTACACGATGCTATCCAAATCAGACTACATGTTGTTTCTCAGGCACCCTGCCTGGCTCTGGATCAAGAAGCATGCCAGGCATCTGTTGCCGCCAATTGACCCTTCGTTGCAAGCACGCTTTGACGAGGGGCACGCCTTTGAACCATATGCAGAGGAGCTTTTTGGTGATCTCGTTCGCCTCGGTTTTTCAGATTTTTCAGAATACCAGGCTCTGCCCGCGCGTACTTTGGAGGCTTGGAGAAACGGTGCAAACGCAGTGGCGCAGGGACGCTATGAAGATGGAACCATAACTTGCATCTCCGACATCGTGAGCCGCAGTGATGATGGGTACGTTCTGACAGAGATCAAGAGCGGGACTTCTGCAAAACCCGAGCACACTTTTGATCTCGCATTCCAGCGTGTCGTGCTTGAGGCGGCCGGGTTCCCCATTACGCGCTGCGAAGTTGCACATGTGAACCGTGATTACGTCAGAAACGGCGAAATCAATCCGCAAGAGCTTGTCGGCATCACTGACATCACGGATGCGGTGACTGAGCAGCTCGAAAAAACACGCACGCTTATCGATCAGGCATTGAGCGTCGTTGCCAGCGGTACGATGCCTGATCCGTCCCCCGAACGTGCGCGCCTTAAATCCTATGGTGAATGGCTGGAGATCCGCGAAAAATTCGACCCACCTCTCGCGCATGACAGTATCCACCGCCTTCCGTTCATGAATGCGGAAAAAGCCTCGGAACTCATCGCAAATGGGATCACAAAGATTGACGAGATCAGTGATCCATCTGTGTTGGGCAAGTCGACACAGCGCTACTTGAGAACAGTGGCGAACGGTGAACGCACAATCGATCATCAGGAGTTAAGCAGGTTTCTGAGCGAGATTGTCTATCCGGTTCACTATTTTGACTACGAGACATCTCAGAGTTTGCTGCCACCCTGGGACGGAACGCGTCCCTATCAGCAAGTGGCTTTCCAGTATTCCTTGCATATCCAGCATGAGCCTGGCGGAGAAATTGAGCACAGGGAGTATCTCCACCGAGACGCCAGTAACCCAATGCCAGCCTTGCTGAAAAGGCTTCGTGAGGACATAGGAAACGTTGGCTCTGTAGTGGTTTGGTATGCTCCGTTCGAGAAATCGCGCAATACGGAAATGGCGGAAACTTATCCAGAGCATGCAGAGTTCCTGAAAGGCCTAAACGCCCGCGTTGTAGATCTTATGAAGCCGTTTGCGGATGAAGTGATCAACGATCCCGCGTTCAAGGGAAGCGCCTCCATCAAGGCCGTTCTTCCAGCGTTTTTGCCAGAACTTTCATACGATGATCTGGACATCAAAGAGGGGGCGAGCGCGTCTCGCCTTTGGAAGGACGTAACACTGACGGAACCGGATGATCCAGCGCGCGAGAAGGTATATGCTGATCTTGTGGCGTATTGCACGCGCGACACCTGGGCGATGGTCGCAATTCATCGGGAATTGCTGGCGATGTGAGGCGTGCTGCGTAGCAAAAGACGTTTTGCGACTTTGCTCTGCTGGGTATCTGTGTGGTTTGTCGGCGTTAGAGCAGCCGCAATACTCAATCTTGCCACTCCAGCCGATATAAGACGTGGTGACCGCGTAGACCTTTCAGGAGTCTCGGCTCTATTTCAGAAAATGAGAAATCGGTTCGTCCTCCGACCATGGCGCGAGTCGCATCTGACACGAGTATCTCGCCTGCCGCACCAACGGTCGTTATCCGTGACGCTTTGTTGACCACAGTACCGAAGAAATCTCCACGAGATTGAACGACATCACCAGTGTGAATCCCAATCCGAACACCGAAAGATGGCTCCACGGATGCCGATGCAATAGCCCCCTGAATCTTGATAGCTGCTGTTAGTGCTTCTTTCGCGGACGGAAAGACGGACAACGTTCCGTCTCCAAGAGACTTCACGAACTGGCCATGATACTTTTCAATGATCGCCGCCAAGACTTGGAAGTGGTTTTCGATCAGCATCGACCAATGCTGATCGCCCAAAGCCTCCGCCAACGTTGTACTGCCCTCAACATCAGTGAAAAGTACCGAAGCCAAACCTTCGGTTTGGATCAGCTCGGGTCCATCTTCGCGCGCAGCATCAACCAGCTTTTGGATGGCCAGCTGCTCTTTACCCACGAGTTCAATATTTGGAGTTGGCACTGAGGCGTGGCGATTGATGATCTTCCATGCCGCTCCCTCCAGGACAAAAATCAGGACGGTGCGGTAGAAGACGGGTTCATCAAAGCCGACAAACTGAATCTTGTGGACGAAGGATGACCATCCCGTTTCTCCGTTTTCGAAGGCCTCAGCTTCAACTTCTTCGAAAACGACGGGTGCCGGGATCTCCGCAAAAAAGCCGCTAACCCCATCGCGAACTGCTTGCCCGCTCCAAAACTCACCTTCGCCTGTCCCAACGAACCTTAGTTCATCTGCTTTCGACAGAAAATCCTGCAACTCGTCAGTATTCTTCTTGGTTCTGAGTATTTCATACCAACGCCTCGAAACTGCCAGCAGTTCAGGTGAGGAACGTATCATCACAAATTACTCGAGACGCTAAATGGAATGAGACTTACAAAGTCTTGCAACCGGGATCTCCATTTTCGAAAGATGCAGGTCAATGCTGCCGCTGAGGTTTGTTCAGATCAAGACTTTTGTATTTCTCCAGAACGGAGCGCATCAGACGCATATCAAAAGACGCGCGTCGGTTCAGAGCGAACTATCGACAGAGTTTCTGAGTTCGATTCCGGATCACAGGGTATCGAATCGCTTCGCTGTCTGAGAGCTACTCGACGCTGTACTGACCCGCAAAATAAGATGCATCAGTGTATCGGGCACACGCTAAGCTAGAAGGTTCCCAGAACTACGGGGTGAATTTCTAAGTGCAGCACGCTCTGTCTTGACATGGTTATGCGAACTGGTTCAGCTTTCGGTCATGACGTTAACACGCATCCACTGCCATCGAATATCGGCCTGAGGTCGATAACCCACGCAAAATCCGTGGGAGGCAGCATTGGTATGCGGGCGAGGCTTATATCCTTGTAATTGCTCCAGATTAGAGTGCACGAGTCGGTTCGATTCCGACGCCTCCTACCATCCTCAGGAGGTGTCCGACATGGCGGACGAAGTTACGAACGCAATTGATTTCAAAGACATCAAGCAATCGGTCGAGGAGAGCCTCGGACGCACACCCGAAGGCTGGTCCGGCTTGCCAGATCTCGAGAGGGGTCTTCCATCTCAACAAGACCAAGTTCTGGAGAATGTGATTGATGGATGATGTCGAAAAGAGCTGGAAGGAATTCCGAGAAAAGGTTCGAGGTGTGATCGAGGACCATGGAGCTCCAGATGACCTCCGCTCATTTGACGCCTGGTACGCCGAAGAGATGCGTTTGGTGATGGCGCACAACTACCCAGCTCCGCGCGTCTCTGACGTCACATGGTCGACCGAGGGTCTGCATGTCGAGTGTGATGACCGCGAAGTGGTCGACCGTATGATGACTGCTATGGCGGAGGTTTCACACGATCTCAAAGAGGCGCACGCCCGGAGGTCAGTGATGAGCAGTGTTGTCGACTGGAACGATATTCATGGAAGCGTCTTCAAGCAGCTTGGTGAGCATCGTGCCGGGTGGGCGAAGCAGCTTACGCTTGCACTTAAGAAAGTGAAGAGGTTGATCGACGAGCAGCCCGACCTGTTTGGTGATGAACGCCCGTCTATCGTTCAGATCAAGCAGAAATGGGGAGGCTTGCGCGTCTATGAGGGCCCGGGCTGCAACCAGGCTACGAGTGAAGAGATTCAATGGGATGTCGATCAGATTGAGCAAACCTGTGAAGGTTGTTCTAATTCTGCCCAACGCCAGAGCATCCTTGGGTTTGTGACGACGCTTTGCAGCTGGTGCTACAATGATGCTCTGCGGCGGCGATTTGAGGGCGCCGAAGAATCCTGGCCCGACAGCCTGAGGCTGGACATTGTGGAAAACTATCCAGACCTCGTTTCTCCGGATTGCGCATCTCTTGTTCCTGCTGTCGGAAAGGGCTGGCTCGTCATGATTTCGCAAGCACTCCACAAGCTTTCCTTCAGTCAGGATTTCAGGGCACTGGACCCTGGAACTATTCAGATCTCGGACATTAAGAAAGGCCAGGATGGCAAGATTTGTATCGGTTTCAGTCGATACCACGATCTCATTCAGGAGTACGCTGATTGGATGGAATTTCGATGCGGTGTGACGTGTGAAGAGTGCGGCCACGTAGGCGATATCGTTCGGACAACTGACAAATCACAAGTGCTCTGTTCTCACTGTTACTGTACTCGAGAGAAGTCTGATGGGTGATGGCGACGACGTTGAGCTGGATGAACAAACCTTGCGTTTGCTTAGGCTTAGGGAGGCTGAAATTGCGGCCGGTCGAGCAAAACTAACCAAGCCGATCTCAGCGGATGAGATCCGGGCGCGAAAGGTGCCTGATCCGAAGGGTAAGCCAGATGAGTGACGAGACTACAGAAGAGGAAATCCCAATTTTCGTAATCTGCGAGACTTTGGTGAACGGCCAACTTCGAGCGATTGAAGGAAAAGAAATCACTGTAAAACCAAACAAGATCTTAGTCTTGGCGATCAGTGTCGAGGATGTTGAGTGATGACAGATGATTTTTCAGAAGAAGAGATCTTCGGGCGCCCGTTACAGGATGTTCCTCTGGATGCCTTGATCGCAGAGTTGCAAGCTCGTCGCAGAGAGGGTCCGGAGGTCTGGCTTGCATTGCGCAAAATGATTTTCGAGCAAATCGCCGATTTTGCACAGCGTCCGGCCGATGCGCCCAAATGGCGGGATGAATGGGTCAAAGAGAACACCTGGGATCTAGTGACTGACGACGATGATGTCGAGATCACTGATGGTAGCGGCAACGTGTTCGACGACCTCGGGATCGAAGACCCAAGGAAGAAGACTTGGTGATGGGGGCCGAGCATTTCAGCTTGATCTTATCCGCCGTGATCATTGTCGCTTTGACGATCTACGTCAGACACATCGTCCACACTGCCGGAAAAGATCGCGAAGTCGATCCAGAGCGAGTGAAGAAGATCATGCGAGATCTGGACTACAGCCACCTGGACCGGGTGATGAACCTGCGAAGGAAGGGCTAGCGGGATGTTGAAGGTGGTTGTTTACGTCGGTGATCAAGAAGTCGCTCGAGCTGTAGCTGAGAACGATTCAGAGCTCGCGGACGTGTCTGATTACAATATTCGAATGAACGAACGGGCCGCTGAACAGCTGGGCATTCAGGAAAAAGGCCTTGGCGGCCGGATTAAAGGCCACCCTCGAAATCAGACGGCCTGGGCGCTCGTCCGCAAGATCGCAGACCTTTGGCTTGCGGGGACTGGCGCGGGCGAAGAAAGCGTTGAGGCAGAGCTGCCGCCGATGATCCGCAAGTCTGTCCGCGAACTAGATGAGAGGGTCGAAAAGGAATCGAACCAGAGCGAAGATTGGAATGCTGTGATCAAGCAGATTTCTGATGACGAACCGTATTCCCTGGGCTTCTACGCTGACAAATTTGAGTCGTGGACAGCGGACGAGATTGAAGCTCTTCGATGTGATGTGGTTGAGACAGCAACAGAGGAGGAACTAATGGCCGAGGTCGAATGCCGGCGAAGAGCTGGTCTACTGCACAAGGAGGCCTCGAATGATGGCTTCTCAGATCTGGTTGATGATCTCTGGGGCAAACTCGATACAGACCCAGACCGCTAGTACAGCTTACCTGCCGCCATTACCCAAAGTTTAACATAAGAAGTCTATGGCGACTGTCGTTGTAGTAGTGCGCGCTTCTTCTAAGCGCCTCTCCTGCTAGGAACCAAAGCGTCCCGGATAAGTATTTCCCCAACACTGCTCTGCGGAACCATGTACTACCAGTCTTTACGATAAGCATGGTTGATCGCAACCAGCCCAAACCGGACATTCGCAACAAGACTTTGCAATTTCCGAGATCAGGACAAAGCGGTCGATGACGAGAAGCCTAGAGTTTTTAAATTCCAGTATCGAAAATCGAAGGGCGCACGGCATCCTCTTACCTTCGAACAATATAGTTTTGGCGATGAACAACGTACACTGCTCAAATTGAATTCAAAAAACGCTCTATTTCCACTAGGGCTTTAGGCCAGGCAGGATCATACTCTGGCATCGTATTGTTTGCTGTCTCAAGGCCAATAAAGCGCGCCTTCTGGATGCCGGAGGCGAAAATCCTACCTTGTTCAACACTGTGCATCCTGTCTCGATTAGCGTGCATAACCAGAGCCGGACAGGTGATCCGCAGAAGTAGATCGGTTACGTCGACCCCTGCGACCAGTGGTCCAATCTTGAGCCAATCCTGATGGTCCATTGCCACTTTCATAAATTCTGCATAAGTGCGCTGGTCATGCGGACTTGCGGTTGGAGCAAATGATTGCGCCATCAAGTCTCTTGCAGAAGGGTATTCATCGTTCCAGCCTTCAAGGCTCATATCCATCATTGCTTGCCCAAGCGCGGCAATTCCGGGCTGTGAACGCACCGCGAGTCCTTGTGCAAATCCACCGAGTAGAACCAACCCCGAAACACGGTCAGGATTATTTGCGGCAAAAGCCGCGGCAATGGTTGCCCCAAAAGATATACCAAACAGCGGAACTTTTTCGATCCCGGCTGCGTCCAGTACGGCCTCTACATCTTCGACGATCCGATTCAAAGACACATCCTGCACGCCCCTCTGGGACAAGCCATTGTTTCTACCATCAAACCGATAAAGGCAGTGATTTTCAGAAAGCAGCGGCAACCACCCGGCGATGGTGTTCATCGTCCAATCGTATTCCAGATGCCTAAGCCAGTTTGGTGTGACCAGTAACTTTCTACCACTTCCAGTGGATGTCCAGGCAAGCGTTGTACCGTCTTTTGATTTTGCAAAGCGGACGTCTTGAGAGCTAGCCAGCAGCTTGTTCTTTGCGCGTCTTTTGTCACCATCTAAATCAATAGAGTAGGCTTCCACTGGATTTGGAATTCCCTTCAACCGTATCGAGCTTTCTGGTCGCAAAGCAACCGCCAGCGAAGTTCCCGCAACTTCAGCAGCTGTCTTGCTGACGAGACAACTTCCAATATGCGCGCTGGACTGAAGGCGCGACGCAACATTCACGGCCTCTCCGAACAAGTCTGTGCCATTTGGCATTACGTCGCCAACGTGGAGACCTCCTCGAAGTGTTACGTCTTCATCTCTCATCTGATTGAAAATCTGGCTGGCAGCATTAATTGCGTCTGTGGCTGCAACAAACTCAACCAAAGCACCATCTCCCATCAGCTTGAATATTCGTCCTTTGTTTTCATGGACCAACGGTCTGATCACATCGTCCAAAATGCGTTGTAGAGTGTTCAGCGTGGTCTCAGCATCCTCTGACATGCGCTTGGTGTAATCGACGACATCGAGGCTTAGGATCGCAGCAATTTTCCGCTTCATCAGTCGATGTGATCCTTTTAGCTAAACCAATTCCTCTGAACCAAAATTAACAGACGAATAGATTTTTGTGACCAAAACTTGTGCCTGGGCATTTTGCTAAGCCTGCAAGTTCCCAAACTTGCGCTGAAACACACAACCGAGCAAAACGTCCTATTGGCTGGCGAAACCTAGAATTAAGGTGAATGACTAACGCATTTCACGTCGCTAACGAAGGTTCACTTCGAAATATCCAATCTAATGGTATCAGTCCGTAGTTCTTCTCATCTGTGACCGATGGCAGTGAGCGGCCTCATCTGACTGGTCCAAATTGATTGTTAGTGCATCGTTGGCCTGTAATCCATTGGTATGATGGTTTCAGGTGCTGGTGGGCGATAGCCCAGTGCACTGTGGGGCCGCTTTGTGTTGTAGTGTTTTCTCCATTGTTCGATCAGAATTTGAGCTTCGCGCAGGCTGTAGAAGACTTCACCGTTGAGTAGCTCATCCCTGAACCTGCCATTGAAACTTTCACAGTATCCGTTCTCCCACGGGCTCCCAGGTTCAATGTAAGCCGTCTGAGCGCCAACGGCGGCGATCCAGTCTCGCACAGCTTGGGCAACAAATTCCGGCCCATTGTCTGAACGTATGAAACGGGGTGCACCCCGAAGTATGAACAGATCCGTCAGGGCATCGATCACGTCGACCGAGTTCAGCTTGCGCTTCACTCTAATCGCCAGGCACTCCCGGCTGTGCTCATCAAGGATGTTCAGCGTCCGAAAAGCTTTGCCATCGTCGGTTCGGCAATGAACAAAGTCATAGCTCCATACATGATTGCGATACTCCGGCCTCAGCCGGACACATGATCCGTCATTCAGCCAGAGCCGTCCTTTCTTCGGTTGTTTCACTGGCACTTTCAGCCCCTCTCGTCGCCAAAGCCGTTCAATCCGCCCGTCGCTAACAGACCACCCAGCCTCTCTCAGCAGCGCTGCGATCCTGCGATAGCCATATCGCCCGTATTGACGGGTCAACTCGATCATGTCGGCCACCAATCGGGCTTCGTCTGTGCGACCTTGTGGGACACGCCGTTGCGTGGACCGGTGTTGCCCAAGCACGTGGCAGGCGCGTCTCTCAGAAACGTTCAGCTGGTTGCGTACATGGCTGATGCAGGCACGACGACGAGCGGGGCTCAGTAGTTTCCCTTAGCGGCTTCCGTCAGGATCAACTTGTCCAGTGTCAGATCAGAAACCGCACGTCTCAGCCGCTCGTTCTCCTTCTGAAGTCGCTTCAGTTCTTTCAACTGATCCACACCCATTCCGCCGTACTTCTTTCGCCAGCGGTAGTAGGTTTGTTCAACAACGCCGATCTGCCTGATCGCATCAAGACGGGACATGCCTTGCCCCATCAGAACTTCAACCTGCCGTAACTTCGAGACAATCTCTTCGGGCTTTGGTCTCTTGTTTGCCATTCGTGGTCCTCCGTTTCCTAAACATAACGGTGGACCAGTTCAGTTGGGGAGGCTCAAGGAGACCACAGACCCGTAGGATAAACTTAGTGGTTTGTTGAGCTCATCAATGCGCAAAACCCACCGGGAGCACACACCTGCAACCCTATCCTTGCCTTAAGTCTAGAACTCAAGACTCACCCAATAGCAGAAATGACGTCGGCATTCTGCACTTCTGAGTTGAAATCGCGCAAACTAATGCGCAAATCATGCAGACTTATGGGGTTCGTGCACGTTTGTGCGCGTCCCTACAAAATCTGTAGGTGTGCTCATAACGCTGCATCTCCACCATTGATTTTACTCGCAAAAATTCGAGACTTTCGCTCATAATGTCGCGCGCCATTTGCGCATAAATTTGCACGATCTGCCCATAACTTTGCGTGGTTCGAGAGACGCGCTCAATTGACGGTAGTCACCAAACATCTTCTTCAACAAAAAACCCGGGTGCCTCTTAATCAAGAGTGCATTCTGATTGGAAAAACTCAACCCTAATCGGATGAAAGCAGTCCATTCGCAGACTTGTGACAGAACCGCGCTTCAAGAAAGGATATTGCCGTACCCGCGAAGTGAGCGCGTCCAAACCGGCGCGCTCACTATTTTTGGTATTGCCTATCGCCACGGAGTTAAGAGCGATTTATCACTCTGCGGCAACCGCTTCCTCTTCCAGCGCGGGGTAATCGGTGTACCCTTTTTCATTGCCGCCGTAGAGGGTAGTCGGATCGAGCTCATTCAGAGCGGCGCCTTTCTCCAGCCGGTTGACCAGGTCAGGGTTGGAAATAAACGGCCGGCCAAAGGCCACCAGATCGACGGCTCCGGTTTCAACCGCTTCAACCGCCATTTCCCGGTCATAAGCGTTGTTGCCCATTTTCGCACCGTCAAACAATTCATAGAGCGCCTTCAGATCGCCACCTTCCGGAATATCGCGCGGGCCGCCGGTCTGTCCCTCCACGAGATGGAGATAGGCTAGCCCATAACCATTCAGCAATTTGACCGCATGGGTGAATGTCGCCTGCGGGTCACTGTCGGAGATGTTGTTGGCGTCTGAAAACGGGCTGAGGCGGACACCAACACGGTCGGCGCCCCAGACATCGACAACTGCGTCCATGACCTCTTTCAGGAACCGCGCTCTGTTCTCTACGGGGCCGCCGTATGCGTCTTCACGCTTGTTGGACTCGTCCCGCAGGAACTGATCGATAAGATATCCATTGGCTGCATGAACCTCGACACCGTCGAAACCGGCTTTCCGGGCGTTTTCCGCGGCCCACCGGTAGTCGGCGACAATGCCAGCAATTTCTTCGATACCCAGAGCCCGCGGCTCAGATGTTTCAACAAACTGCTCACCATCAAACGTCTTGGCCTTAGCTCCAATTGCGGATGGTGCAACAGGGGCGCCACCATCCTGCTGCAAGCTGTAATGCGAAATCCGGCCCACATGCCAAAGCTGGATTACGATCTTCCCGTCCTTGGCATGGACGGCCTCAGTCACTTTTTTCCAGCCGTTGATCTGCGCTTCGGAATAAATGCCGGGCGTCCAGGCATAGCCCTTGCCTTGGGGCGAAATTTGCGATGCTTCCGTGATGATCAATCCAGCACCCGCCCGCTGGGCGTAGTACTTGGCCTGCAATTCATGGACGCTGTCATCCTCGGCTCTGGCCCGGTTGCGGGTCAGTGGCGCCATGACAATGCGGTTTTTCAGCTCGATTGCACCAGCTTTGATGCCGGAGAACAGTTTTTCATCAACCATTGCTGCTTCCTTCTTTGGTAAACTTTGATCAGATATTATTGGACCAATCAGTCCAATATTATGGTCACTGTCTCTTGTTTGAGTTTGTGTTAGGTTTCATTTCCTTTTGGTGGCGGGGGCCTTATGGCGAAATCACCAACCGGGCTTGTTTCAGGGTTTGCGATATCTGCTCATCGGGAACGCCCGCCTTACGCAAGGCTAGTGTGCCGATTGCAAGGGACGCAAAGGCGCGTGCCTTGTCGAGTACCTGTCCCGGATCCGAAGGCTCAAGCGCTCTTGCAATAATCTCGTCAATACTCTCCAAATGCCGTCGCCCGAGAGCCGCCACTTCATCATCATGAGGAGCAAGCTCCGTAAGGCAATTGATCAGCATGCAGCCGTCACGACCACCTTGCGGGTTCGCCAAAGCTTCCATTATCGCACCAACGGGGTCATTTCCGCCCGCATCTGCAACGTCACGCAGATTTTTTAAACCACGCCTTGAATAGTGCCTGAGAGCTTTGTGAAACAAAGCCTGCTTGTTGCCGAACGTTCCATAGAAACTGGACCGGCTCAAATCCATGGCCTTGGTCAGATCATCCACGGACGCGGTCTCGTAGCCCTTGTGCCAGAATACGCACAAGGCTTTTTCCAAAGCCTCAGCTTCGTCAAAGGCACGAGGTCTACCCGGGCCAGCGGGTGATTTGATGTCGCCATTTGGGAGAGTTTTTTTGCTCATGCGCATGATTTGGAATGATTGGTCCAGAAATTCAAGGTGGCGGTATGAAATTTTTGGAATGGTCAGTCCGTATTGTGACCAAAGAAAGGAATTTAGGTCTGTAGAAATGCAAAACCTCCCCATCGCGATTGGTGTCACGCCAACCTTTGGATCGGGACTTTTTTGTCTTTTTGCGGGAGTGTCAGAAGAAGAGGATCGTGATCGTAGAAAAGAGAGTCCACCTCGGTACTAGTTTCCAACACTGGACAGAGTGACTGGCGGCTTTGTCCAATGCTTGGATGTTGACCACTCGCAAACCAAAAATCGGTTCGGTAGATCCATGGCCAATGCCTTCAGCTTGTGAGGATTACTACCCCAATGGGTAACAAAGCCACGAGTTCTGAACTGGTTTTACGAGCATAAAAACGGCGGGCCATCGTAAGCAAACCAACAATAATTTCAGCGCGCTAGATATAAAAAACGATGTTAGCTGAAGTTTAATTTGCCCAATGTGAACTTCTTAACTTTGGCTAGATTAATTTTTTGGCAGTATCGTTTCATGAGTTGTTAGTGAGTTCAGTGAGTAAGTAGATGTATTTGCATAAATTCGAGGGGCATTGTTGCGCGGTCAATGACATCCGGATGGATGATTTTGCGCGTGAGTATTCGTTGCTGGACGATGCCGGCGTGCACGCACAATGGCAGAAGGGCTCCTGGCAGATCACGCGGATAGCCGACATCTGGACACGAACCGGGAAGGTTCTTTCTTTGCCTTACAATGGGGCCAACGCCTATCCATCTTTCCAGTTTGCTGAGGATGGAACCCCGCTTCCTTTGATGGAAAAAGTGTTGAAAGCCCTGCCACGTGAAATGACCCCGTGGCAATCCGCGTTCTGGTTAACCTCACCCAAATTGGAACTCGGAGGGGCAAGCCCGGCAAATCGCATTCAGACCGGCGATGACTGCATAGTCGATATCGCAGGCGAAGCTGGTGGTCTAATGGCGGCTTAGTGTTAGCTTTTGGTCACTCATACGTCGTACAGCATCTGGCAAATTCGTGTCTCCCCTGCTTTTTCTGCCTCCGGCATGAATAGCGAGTTCAGGGCACTCAAATGTCCATTCTCTTCTGAGGGTTCAGTGATAATACCAAGCAGTCCAACCATAGATAAGACTGGCTAAGAGCATACTGAAATACGGGTACTAACTAGGTCTTCGCATATCGATACCCGTTGGAGAAAACCCCACCGACAAGTACAGTTGTTCCGCAAATCTGTTATCTGCCGCTACGCGTAGCCGAAACTCAACAAACTCGGTTTCTGCATATTTCTGTCAAACAGACTTCACCGTTCAAACACAGCCATCATCTGCCTGCGCAATCGCGCCAGATCCTCATCCACACTAGCGGTAGGATCGCACGCGAATGTTGGCAATGCCTCCACACGGATCGTCCCGCTGCGCGGTAAATGTTTGCCGCGTGGAAGTAGACTATCGCTGTCGTGGATGACAATAGGGGTGATCGTGCGGCCGGTTTCTCGGGCGACTAAGACAGCACCCGCTTTAAAGTCCCCTAGCGAGTCTGTTTTGGCCCGGGTGCCTTCTGGGAATAGCACAATGGAACAGCGGGCAGGCATTTCCCGGACGGCCTTTATCAGCGTATCCATGGCCGTTGAACCGGAGTCCCGGTTGATAGGGACGAGACCCGCTCCATCAAAACCAGTACGCAGGAGTTTGCTGTTCCAGAACTCTGATTTCGCCGCGAAAGTGAACCATTTGGTGTCGGGCACCACATGCATGAGACTGAAGCCATCGAGATGGCTACGGTGGTTAACCACGATGATGCTGTTGGTGTCGGCGGCGAGGGCATTCTTTTCCTCAGGACGCATCTCGACGCGAATGCTGAGGAGCCACAGCAGGCGGGAACATGACCGTTTCACCAGGCGCCAATACCAACCCCGAAACCCTCTGCGCCGAATGCAAAGAAGAGGGGCAAAGGCCACGAAGAGGAAATAA
Organism: Ruegeria sp. CDSC068; assembly: GCF_059610545.1. Classification (NCBI taxonomy): domain Bacteria; kingdom Pseudomonadati; phylum Pseudomonadota; class Alphaproteobacteria; order Rhodobacterales; family Roseobacteraceae; genus Ruegeria; species Ruegeria sp. CDSC068. Next base: position 27,802 of record NZ_JBXWNV010000010.1, read on the forward strand.
AACAGGCCGACAAGAACCAGTATGGCGCGCTTGATAAGGCGTATTGGCAATGGGTCAATGGCGCGAGTAGCGCGGTCTTGACCGTCAGTTGAAAAGGGCATGACGTCCTCTGATAGGGCCTGTGGCTGCTGCGTAAGCCACGAATAAAGGCCACCGGAGGTCCTCCGGCAGCGCTTTGACATGCGCCACTTGCGAAGGAAGACAGCCACCGCACACCTCTCTATCTGTCGAAGTCAGTACCAGATCAATGAGAAAAGACGACGTAGGGGAATGTATTTTGATGCTTCAGTGTGACTTGAGTACCAACTGACCGGCCTTGGCTTAGTAAATCGGTAAACCGTCAGATGACCGGATTGAGCCCCGCAGGGGGCTTCATTTGCAAGCCATGCTAAGATACCGCCAATCCAGTCGCACTCCACGTAATCACAATTCAGTTCCGCGAAGTTTTTGTACTGCGAACATGGAGCAGGCGTTCATAGTCCGTGAGGGTTCAGCGGATCAGAGGCGCACTCATTAGCTTCTTTCTCTCGATGTCCAACTCGTCGATTCCTGCATCTCTAAGCAGTCGATGCGTCAGGTGGACCGGGTCGCAACCTGTTTGTATCGACGGCTTGAGAAAGCCCAGAAGCCATCCCCTCAAATCAAATCGGCCAAAGTGCTTTGGAGCTGCCTTAGTTTCGTGAATCTCAAACTCGTTTTTATCAATGGGTTTCATAGTCGCCTCCAGAAATTGTCATTCCTCGACCATGCAACGCTGCGACCTTCGCCCTCAAACGTTGATACTTGACACCTATTGTTCCAAAAAGTCACAAAGGGTCGTGCCGAGACTTTTACCCCCCCTAAACGCATTGCGCGCCTTTGAAGCGGCGGGTCGATTGGGCAGTTTCACCAAGGCCGCCGCAGAGTTGGGCGTCTCCCATTCCGCCATTTCCCGACATGTAAGAGGGCTGGAGGCGCGTCTGAACGTTCATCTCTTCCGCACCCAGAACAGCGGTGTTGCACTGACCGATCAAGGTCGAACATACCTGACGGAGATTACTCCGGCCTTTGACCGGATCGCTCTGGCTACGGAGGTACTTTCGGTTCCCCCCAAAGGCACCGTTACGCTGACGACAGAAACCACAGTTGCCCAGAAATGGCTAATCCCTCGGCTTACAAGTCTTAAGACCCGTCACCCCGAAATTGATCTGAAACTGTCCGTAACTACTAAGGTCATGGATATTGAAGCCCATGATTTCGACATTGGGGTGAGATATTTGAGAACCGGATCGGTTGATGGATACCATCTGCTGTTTCAATCTGAAGTTCGGGCTTATGCGGCACCCGGTTTTGCGCCGATTTCAGATGGCAAATTGGATATTGAGGCGCTTGCTCGCGGCCCTTTGATTGAAGAAGCTACGTTCAGCCTGTGGACTGATTGGTTCAAGCGGGCCGGACTTAATGAGGTCCCTGACCTCAAATTGCCCCATCCACTTGGCGCATTATTGGCAATCCAATCGGCAGTCGCCGGTCTAGGAGCAGTGCTGATGGACAAGAATTTATGTGGACCTGAACTTCAATCGGGCGTTTTGGTTGAACTCGCGGACATCGAAATCCCATTCGGCGGGTATTACCTGGCAGTCAACAATCGCGCCGGGCGCCGCAAAGCCGTTCGCGCCGTCTGCCAATGGCTGATCGATGAATGCGCAAGCAATTGAGGAAACGAAAGGCTGAAAGCCCGTGCTATTGATTTATCGCAATTCGCAAAAGATTGAGACGATCCCGTCGACTGTTACTGCTTTGTCCCTGTTCAAACACAATCGCCAAGCGCCAAAAGCTAACATTGTGCCAAGTATTTACGCCATTTGTTTTGGGAGAAATACCGAATGACTAGTTCAGAGATCGTAGTTCGACGAATGTCAGAAACAGACAATGATGCAATGTCTAAACTGCTTGGTGATGTTTTTAGCAGGCGTGATCCTCCCGCCGTTTCAACTAAGTTCTCGCTTGAAAAGCTCGAAAAGATCGCCGAACTATTTGGATCAAAATCAGCAAAGGAGGGTTTGTCGTCTGTTGCTCTCGATGAAGCTTCTGGTGAAATAGTAGGCGCAGTTCTGGCACATGACTTCGGTCAACCGCCCCCTGATGGGATTGATGCAGTGGAATTGGACTCTGAGCCAGTCATCAAGCTAATTGATGAGCTGGAAGGCTTTTTTTCAAAGACGCACGACATTCAGGAAGAGAGGTTTCTTCATATATTCATGATCGCCGTGCGTGATGATTTCTCAAGAAGAGGAATTGCGCAAAGCTTGCTGGACTCTTGTCTAAGCCAAGCTGAAAGATCCGGCTACCGGATTGCTTTCGCCGAAGCGACAAACCGGTTTTCACAAAGCATGTTTTTGAAAGCGGGCTTCACCAGCACTCATTCGATTGGCTACGAAGACTTCGAACTCAACGGGCAGCGACCTTTTCTGGACATCAAGGACGAAGGGGCTTGTGTGCTAATGGAACTCGATCTTTCGACGTAAAAAACTACCCGCACCGCTCCGTCGTCATCTCGATAAACACCCGTGCAGAGCTTGCCCACGTCAGAGCACGGCAGCACCGAGCCCAGTACTACCGCCTTGGTGATTTTGCGAGCACGGTAGATACGGTGCGCGTCTTTCTACTTCTTGTGATCGCGATTGCGCCCAGCACTAAGGCACATGCCAAAGCTTGAGGAAAAGAGATGGCTTCGCCAAAGGCAAGATATCCCACGGCAAACATCGTGGGTAATTCGATGCTTCCGACGACCGCAGTTTGGGAAGCCCCAATAACAGGTGAGCATATCGTGTAGATAAGCTGGGGCACGAAAGCGGTAACCAGACCAATACCAACAATGAAAAGCCAATCGGATTGTTCCCTTGGGAGAAGCTCTCCAACCTCAGCTCCAAGGATGAGCGGCGCGAGGCCCAGTACAGACCCCAGAGAAACTGACGCGATACGTGCCAACGGCGCAATCCGTGACAACCTGTGTACCAGGACGCAAATTCCGAAGCCAAACCCAAATGGGGCGGCAAGCGATAGCAGCAGCGTTGGTAGGTGTTCCGCAGCCACTGACGCAGGCGAGCCAGCAATGACAGCTGCCACCATAATCAGACCAGCGGCCAACATGGCGCGTCGCGTGGGTGCATCGCCAAACACAGCCCAGGCAATAACTAAGGTGAACACCGGATAGGTCATGTAAAGCACACCCACTGTCGATGCGGGCAGCTTCTCCAGCGCCGTTACATATCCGATCCAACCAAGCCCCATTACGGCTCCGGCGGAAAGACCCCAAGTGATCTCTCGCCATTCTTTTCGGTGCACGATGAGAACAGGAAGCAGAAGAAGAGCCGCAATAATGTAGCGGTAGAATGCGACCGCATAGGGTGCAACACCCTGTTCGGTCAGGCTGCGGCTGAAAAAGGGAACCAGCCCGAAACAGATTGAAGCAAAAAGAACACCAATAACCGCAAATGCGTAAGGGATGGGCGTTCGATTTCGCGCAGATGTCGTGGCCATAATCTGGAGTTATCACGCATTTGCATCGTCGTCTTTAGAGATTCTACGAACGACTGCTTTGTCCGCATAGCGGTCGATTGCCACGTTTCGTTGGATGTCCGCATCGAGCCCTGTCTAACAAATGCTGCAATCAGCACGAACTAGGAGTATGGGCTGAAACCCGACTTTGAGGGGGTGGCAAGCGAGAATAATGATCCATGACAACGCCATGAAATGTGCACGGTGATAAAATGCAGCTATGACGTCACAGCAACGTCACCGTCCTATTTGGACTTCTAGAGATCTGTGCACATATTTTTCTGCGAAAGCACAAAGGAACAAGCCTATGCCTAAACGACTTTCCCAATCTGCGCCGTCTGTTACAGCCCTTTGCGTCGCTGCCTTGGTCTCTGGTGGTGCCGCGGCGGAATCCACAAGCGCCACGCTTGACGCGCTTGTCGACAGTCGGGAAATTCCGGTTACGGTTGATAACTTTACCCGTGCAGCGACGGATGCAGAGCTGGACAAATACGTCTCACTGGCCGGTGGCGTGAATGAATTTTTCCATTTCCGCACACCGACTCCGGTGGAAAATCAGCCGACGATCCGCATGAACCGTGACACGCTCTACAGCACAGCTGTTGTCGATATTAGCGAGGGCGCGACCCTGACGCTGCCCGAGGTGGGTGGGCGATATATGACCGCGATGATTGTGAATCAGCACCACTATATCAACGAAGTCTACTTTGGCGGCGGCACCTACACTCTGGACACAAAGACATTCGATACCCCCTATGTCATTGTGTTCATGCGCGTACTGGTGGACGCGTCTGATCCAGACGACGTGGCCGCCGTGAACGCGATCCAGGACGCGATGATGATCGAGGCGGCGTCATCCAAACCCTTCATCTCTCCGGATTACAATCAAAAGGATCTGGAGGACTTGATTTCAGAAACCCTAAAGTTGGGCCGATTTGCGCCCGATGCAACACGCACCTTTGGGCCCAAGTCCGAGGTTGATCCCTTACGCCACTTCATTGGCACGGCGGTCGGCTGGGGCGGTTTGCCGGAAACCGAAGCGTTCTATTTGAGTGTCGAACCAAACCTGCCCGTCGGAACCTACAAGATCGACGTCCCGGCAGACGTGCCTGTTGGGGCATTTTGGTCTGTCAGCCTCTATAATGCGGCCGGTTTCTTTGAGGAAAACGCACGCGATGCTTACAACGTCAACTCAATCACCGGAACGCCCAACGATGACGGCAGCATGACGGTACATCTGGGGGGCTGCGACACGGATGCGGTCAACTGCTTGCCCATCATGGATGGGTGGAACTATACGGTTCGGCTCTATCGTCCGGGGCCCGAAGTTCTGGATGGCAGCTGGACATTTCCCGCCGCCCAACCTGTGAATTGAGTGAAAAAGGAACAGACCATGAAAGCTCTACTTGCCTTCGTCCTGTGCGCTCCGACGTTTGTTTTGGCCGAAAACGTCACTGTTGAAAACTTTGTACGCGCCGAGTCGGATTTTAATATCCGGGGCAACATGAAGACCTTCGGCTTTGGCGTGGGCGAGTTGCATCACCTGCGCGAACCAACGACCACCGAGGATCAGCCAACGATCCGGATGAATCAGGATACTCTGTATTCCGGACTTGTGGTGGACCTGTCAAAGCCTGTGGAGATCACGCTGCCTGACCTGGGCGGGCGGTATCAGTCGATGCATTTGGTCAATCAGGATCACTATATGTTCGCTGAGGCAAGACCCGGGACCTACAGGCTGACCGAAGAAGAGGTCGGCACCCGCTTTGCCTTCGTGGCCTTCCGTACATTCGTTGATGTCACCAACCCTGACGACATCGCAAAGGCCCATGCCGCGCAGGACGCGATCAAAACAAGCGGCGGCGGCAAAGGACCATACGAGGCGCCGGATTGGAACCTGGATAACCTTGGGGTGGCGCGCAAGGCGCTGAGTGATGTCGCGGTGCTTGGCTTTAATTCAAAATATGCGTTTGGCACCAAAGACGAGACACGGCCCATTGACCACCTTGTCGGCGCTGCCGCTGGTTGGGGTGGCCTGCCGTTCACTGCTGCGTCTTATGTCATCGACAGCGTTTCCGAAAATGATGGCGAAACCCCACACGCCGTGACCGTCAAGGACGTCCCGGTGGACGCGTTCTGGTCCATCACCATCTACAATGCCGACGGCTACCTGGAACCTAACGGTATGGGGGTGAACAGTTACAACAACTTCACAGCAACACCAGACGATAATGGGGCCTACCTGATCCATTTTGGTGGCTGTGACGATGGCCGGGCCAACTGTATCCCGATTTCACCCGGCTGGAACTACACCGTCCGCCTTTACGAACCACGCTCCGAAATTCTGGACGGCAGTTGGACCTTCCCGGCTTTCGAGCCTGTGGACTGACTTGGGCTCGGCCCAAAATCGTGGCTCAAAGCTGACATGCGCGGAATTCATCGCCATGTTCAGCTGTGGGACGGAAGCGGCTATTTACCGAACGGCCATCAAGGTCGGAAAGGTCCGCAACCCGGAGCTGAAAAGCCTATTTTAGAAGGTCCGGTTTGGGCCGTCCGCGAAACTTTGCAAAGGTCGCTATCTGCGCATTTCTGTCATTGGGGCATCGATCAGCATCGGTCAAAGTGGGCTCGATGCGGCCATTATCCGCGGCTTGCATGTTTGGCAGGTCCAGCCCAATCCGGACACTTAATCCAAGACTTTGCAATTCCGACTTGCGGACAAAACTGACCTTGGCGTCTACACCTTCGCTGACGCAGGATCCACCGCACTGGCAACAACAGCTCTTCCCTTCAACAGGGAAAATCGCCAAAGCGGCCGTTCCACAACGGGCTTTGGAGCTCCTTGGTCGCTCTTTGACCAGACGGCGCTCTGGCATGGAAACAAAGGGGCTTGGCTCAGCGCATAACCAAAGCTAGCGAATAGGCGTCAGGATCATGAAATTGGGCTTCTTCGCGCAAGGAGGGCGAAGACAGGCAACATTGTTACGATCCAGACCACGCTATAAATTGCGGATGGTATGGCATATTCGCTTAACCCATTGGTGTTAGGCAACAGCAAAGTAGCAATTGCGATTCCCAAAGCTCCGTTTTGAACGCCGGTCTCAATTGAAATCGTCTTCGCCTCGATGTCTGTGCATCCGAGCATCCCTGAACTCATGATGCCAATAAACGTGAGTGACGCACCTACAACAAAAAGTGCGGGTCCAAGCCTAAGGTAGTTATCCGCGACCACCACCCAGTTTGAAATGATAGCGCCTCCGATGACCATCGCAAAAAGTAGCATAGAGACCTTGCTAAAGATTGGTTCGACCGCAGCTACAATTCGCGGCGCCAAGGATCGCGCGATCACCCCGGCTAGGATCGGTGAAGCTGTTAAAAAAAACATTGCTAAAGCCGTCGAAGAAATGTCGATAGCGGGCGCAGTTGCCCCCATGAACATCTGCATCGAAAACCCCAGGATGAGCGGTACGGTAACGACACAAGTCAGACTGAAGACTGCTGTAAGAGTAACGGACAAAGCGACATCCCAATTCGAAAGCTTGGTCACGATGTTACTGATCACCCCGCCCGGACAGGCCGCTAAAATCATGATGCCAACGGCTGCCTCAGCGGAAATCCCAAAGATAAAAGTCACCATCAAAGCGATGCAAGGCAGCAAAATGATCTGGTTGAGAGCGCCGACGCAAAAGGCCCGTGGACGTCGTCCGATGCGTTGAAAGTCAGCCGCTGTGAGTCCGAGGCCAAGGCAGAACATGATGACAACAACTGCGAGCGGCAGCAGCACAGATATGAAAATTTCGCCCATCTACCATGACCTCTATGGCTGCATGCTTCCGCACGCTTTCGGACGATACCGTTCAGAAAACCTGATGACGAGTGTTATCAGTTTGGCGCATTTATCCTCAAGCGCCCGAAGATCGAGGCTGTCTCTATTTATTATACCTATCACAGGGTTGGACGATCTGGCGTGAAAGAGCTTTCCAGTGCTAATCTCACTGTATGGCAAGTGTAACTTACGCATTCGCCCGCGCGATGGCCAACGCCGCCGGGATGACGCTAAACGACGATGGCGCCCTGATTTCGAATGGCGCTGTCGTGCTGCGTCTACCAGAAGCTCAAGACGGCCAATTGGCGGATGATGCGTATTTCGATCTGATCGATTGGATTCGTACGCAACAAGCGGACGAGGCCGCGTTGGTTGAGGCCTATGCGAACGCGATTGCGACCGATGATCTCGGCGTCCTTGGCCTAGCCGTAAAGACAGCTCCGACCTTGCGGCAATCTTTGCAACGGATCGAGCGTTATTTTCGTCTCGTAACGGACACCGCAGTTTACAGACTTGATGAAACCGGCGATCCGGTCCTTTGGATTTTTGAGGGACAAACATCACATCGCGCTGCCTTGGAGCTGCGCAACGAATGCGCGCTTGCGGCCTTTGCGAGGAACATGCATCGGTTTGTGGGTGATGGGTTGTCGCTCGCATATGTCACGTTTCAGCATCCATGCAGACAAGAACCAGAGCGTTACGCCGAATATTTCGGGTGCCCGGTTCGATTTGGGAGCGCCCACAACGCCATTGCTATGCGCCCTGCTATGCTGGAAAGCGAAAATCGTCTTGGCGATCCGGGCTTGTCAGATTTCATGACGAAGCACCTGGATGAGGAGTTCAACTCTCGCGATGACGACACCTCACTGAGCCAAGCAATTGTCCACCGGCTTACACCGGCCCTGAGTAACGGCGCGCCGCAAGCAGCGCATGTCGCACAAGAGATGGGAATGAGCGAGCGCACGCTTTACCGCAGGTTGGCCGAGGAAGGGCTGACCTATCGCGACGTTCTTGGTCAGGCACAAGTTGCACTTGCTCGTGACCTGCTCCGTGACGGTAAGGCTTCCATAGCCGAGATCGCCTTTATGACCGGGTTTTCGGAACAGAGCACGTTCAGCCGCGCCTTCAAGCGCTGGGTTGGCCAGGCTCCGGCACGATTCAGGCAGCAGGCGACCTCCGACTAGGCACACACCTCAATACCACATGGCAGGTTCGGCCAAAACCTTGGCAGGGCGGGCCGATACCTCAATCGATGTGGTGCATAACTTCTTCTTTGTCAGATCCACCTGGGGCGCTGCCGAGTAAAGCAAACCCATTTGCCCCTCTCAGACAAAGGAAATTTGCAATGAGCAATCATGACCACAAACATGGAGCAAGCTGCGCTTGCGACGTCACGCCCGAACGCGTTGATATGGCGCGCCGGCGACTCTTGCAACAAGCCGCCGGTGCGGCCGCGGCAGGTACAACAATAGTGGCTGGCGGGCAGGCCCTTGCCGCGACCGACGAAGCACGCGCCTACTATGCTGACCCGGAAAATCCAGGCCTTCCCCAAATCGACATGACCATCGAGCCGGGGCGTACTGCGCTTGTGGTGACCGACCCCCAGATTGATTTTTTGTCAGAGGACGGTGTGACGTGGGGCGTCGTTGGCGAAAGCGTGACCGAACAGGGCACGGTCGACAATATCGAACGGCTTTTCATTGCCGCCAAGGCTGCGGGGATGCCGGTCTTCATCTCGCCCCACTATTACTACCCACATGACCACAAATGGGAGTTCGAGGGCACTCTGGAAGCGACGATGCACAGCATCGGCATGTTTGACCGCCTGGGACCGCTCAATTTGGACAACTTCGAGGGCTCAGGTGCCGACTGGATGCCGCAATACAAGAAGTACATCGAGGATGGCGAAACCATCATTTGCTCGCCACACAAGGTTTACAGCCCTGCTCAGAATGACCTGAACCTGCAATTGCGTAAACGCAAGATCGACAAGGTGATCCTCGCGGGGATGTCGGCGAACCTGTGTACGCAGGCGCATCTCTACGAGCTGCTGGAGCTGGGCTACGAAGTCGCTGTCGTTCGCGATGCCACAGCCGGGGCCAAGGTGCCTGAAGGTGACGGGTATCTCGCCGCCATCATCAACTTCCGCATGGTCGCCAACGGCGTCTGGTGGACCGACGACGCGGTTGAGCGCATTGGCCAATCGGCCTGACCCAAATCGATCTTCAAATTTGATCCTAGCATCCTGAAAGGACATATCATGACACGCATCTTTACATTTCCCACGCTTACAACAGCGTTGACTCTCGCCCTGGCGGCGGCGGCATTGGCTGACGATGAATACAACGTTTCGAACAGTCTTACCTTGACTGGGCAGCCCCTCGGCATGCATGGCGTCGATCCTGTATCGATGTTTGAAGCCGAAATACCCGAAATGGGCAACGCCACTTTTACATCGGCCCATGATGGAGTGGACTACTATTTTGCGTCGCAGGCAGCGAAAGCCACATTCGAGGCGGATCCGACGGCACATCTGCCTCAATTCGGCGGGTTCTGCGCCTTTGGCGTCTATGTAGGCAAGAAGCTTGATGGCGATGTTCGGTATGCCGATATCGTGGACGACAAGCTCTATCTCTTTGTGAATGAAGAAATCTTCAAGAAGTACCTTGAGGACAAAGAGACCGTGATCCAAGGCGCCCATGCCAAGTGGGCAGACATCCACCACACGCCTGTCGGCAGCCTTTGATCGAGGAATTTGGTGGCTTTTGCCGGTCGGAGCCACCGCTGCCTCTCCCCTCCCCAAAAGGCCGGCATTTCTCCAAGACACCCTGTCCGCAATGACAATTCGCGTGTGTCGAAAACTCTTCCCAAAGGAAACCAGACATGACTGATTTTGAGACATATACAATCGCCTCAGCCCCTGATGCCGCGAAACCAATTCTGGAAGCATCGCTGAAAGGATATGGTTTTGTACCCAACCTTTATGCGGCCATGGCCGAAGCGCCCGCAATTTTGGAAGGCTATACGACACTTTCCAGCATCTTTGGAAAGACCAGCCTGTCAGAGACTGAGCGCCAGATCATCCTTATGACTAACAACCGGTTGAACGGGTGCAAGTACTGCATGGCCGCCCATACCACTCTTTCACAGATGGCCGGTGTCCCCGAAGACGTGATCGCAGCGTTACGCGATGGCAGCCCTATCGCCGACCCCAAATTGGAAGCACTGCGCAAATTCGCCATCGTGATCAACGAAAGCCGAGGCTGGCCCAGCGACGCACAGGTCGAAGCGTTTCTGACGGCTGGTTACACACGCCGATCTATGCTGGAAGTCATCCTCGGCACAGCGTTGAAAACCCTGTCGAACTATACGAACCATGTGGCGGAAACCGCGTTGGATGATGCCTTTGTGCCAAATGCATGGATCGCCTCGGTCGCGGCAGTGGCTGAATAGCGCGACGCCCGCCCATTTGTTAATCTTGCTTTTGGACCTGTGTTTGATTCCCGGCAAGAAGGGGATCTGATTTTAGACGTCCGACAGCAAAGTCAACAAAGGTGCGCACCTTCGCAGACACGGTTCGTCCCTCTTGATGCACAAGATGGATGGGGACTTCGGGTGGTTCATACGACTTTAGAACAGTCTTGAGCCGCCCATCTGCAATGTAGGGTGCGACTTGATAGGACAGAAGCCGCCCGACACCATGACCTTGCAAGGCCAACTCGATCACAGCGTCATTTGTGTTCATGCTGATGCGTGGGCTCATGCGTTTGGTGACAGTCTTTCTGCCCCGTTGAAAATGCCATTGGGCCGATGCATTCAAGGCAGTTGAATTAATGATTGCATGGCAGGATAAATCATCGGGCGTATCTGGTTCGCCATATTGGTCAAGATATTTACGGGAAGCAAACGCGACCTGCCTCACCGTACCACACCTGACAGCCATCAAACTGGAATCAGCGAGGTTGCCAATTCTGATCCCGACGTCGAGACCCTCATCAATCAGATTGACCACTCGGTCCACATAGAGCGTGCGCGCTGAGAGCTTTGGATACAGATCCAGAAATTCGCCCAAAATTGGAGTGACGAACATACGGCCAAACAGGACTGATGCAGTAACACTAATTTCCCCGGTCGGTTCGGCATAGGAACCGACAGCGGCGCGCTCGGCCTCTTCAAGGTCAGCCAGAATACGTCTGGCATCCTCAAAAAACCTTTGCCCGCTATCAGTCAGCATCACTGAGCGCGTTGTGCGTACAAAAAGACGTAGCCCGAGGCTGTCCTCAAGCATAGAAACCATTCGGGTCACTGTCGGTGGTGACATGTTGAGGTCGCGGGCCGCAGCAGCGAAACCTTTTAGTTCGGCGACCTTCACAAAGACTTTTAACGCGTGAAATCTGTCCAAGATATTATTCCATATTTTTGAATAATATATTGCCAAGTATCCAAATTCCGCAACTTGAAAGCTCCAATTAACTTCACCTCAGTCCCAGGGCATCGCCCAGGCCGAGATGGAGAATTCAATGGCACGACCCTTTGCAGAGATCAGCTTCACGCCCTCCGTTCGCGAAACGCAGGCCAAAAACGGGTCAGCTAACGGCTACGCGAAGTTTCTGGACGGCACGCGTCAGGAGGACTCAATCAGCCCGGTCGAGGCCAGGTTCATCGGGCAAAGAGACGGCTTCTATCAGGCAACAGTCTCGGAAACCGGCTGGCCCTATGTACAATTTCGCGGTGGACCAGCGGGTTTTCTGAAAGTGTTGGATGAACGGACACTTGCCTACGCCGATTTCCTCGGCAACCGGCAATATCTCAGCACTGGGAATCTGCTGGGCAATGACCGAATCTCGCTGATCCTGATGGATTATCCCAATCAGCGACGCCTCAAGATCTGGGGTCGGGCGAAACTCATTGATGCCAATGCCGATCCGGCGCTGATGCAACGCCTGAGTGAGCCGGGCTATCGCGCTCATCCTGAGCGGGCGATTGTGATCAAGCTTGAGGCGATGGACTGGAACTGCCCGCAGCACATCCCCCAACGCCTGACCCTTGAAGAATTTGAAGATTACCTCGTCCCGCTTCGCACTGAGCTGGAAGCACTGAAAGCTCGAAACGCAAGGCTCGAAGAGGCACTGGGTCAGCAAAACTGACCGATATCAAGCCCCGCGCGTTCAAGCACGCACGCCGTAACCTGAAGAAAGGAAACATCCATGTCGCGCAATCTGAAATCCGTCCTGAGCGCCAGCATTCTCGCACTTTCCATTGCTGCGCCATTTACACCGGCGCCAGCAATCGCCGCAGAGACTGGAATTGAAGCTACGCAGGCTGTCAGCTTCCGCACGGAAGAAATCGGCGACATCGCTATCGCCTATCGTGAAGCAGGAGATCCAAACAGACCTACTGTCCTGCTGCTTCACGGCTTTCCGACCTCATCACATATGTTCCGCAACCTTATCCCTGAACTGGCCAAGCACTACCACGTGATCGCACCCGATTTTCCCGGATTTGGAGCGTCGGAGATGCCAAAGGCCGAAGGCTTCGAGTATTCCTTCGCGAATATCTCCGAAATGATGACATCGCTGCTCGACCGGAAGGGAGTCGAACAGTACTCGGTCTATTTGATGGACTATGGTGCCCCGGTTGGTTTCCGAATGTTTGCGGAACAGCCCGAGCGGGTAACCGGCTTCATCATTCAAAACGGGAATGCTTACGAGGAAGGGCTGCGCGAGTTCTGGGATCCAATCAAAGCCTATTGGGCCGAGCCATCGCAAGAGAACGGCGACCAGCTTCGTGGATTCCTCACTCTGGATGCAACCAAATGGCAGTTCACCCACGGCGTTAAAAAACCGGAACTGATCAGTCCCGACAATTATTGGCATGTCCAATACCTGCTCGACCGCGAAGGTAATCAAGAGGTGCAACTTGAACTCTTCCTAGACTACGGCACCAATGTTGCCGAGTACCCAAAATGGCAAGCGCTGTTTCGGAAGCATCAACCCCCGGCGCTACTGATGTGGGGTAAGAATGATCACATCTTTCCGGTCGAAGGCGCCTATCCCTATGAACGCGATCTGAATGATCTCGAGTTTCATCTGCTCGATACGGGTCACTTCGCGCTGGAAGAATATGGGCCCGAGATTGCGGCGCAAATGACCGCCTTTCTGAACCGCATCACCGCCGCCAGCAACTGACGTAAAACTGGCCGCACCATGCTCAAAGGTGCGGCCGACGTATGGAGAAAACCAATGAATACGCAAGCAAATACTGTCAGACAGGTAACGGTTGAAATCGTACACGGCTTTGTCGACGGTGGCGCCGGTGGAAATCCCGCAGGCGTCGTCCTGGATGCTGATGAATTGGGCGAACAGGATATGCAAACCGTCGCGGCAAGGGTTGGATTGTCCGAAACGGCCTTTGTGTCGCAGTCCAAGACAGAGGGCTTCAAACTGGATTTCTTCACACCGAACAGGCGCATCGCTCATTGCGGTCATGCAACAATTGCCGCCTTCTCTCACCTTGACGCGCTGGGCCGGATTCCCAATCCCAACACCTCGAAGGAGACAGTTGATGGGCCAAGGCGCATACTAATGAAAGAGGGTGCCGCCTATATGGAACAGCTGGCCCCAAAATACGCGATACCAGAGGACTGGGTGGAAAAAGGTGTAAGCATCGACGATGTACTGAACTCCCTTGGGATCAACAGACATCATCTTGATCAGGAAATACCACCGGTTTTAGTCAATACCGGTAACAGTTTCATTGTCATCGGCCTCGCTGATGCCGATGGTCTTGCCAATGTGAAACCAGATTTTGCCAAAATCACGCAAATCAGCGAACGACTGGATTTGATCGGCTACTACGTCTTCACAAGAGACCCATCGGCGACCGACCGAGACGCTACAACCCGCATGTTTGCGCCCCGATACGCGATTGAGGAAGAAGCCGCGACGGGGATGGCTGCGGGGCCCTTAGCATGTGTATTGCACGACTTTGTCGTATCATCTCAACGATCATTTCAAATCGAACAAGGGGTGTTTATGAACCCGGCGAGTCCGAGCCTGATAAAAGTCGATCTGGAAATCGACAATGGAACAATCTCTGGCCTCTTGGCAGGTGGTTTCGGCAAGGTCATGTGCTCGCGTCGAATTAGTTTCTAGCGTTGCGCTCGCGGCGAATGGCTGGCTTGGCGGGCCGCACCGCAGCAACGACGCCCATCGGGCCACGTCCGAATTGGGCCGTCCGCTGAATTTTGCAAAGTCCGGATTCCTGCGCATCGCTGACCTTACGGCACGGACAAGCACTTTGTGTTCTCGGCTCAACGCTACAACTGATCTAGATTTCACGACTGACCGTTGTTCGGGTGCAGCAGGTGGTTGGCTGACGAGAGCGAAAACGCTGCATAATCGCGACTTATGTTAAATCTCGATATCCCGGCTTTCTGCCACAAAACCGGTGCGCGTTTTCGACAGTTTCAGGAAAACGAATGTTTCTTTCGGTGATGTCTTGAAGGACGATGCCCGCAGTATCAATATTAGACTAAGCGTCCTAAATCCAAGTCTAGTTCATTGTTTTCACTCCCTGATTGGCTGCGTTCCAAGCCAAAGCAGCTCACCGAAGCAAATCAAAAGCCCGAAGACGAGCTTGGTGCCGAACCGGTTGCGAAGGTCGGCACCAATATCGACCGGCCGGTCATCAATCTTTATCGGCCCCATATCACCTCTGGGGATTGTCTGATTGTAACCGGGTATCAGGACTTCTTGTCTTCACTGTCGATTTTGATGAAGGAGTTGCCTGAACTGAGGGATCTGGAAAACGACAGCGATATCCGGATCCGGATATCGTTCGGGATCGACACGGCTAATACCAAAAGGCTGACCAACCCCAAACCAGTCACCGAAGAAATGAAACTCTACTGGCTGGAGCGCTCCGGGCTTCAAGTGGAAGAGGATCACGATCTTATCGCGGTGCTGGCAAAACACGCCATCAAAACCGGCAAAATTGACTTGCGTGTCTTCGATCCGGAGCTTGCCAAACGCAAGTTAGGGATAACCGGGGACCGGCGGCTACACTCAAAAATCGTCAGCTCGCCAAAAGGTGCCGTCGCCGGATCCGCAAACTTTTCCTACTCAGGGCTCTACAGAAACATCGAGTATGCCGATGACCTGGATGCGGGCACTCATGAACTTCAGGTCGAACGCACAGAAGCCGCTGAGCAGGCTTGGGATGTATCTGTCGATTGGAATACCGAAGCGCTGGAGATACTCGAAAAGCTCATCAAACCGGTGACCGCTGAAGATGCGATGGCGCGTACGATCTCCGAGCAAAAAGGGTTCGAACCTTGGCTCACCGGAGACCGAAAAGATATCACGAGCCATACGCTGTTTGGGTATCAACAGGACCTGACCTATGAGGCGTGTTCCATCGTCTATGACCATGGGATCGCCTTTGTAGAAGCGCCAACCGGTTCAGGAAAGACAGAGATCGGCTGTCACCTGGCCGAAGCGTTGTCAGAAACATTCTCAGAAGTCGTTCCCCGCTCTCCCGTCCATGGCGTTGCGCGAAAAAATGCAGCTGTAATTGCCCCGCCCAAAGTTATTCCCAGTTGGCGCAAGTACTCGACAAACTCGCTCCAACCTGTCGCAAATAGCAAACTTGCCAAACAACACCTCCGTGGCGCTGGCGATGAAGAAAAATCTGGGCTCAGGCTCGATCAGTTTGGCATTCTGATAATCGATGAGAGCCACACAGTTACTCCGGGCTTTGAACAAGCATCTCAAATGGCCTCAGCTATTGAGCTTGCCCCGCCAAGCTGGAACGTCTGTCTATCGGCGACGCTGCTCGGGAACCGCGATGTCGACTGGTTGACCCATATGCAGGAGAAGCGGGCGTCCATTTTCATGACGCCGCACTTCATTCAGGCCATGGGTGAATTGTTCGAGCGCGAAACCCAAGTTCCTAAGGATATCTTCAACCAGGATGCGCAACTGGCCGTCCTATCAGAGCCTGACACGACGCTCACGCGAGAGGCTCGCACCGAACTCGCTAAGTTGGTTTCGCCGTTTTTGACACGCAGACAAAGGCGATGCATTGGCGAGGACGAAGATCCCAAGAAACACAGCTACCCAAGACTAGAAAACCACGGGCGCCCGAAGAAATTGAAGGTGACAAAGCCTCAGCAAACGCGCCTGGATGAGATTGTGGCCCTCTGCAAAGAACTTGCGCCAGGCGGTCGGGTGACCGCTGTAGAGAAAAGCCGCTTCGGACACGTCAGCACGCAACAAAGCACGCAGGACCAACTCTACATCCGCAACCTTTTGAACATTCTGCGCGTGAGCGCCGCCCAGGCCCATTGGGAGATGTCACATGGAGCTATTGGAAAATCGCTTCGCGACTTTGAGCGTGGTGGAAAATCGAAGAAAAAGATATCCCACCGCGACCAGTCCGACATGTTCGCCGCACTGGGAATAGAAGCGCCTGAACCCACAAAGGAATGCGACACTCTTAACCAAAAACTGGGTCTCAGTGTTCTCAAGGAGCTTGATGAGAAGCGGTATGAGGCGTGCCTGAGAATACAAAATGAAAAAAGCAGGGTCGTCTTTCTCGCAGAACGGACGGACACACTCGAGATTTTTGCAGAAGCGCTGTCGCGCAGAGGCCACCACACCAACTATGTCGTGGGAAACCAAACCAAGGGCGAAGATCGCGCCGTGAAGGCGATCTTTGGAGATGGCTCCGACAGCTTCAAGCGCATCAAACAGGGAAAGTCCGTTGAGTCTTACTTCCGGCCTGGAGGAAAGAACGAACCAAAAGGATCTGCATCGGTTTTTCTGACTTACAAGATGGCTGAAGGTATCAACCTTCAGTCGTCAGACACGCTGGTGTTGCTTGGCCTGACCTCGAATCTGAAAGAGCTCATCCAAGGTCTGGGTAGGATCGACCGGATCGATAGTGAGTTTGGGGTCGTCAATTACCATCTTGTTGATGTGCCAGTAGGTCAGTTTGCATCTGACGAAAAAATCGCCCAGCGCATAGAGAACTATAAAACTTTGGCTGGGGAGGCGTTAATCGACGCCGTCCTAGAAGAAAGCACCGAAGACGCAGAACTGATCCTCGATAGTGTTGTTGAATATCTGCGATCCCCGCGGCGGCTTCGCGACAACAACTTTCACGACGTCCTGGAACGCACCAAGCAAACAATCCCCGAAGACCGCTACAAACTCATCGACAAAGCCAAAATCCAGGGAACCTGGGGCGCCGAGTTGGCGCTCCTATCGGCCCGTGAGAAATTCACGGCCCTACATCTCAAAGGACTTAGCAAGAGCAATAGCTTCTTTCCGCCTCGCCTGCTGCTTCTAAAGGATACTGCGCCAGGCCTGATATTGGAACGCGACCAGCTAGCCTGCGTGCAATCTCTGGAGACTGCATACGAACGGACCAGAAGCCTTGGCATGGAACACGCCCACATGGCACTGGAAGATCTCTCTGAAGCGCTAGAGACGATTTCAGAGCAGATCGGCAAGCTGACCGAGTGGGACTTGCGCCCGGCGCGCGTTGAGAGCCTCATGAAAGCTTGCGCCGAGTTCATGGGACGCAAAGGTGGCGTCGAACTCAGTGATCAAGAGAGGTTTGGCCATCTGTCACTGCCGGCCGTTGAAATGGTGTGCGAGGCGTGGAGCCGTGAGCTTGATCCCTTCTGGGAACAAGCGAAACACGAAGTGCGTGACAGCTTCGCCTATGAGGATCTTCCCAAGGGGTACATCGCGCTTCAGGTTATCCTGGAAAAGCTCGAAAGCGATCATCAGGCGTCCGCTGAGATCCATGAAAAGATGGTCCGGGTCATCGAGGAAGCTGAGCAGGTTTCACGCGACCACGAACCGGCAATTGGACAGCGCATTTCAGTGGTGTTCTTTTCGGATGGTGCAGGTGAGCACTAGGCGGCCTCAGACAGCAGCGAAGCCAGATCACTCAGTTTTACCAAGTGTCCTCGCGTCGTCTTACCTTCCATTTGCGCACCATGGGTCTCAATCCCTTTGCTCTCAAAATCAGACAGGAGTTTTCGGGACGTAGTTCCTCTTGACCTAGCCAGTGTACCTACCGGCAAGTACTCGCTTTGAAAGATCGCAAGCTGCTGCGGTCTGACCAAGAAAGACTCGCTTGGGCCATGCGGAACTTTGCGTGATCCGAGCAGGCCCAGCTTGCACCAATGTGTCACCGCCTGAGCCTTCCAACCCGTCAACTTTGCGACATCATTTGCGGTCCAGTCTTTTGACAACCGCTGCGTCCCAAGTTCGCGGTCGATGTCGGAAACTGAAAAATGAAACTCACCAAGTCGCATGTTTTCTTCCGCAACAACAGGTTTGATAACGCCTGTGGAGATTTTCTGAAGAACATGCATCAAAGCAGCTCGATCAGTTGTGCGCCTCAGGTTGAGCTGATTGAACGGAATAGTTTCTCCCGCTTGAACTTTAGTGCAGTTTCGAATGTTTGTTGTGAGCTCTTTTAGGCTTTCACCGTCAATGCAGCCATCAACAAGTGGAGGACGGTATTCAGCAGCAACCTCGTGGATCAATTCTGACGCGCGAAGCAGATCAAATTGCTTTCTTGTAACACCAAGGTAGTCTCTGGCCTGCAACCCATCCCAGTACCGCTTCCTATCCAGATAGATGTTCGAAATTTCGAAGCGTGGAATCATCGTATGCCGGTGCCCATACCCGCTACGGGCTTGCTTTCCGGCAATTTGACCTGACTGAACCTCAGCCACCAAGCGCTGTGCAGAAATTCCCAGTTCCTTGGCCGCTTGTTTAGCCGAGACCCATTCCCGAGCTTGCAACGGCGTTAGCTTTCCCAGGTAGGTTCCCTTGAACTCGGTTGAAGCAGCACGCGACACTGCATCTCTGAAAGGCTGGTACGCATCATCTTCGAACTTCATAAGTCTTTGATACCAGCTTCCGAGCATGGACGGCACAGAGTTGGATTCTGAATTTCCTGCCAGTATCAACCCTCGAACGTGTTCTTCGAACCCATTTGGCCAATGGTCAAATACAGTTGCCAACGGCTCAATCAGTTCCAACGAATCTGCAACGCTTTTGGGTGTTTGTGTTTTCCCAGACTTGCCCGTGCGGTTCTGAGCGAAACCACTCGCTAGGAAATTAATAAAAGCGCCAATGTCTTTTGGGACCTGACGCCCTCCTGCAAGGTCAAGAAACCGCTTGCCAACCGTTGAATCTCCCGCAATCAAGGCGGAGATGATCACTTCGTGGTCCTTTGCTGCCACCCGTGGGAAATTGGAGTAGCTAAAGCCACATCTGCATTTATCAAAGCCGCCGGACGTCGGACGCAATGTGGTTTTGCAGACAGGGCAAACATCTTGAAGACGCGTTTTGTGATGGTGACAGGCTGTCACCAAGTAATGACGCCAAGTTTGTTGAAAGGGTAAGCCATCGGCAAGACATGAAGGGCAAATCGGATCGCTATGATGCCGCTCGAAACGCCAGTTTAAGCTGGGTGACTCAGGTTTGGCAGAAGGGGAGATAGTAACCAACAAACCTTTCTCTAAGCCCATCTCTTGCTCAAAGTGCTCGATGTTCTCGACTAGAATTCGCCCATACTTCCGCCGGAACCGTGTCAAAAATTCAGAGACATCTCTGTATCCATTTACATGGGCTAGACGACGCAAGTATCCGATAAGGCTCTCGCCTTTCAATGGTGGTACTGCAAACAAACCCGGCACCTCATACACCTCGCATAATCGCAAGCTCATGCGACGTCATAGGCTCTACTTCGAGACCAGCATCTGCCATGACTCTGATGTATGACCTGATCAGCTCAGTATCCGATGGTGGTTCTTCTTGAAAAAACGACTGATACGGATCTCGCTCCAGGCCTGAATCCGTCGCTGCCCTGGCAATCGTTTTGGTGCTGTATTGTGAATTTTGGGCACCCAATGCCAGGGGCGCGCGCAGCACTTCCAACGCCACTGGCACACGTCCGCCGGAAACACCGTACAATCGCCGTACCATATCGTCTTGGTCAAACTCCAAAAGGATGCCGGACTCCTCAAGACAATAGAAGGCAGCAAAGATTGCATCGCAGAACGCGATACGATCAGCCTCAACGCTCCACCAATAGGGGTTCATTCGAATGGTGTTCAAACAGCGTCCCGCAAACTGCTCGTTGCTGTCCATATCCGCTTCGAACATTGGCAACCCAGCTAAAATCAGAGTGACTGAGGTTTCATCAACAATAGTCTTGAAGTGATCAGCGGCTTGTCGACGCGAGTGCCTAGTCAGAGTTTCGGCGCAATGGTTCACTTCGTCGATAATGATTGTTTGAATGCCGTGCTCAGCTACGAGCCGAAAGAGACGTTCTCGAATTTGGGCAGGTCGCTCTCGTTCTACGAAGTCAAAGCCCATGCTTCGCAAGCAGGAACCGTAATAATCCCGCTCGGAAGGCCGTGGCGCAAGTCGGCCCAGAATGACATCTGAAGATACCAGAATAGCACTTGGGCCGTGGCGGTCATTTTCAACTTGTGCCTTCAAGTCCTTTGTCAGTTCTGTCTTTCCACATCTCGTCGGCCCCAAGATTGGTATGATCCGTCCACCCTCGGTTGCTGCAATATTCAAAAGACGTTTTATCTCCGAGACAGCCCATTCGTGGCGGCTATGTCGGATGAATGCACCTTGCAGAGCTCTACTAGTTGTTTGGTCCAGCATCTTTTCTTTCGACCCTTGGCAAGTTCTTTGATCTCGTAACTGCGAGCTTGTTGTGACCAACCTCTGACCGTATTTGGTCAATTAGTTGTGGTTCTTTCAAACTTCTGTTCTGCATATCAGCGGCCCGCAACTTGTCGATTTCCGCAGAGCGGTTCCTTTGCAGTTTAGTTTTTTTGCCCTGCTTATACGTCCTGCGCGCTTGGATATCTTTGTGGATCTCCAAAGCCGTTTTGATTGGTCCGTTGTGTTTCGCCTTGGGTGACCGGCATTCTCTTAGCTCACGATAAGAAAGTGCTGCCAAGTCTTTTGCTTTGTTGGACGCGCGCACCAACTCGCCTGTATGCGGATCCACGACCAAAATTTCCCTAGCATCAAGTGGAGCATAGCGTATTTCAACACGCTGGCGCGGGCCTAGTCGTCGGTACAGCCTTGCCAAGTCTTCAGAGTTGTATTGCATACTCTCGAATTCGATACCGTAGTGCCACAGAGTTCGAGATTCGGATTGGATCATCAGCGCTGCGTGATGCTCGTCCAAAGACGGGGGTTCTGGCACTATGTGTTCATCTGCCAATCTGTCCCAAGCGGCGCTAGGTGTTTCACCCCGTTTAAAGATGTCTTGGACTTTTCTCCTCGGAGTTCTTCCATATTCGTCGTAGCGCCAGCGTTGCATTATTGAATTGAACACTCTTAGCGTCAGACGGGCTTCATCCATTGCTTTTTTGGTTCGATCCCGGTCGGGATATGCCTTTGACTTAGTCGCACCCGGAAGCTGGCTGACTTTGCTTCGAACTGCCCCGAACAAGTTTTCGATAAACGGCTTTTCCTGGGGTTTTCGAGGTTGCGCCCAATGGCCATGGACACCAGCAACTTCGATAAAAGCATCGATGGGTTCGCCCACGTTCTCTGAACCCTGATCCATTACAACCACTTTCGGCAGTGCGGCGATTTTTTTCCTGTTTACAATTTCGTGCTGTTCGAAAAAGTCTTCCTCTGGGTAGCTAATCATCTCCTTTAGAGCTTTGGCCACATGTTCTGATGATGGATCTGGTAGGAAGACCTGAAATGCGACAATCCAACTAGTAGCACAGTCAATCGCTGCACAAATCCACGGCCGACCTATTACCTCCCCGCTATCATCAACCAGCATTATGTCAGCTTTTGTGCAGTCCAATTCTATTTGATCGTAAGGTGCTGTTATATCATAGTATTTTTGGGCAATTCGCATGTGTTGGCGCGCCTCGTTACTGCCCAGTTGCCACTTTAGAACGTCAAAATGAGGGATTGTGTGCACAATCGCTTCGACTGCCTTGCGTCCGCAGCACCCAGGTTTTATGCCATTCTCATGGCAAACCAACTGGTATTGATTATAAGCGTCGCTAGACAGACTTGTTAGATTTTGTCTGTCCGACGACGTATATTGCATTTCCAATAGATCGAGCACTATCTCGTGGAAAACGCTGTCAAACCTTGGCATACGATTTCCTGAATTGCTGTGCTTGGGCAAAAGCGCTTCCGGCCCGCCGCGCCGATACAATTTGACCCAATTCTGAACAGTCGATTGCCTCGGAAAACGGTTACCCTTGATTTTGCAGGTGGGTTCTTCGGCGAACTCGCGTTGAAGTATCGGTATGCGTTTTGCCCAATGAACGCCTTCCTCCCCAAGCTTTAGTGCATTTTCCACAATGCGTAGTCTGAGCTGAGCTTCACGTGCATCTTTAGCGGTTACATTACGAGGACGTTTGTCGAAGCCTTCTTCCTTCACTAGCCCATCGTGCACATGGTCTCGATATTCTTGTCCAGATATCTCAAAAGGATCAACTTGGGAGTTCGATATCTGATATGCATCCCGCCCAGCTATCGCTCCATCGACAGCATAGGTTTCTCCCCTATATTTGATGGTTCTCTGGTGCCGCCTTTTGACAATCTGCTTCAAAATTCGATTACCTCCAGATGTCTTCGGTCGCGGTTCGCAGTATTCAGGTTCGTGGATGGCCCAAGAGCTTCACATGAAAAATCGAACACCAGATAGCCATCAAGAATAAGGCGAAGAATCTTCGCTTGGGGGATGCCAATGTTCTCTCTTAGTTCTTTGAACGTCACACGTTGCTGTTTGAGACACGCTATTTTGCTTGCAAGTTTAGGGGCGGTCTCTTCGGCTTGTCCTTGCAATAGCAGCCAAGCATTTCGATCAATCGGCCCCTGCAATAAGGACTCAGTTACAATGACAAGCGAGATTCCGACTTCGGCAAGAAGTGAAGGATAGTCCAGGTACTCAGGTTTCTTATCTATGTGAGCGCTGTGCTTGGCGTCCAAGTAGAACAAACGGCCGTCGACAAGTGTGACTTCTAGGTCTGGTGTATAAAGCTTAGGCCTGTACCGACGCCCTTCATAAGCCTCTAGCGCCGCTTCTTTGTTTGCAAATGCTCTTCCGGTTCCCATGTCGATTGTGCAAGGCTGTGGCTTAAGCGAGACCACACGAGGGTCGACCTGCATGCAACGAACCAGTGCTGCTTCCATTTGGCTTTCGCGCTGAATGACGCCTGGGAACTTGACGCCAGACATTTTGCCAGCGCGTTTTTTCATTCCGCGCTTGTGAACGCGTCGGGCCGTCGGGGGTGCGTGTCGATCTATCCTCATACGGGCTCTATACATGCATCCATTCGCATTGGCAATGGGCTCGATGCGAATAAAATGATTGCGACCGATGATGA
Organism: Ruegeria sp. CDSC068; assembly: GCF_059610545.1. Classification (NCBI taxonomy): domain Bacteria; kingdom Pseudomonadati; phylum Pseudomonadota; class Alphaproteobacteria; order Rhodobacterales; family Roseobacteraceae; genus Ruegeria; species Ruegeria sp. CDSC068. Next base: position 51,588 of record NZ_JBXWNV010000010.1, read on the forward strand.
CTGAAGACGAATTTCAAGATTTGGCCAAAACTGAAAACTGGATTGCCCTCGGAGCGTGGCTGAATCGCGTTGTCCAAGACAGCCAAGCCTGCGGGTACGCGTTTCCGGACGATGCACTCCAAAGCGTTGCCGCTATTAGAGGCACAAAGCCTGCAAGCCTTCGCAATCCGATGTCCGCGGCGAAATGGTTAGAACAGAACCGACCCGATCTTTTTGAATCAAAGCCCGACTGGCTGGCCATGATGCAAGTTATTTTGCTTTCAAGGATAGATCGGTATGACCCTAGGAAATCCAAAGAGATAGCTGATGCCGTTCTTTCAGGGGAGTTATCTCAGGCGGAAACTAAGTCTATTCTTGATGAAGTTCGATTGGCGGAGAAGCCTGCGGTCGTGATTGCTAGAGGTGGTTTTGGCGGCCAGCGAAGAGCCCGAGACTTCGAAGTAAACGCAAAAATGCTTTTCAAACAGAACACTAGTGACATCTTCAATGTGGAAAATTTGACTGTTCGAGAAGGCAGAACGTTCGAGCCTCTTGCCACAGACTTAATCGTATACAAAGGCTCGGAGCCTTTTGCGGCGATTGAGATCAAAGGCCCGAGGAATAGAATTGATCCTGGCTACTTGATTGACCAACTGGCAAGAGCAGCACTTCTTTTGAGAAAGGTTCCTCAAGTACTATACGTTGTTCCTGAGCAATCTGAGTACAAACTGGGTGAACTTGTAGCGATACGAGACAAACTCGAAATCGAAGGAATTAAATTTGGGACATTGCCGGAGAAAAGTCGGCTCGCACCAAAAGATCTAAAAGTTCTGGGATGATGCACTCTCTAATGTTGGGTGTTATGCCGTGCGCGAAGGTCTGCAATGCGCAGGAAACGGACTTTGCAAAATATGATAATCGGCCGTTAGCTCACCTTGGTAGGCGGCACAGCAAATGGCGATAACATGGCGCAAGTAGACCGTAGCGTGACCCTCTGGTATTGACTGGTTTTCGAGAAGGCCCAAAACGCGGCCAACTTTGATTGAAACTCATTGTTTCCCGCCAACACAATAAAGGAAGCTCTAACTTGATTTTTCGAACCGCCTTATTTGCGTCCATTGTTGCTGCCACATCAGTTGCGGCCCAGGAAACTCCCATCGTCCATGACGGAGAATTCAATTTTCTTCGCGCTCAGTACGGCGAGCAATGGGATGCCCAAGACATTGAGATCGATAAGAAACTGGCGGAAGTTCGAGAAAGAAACGATGGTAAGCCCCCTAATATTCTCTACGTTCTCATCGATGACGTGAGTTTTGGCCTCATGGGCAATCCTGCGATGAACTTTGTCACCGGATTTGACACACCAAACATCAACGATTTCGCCGCAGAAGGCCTTTCTTTGATGCGGATGTATACTGAGCCTTCCTGCACACCTACCCGCACTGCATTCCTGACCGGAGGGCACCCAATTCGCGCGGGTGTCAAGGAAGTGAAAGTTGCTCTTGTTGGTGAAGGGTTGTCCAAGAACGAAGTTACCATCGCCGAAATACTCAATCAATCCGGCTATAACACAGCACATGTTGGGAAATGGCACCAGGGCGATATTGAGGAGTCATTCGCTCATAATCAGGGGTTTGATGTCGCGTATTTTCCAGTCCATCAGCAAGTGCAACTGAGCCTGATGACACCAGAGGCTGCGAATGCAGGTAACCTCAATGGCTGGCATCCATCCACTCAATCCGGGAAATACGGAATGGATGAACGGTTCAAACCTTATGGTCTTGTAACTGGCCTCGAAGCCAGGGCCGGAGAGACCGCACGGGAGGTCGGCATAGAAGCTGGCGAGGAATGGACACAGGCGCACTATGAACGCATGAACGAGACCTATCAGGCTCAGGTCTTGGAGCAACTTGACCGTTTGGCGGGAGAAGATGATCCATTCTTTCTCCAATACTGGCCGCTTTACCCAATCAATTTCACTTACGGCGAACAGCAGCGGTCCCGCAACGGTGGCTTTATGGCTGATAAAATGGAGCAACTTGACGATTGGATCGGTGATTTGATGGCCAAAGTTGATGAACTTGGAATTGCGGATAACACGCTTGTTGTGATCATGGCGGACAACGGCATCTTTAAGCAATATTCGCCCACTTCAGGCATGATCGAATTGATTTACCGGGGCGGCAAAGCGGAACACCTCGAAGGTGGCGTGCGTGTTGATGCTTTCGTACGCTGGCCAGCTGCAATCGAAGGAGGCAAGTACGCAGGGGACATCGTTCACGTTTCCGATCTATTCACAACCTTCGCCCGTATCGCTGGCGGAACTGAATTCATCCCGCGTGACCGGATCATCGACGGCGTGGACCAGACAGCATTGTTTCTTGAGGGGGATGGCAACTCGCGGAGAGATTATGTCTATATCTACGAAGGACCGGTTTTGCGTTCGATTGTGAAACAGGAATTCAAGATGCACATGCCCGCACCTGGTGTCCCAGGGGCCGCTGCGCCGGTGTTCAATATCCTTCGCGATCCGCGCGAGATGTATTCTGACATCGGCCAATCGCTTTGGTCCGGAGCGTCCTTCCAGGATATGGCCAAACGGCATCAAAAAATGATTGCAAAATACCCACATCGCGAGATTGGGACTGATGAACCCTATGGAGGCATTGAAAATCTGCGACCAGAAAGCGAACTGGCCCGCAAGACTTTTGCAAGTTGGCAATAACCAAAACGCCGCTTCACGGACAAGATTTGTGTAGTCCCTGAAGCGGCCTCTCTGATTGGCGTTTACCCTTAAGAGTGGATTTTCACCTTATCTTTTTGAGCAGAACTAGGGGTTGTGGATGATTGGGATCCCAATTTTACCTAAACTGTGCATGCCTGGGCCGGGATGTCACCGCATGCTTTTTGTTCCGAAAATAACAAGTAGAACAACTCGACCTTCATGTACCGGTTGCTGAAAAAATTCCTGTAAATCAGACCAAGGTAGTTGCCAGTGCCTATGCCTGCTCGCCTCCCTGCTTGCGGATCGACCAAGTCCGCATTGGGCTGGAAGCGGCTATCCGAAAACCTTCCCCGGCAATACGTCGATTGCGCTAAACAAGCAAAGAATGAGACCCGAAGATATGGAACCTCGAACTAAGAAAGTTGAATGTTAATACGCCCAGAGTTTTGGGCCAAAAATGCAAATCTTTGGGCGAAATGCAAAGCTATGGGCGCACCTACAAAAATCCTAGAAATCCAGGTTCTCCACGCTCAGAGCATTTTGTTGGATAAACTCGCGGCGAGGCTCCACCACGTCGCCCATCAGTTTGGTGAATAGGTCATCCGCTTCAACCATGTCGTCCACCCGCACCTGCAAAAGCGTACGTGCGTCCGGGTCCAGCGTTGTTTCCCAGAGCTGATCCGGGTTCATCTCACCCAAACCTTTGTAGCGTTGCAGTGACAAGCCCTTTTCACCTTCTTCCAGAATGGCGCGCAACAGATCCAGCGGGCCGTGAATTGCCTGCGACCGGTCGCGACGGACCAGCGTTGCCGGGGTGTTGTAGATCTCTTGCAGACTTTGGGTAAAGCTGCCGGTCTTGCGCGCCTCGCCCGAGCGCAGCATCGGACCGTCCAAGGTACGCACCTCTTCCACGCCGCGCAAAATACGGGCAAGACGAATTCCGTGATCCTGTGTGATCCGGCCCTGCCAACCGCGTTCGTATTCCAGCGCAATCAGGTCGAGACGCGCGGCGACTTTGTCTGCAACGCCTTGCAAATCCGCATCAACCGCGCCCGGCACAAAGGCACCTGCAACGGCGGCCTGTTCCAGGATGTGGCGTGGGTAATGGGTTGGGAAGGCGTCCAAGACGCGCTTCAACTGACGCGCTTCGTCGACAATGCGCGTCAGATCCTGACCCAGGATCTCTTCGCCAGAACCGAGCTTCAGAACTGCCCCTTCGACACCTTGGTTGACCAGGTATTCATCCATCGCGGCCTGATCTTTCAGGTACACTTCGGATTTTCCGCGCGCCACTTTGTAAAGCGGCGGTTGGGCGATGTAGAGATAACCGCCCTCAATCAGCTCCGGCATCTGCCGGTAGAAAAACGTCAACAGCAATGTCCGGATATGCGCACCGTCGACGTCCGCATCGGTCATGATGACGATTTTATGATAGCGCAGTTTTTCGATATTGAACTCGTCTCGCCCGATCCCGGTTCCCAACGCCATGACGAGGTTGCCGATTTCCTGAGATGACAACATCCGGTCAAACCGTGCACGTTCAACGTTCAGGATTTTACCCTTGAGAGGCAAAATTGCCTGAGTTTGCCGATCGCGGCCCGTTTGCGCTGATCCACCCGCGGAATCACCCTCAACCAGGAAGACTTCGGTTTTGGTCGGGTCCTTTTCCGAACAATCCTTGAGCTTGCCAGCCAAAAAATTCACATCCATCGCCGTTTTGCGGCGGGTCAGCTCGCGCGCCTTGCGAGCGGCTTCACGGGCCAGAGCAGCCTCGATAATTTTGCCAACGATAATCTTGGCCACGTTCGGATTTTCTTCGAACCATTCAGCCAGCTTTTCGTTCATCAGACCTTCGACTGCAGGACGTACCTCGGATGACACCAGCTTGTCCTTGGTCTGGGACGAGAATTTAGGGTCTGGGACTTTGACCGACAGCACACAGGTCAGACCCTCGCGCGCATCGTCGCCAGTAAAGCTGACCTTTTCCTTTTTCGCGATCCCGCTGGTCTGGGCGTAGTTGTTGATGGTCCGGGTCAGCGCACCGCGGAAACCGGCAATATGGGTTCCGCCATCGCGCTGTGGGATGTTGTTGGTGAAGGGCAGGACTGTCTCGTGATAGCTGTCATTCCACCACATGGCGATTTCGACACCGATATCGTCGCGCTCACCCTTGATATAGATCGGTTCGGGCATTGCGGAGGTCTTGGAGCGATCCAGGTATTTGACGAATTCCTTGACGCCGCCTTCGTAAAACAATTCGGTCTCTAACCGTTCTGCCGGGCGTTCATCAATCAGAATGATCCGTACACCCGAGTTCAGGAAGGCCAGTTCGCGCAGACGCTTTTCCAGCGTCTCGAAAGAATATTCCAGGTTTGAGAATGTATCCAACGACGCCAGAAACCGCACTTCGGTTCCGGTCCGATCACCGCACTCAGCGACAACTTTCAGATGCTCGACCGTCTCACCACCTTCGAACCGCGCAACGTGCTCCTTACCATTGCGCCAGACACGCAATTCCAGCCAGTTGGACAGTGCGTTCACCACCGAAACGCCCACGCCGTGCAGACCGCCGGACACCTTGTAGGAATTGCTGTCGAACTTGCCGCCGGCATGCAGCTGGGTCATGATCACTTCGGCTGCGGACACACCTTCTTCGGGGTGAATATCGACGGGAATTCCGCGACCATTATCGCTGACCGAGACGCTGGAATCCGCGTGGATTTTGACGGTTACATGGTCCGCGTGACCGGCCAGCGCTTCGTCAATCCCATTGTCAACGACCTCATACACCATATGGTGCAGACCCGAGCCATCGTCCGTATCCCCGATATACATGCCGGGGCGCTTTCGAACTGCCTCTAACCCTTTGAGAACTTTGATGGAATCTGCACCGTATTCCTGGGGTGCCTGTGCGTCTTCGGACATGCCGTCAGTACCTATATTATTTTGGTAACTTATACGTTTTCTGGGGGGGATTGTCACGCGCTACCCCAACATTTTGTGTCGGTCTTGCGTGATTTAGTTTCTTTCGGCAGCTGACTGCCGAATCCCTACAAACGGTCGATATCGGCCGCTATATCCGCTGCGATTTCATGGGCGTCGACATCACTGCGCTCGGCCGACAAACGCAGCCCCAAAAGGTCAGATTGATAACGCGTCGCCAGCCGGTTCGGATCGTGGCTTAGGGCGATATCCCCGGCCTCTTGCGCCTGACGGAACAGCTCTGCAAAGCAGGCCTTCATCTCGGACATGAGAACACCCGCCCGACCGGCGAGCTCGTGATCCTTGGCCTGCAATTCAGCGTAGGTCTTGGCCAACATACAAGCCTTCGCGGGCGCTCCGCTTGCCTCGATAACCAAACGCGGCTGCGCTTTCAAAGCCTCGAGCGAACCTACCCGGTCAGCCAATGCCCGCAGCCGCGCAACACCCTCTTGCGCGTAGCGGTCCAACGCCAGCCCGTACAGCGCGTCCTTTGACCCAAAAGCCGCGTAAAAACTGCCGGGTTTCAACTTCAACTCGCGCTCAAGGTCTTTCAGGGATGTGCCAGCCCAACCCTGACGCCAGAAGATATCCCTGGCCCGGGCAATCAGGTCATCTCGGTCATATTCGGGTTTGCGTGGCATAACCTTCACCAATTCTTGAACGATTGCTCAAATATATACTTGAGTGATCACTCAAGAAAGACTATTTCTGCCTTACCCGCCAGAAAAGGAGTTCCAACATGGCCAATTTCCCGTCACATGATCTCGAATCCGCCCCCGAAGGGTCCAAACCGCTACTGGAAAAATCGCAAGCCGCTTTTGGCCGCCTGCCCGGCCTGCACAAGGTCATGGCCGAAAGCCCCCAGCATCTGGAAGGCTATCAGGTGCTGCATGGCCTGTTCATGCAGACCGACTTCGACAATGATGAGAAAACCGTCGTCTGGCAGACCATCAATGTGGAAAACGAATGCCACTATTGCGTGCCCGCTCATACCGGCATCGCCAAGATGATGAAGGTTTCCGACGAAATCACCGAAGCCCTGCGCAATGAAACCCCGCTACCTTCGGCCAAGCTTGAAGCACTGCGCACCTTCACCCTGCAAATGATGGAAACCCGCGGCAACCCGACCGAAGCACAGCTGCAGGCATTCTTTGATGCGGGCTACTCTCACCGCGCTGTGTTGGATGTGGTGCTGGGCCTCGCGCAAAAAACCATGTCGAACTACGTGAACCACATGGCAAAAACCCCGGTCGACGAAGTCATGCGCGGCTTCCTGTGGGAACGAAAGGTCGGCGAGCCGGCCTAAGCGGACACGACCGAGCCCTCAAAGCCATCACTCACGATCAAGGATTGGGCCCGGTCGCCCAGTTCCGCAAACAGCTCAGGCCCGGTGCCCGTCATCCAGGCCTGAGCACCCAGCGCAGAAATCTCATCATACAGCGCCGCGCGCCGATCCGCGTCCAGATGCGCCGCCACCTCGTCCAACAACACGATCGGGGGCGCGCCGATCATACTCGCCAAGGCTCGTGCGTTCGACAGGATCAATGAGACCAACAAAGCCTTCTGCTCACCGGTCGAACAATCCTTGGCCGGAACGCCCTTGGCAGCGAACACCCCGTACACGTCCGACCGATGCGGCCCCACCAACGTACGCCCAGCCGCCAAATCCCGGAACCGGCTTTCACTTAGTGCTTCGCGCAGATCCGCTTCTGTTTCCGGCATCGCACCTTCGGTCTGTACCAGCTCCAATTCCGCAGATGGAAACGCAGTTTCCGCCTGATCCTGCGCCGCGCGCAGATGATCCAGCGCCGAAAGCCGCGCCGCGTGAATACGATACCCCGTCTCCGCCATCTGCGCTTCAAGCGCTGCATACCAATGCGCATCGCGTACCTGCTCTTTCAGCAGACGGTTCCGTTCGCGCATGGATTTTTCATAGGTCAAAGATGCTTCAGCATGGGCCGGATCGAAACTCAGCGCGATCCGGTCCAGAAAACGCCGGCGCCCTTCGGCCCCCTCGATCCAAATCCGGTCCATCGACGGGATCAACCAGACAATTCGCGCCAGCTTGCCCAGATCAATCTGGCTGGACGCCTTGCCATCAATGCGAATCTGCCGCGCGACACCGCCCTCGGACCAGGTTTCTATCTCGTATTGTCGCCCCTGCGCCTGCAGCACCCCGGACAGTTTCCAACCTAGCGCCTCGGGGCGTCGGGTCATCTCGGCCGCGCTGGCCCGCCGCATTCCGCGACCGGGAGAAAACAGGGACACCGCTTCCAGGATGTTGGTCTTGCCCGCCCCGTTCGGCCCGTGAATCGCAACAGGCCGACCATCCAAAGACAGTCGCGCCAGCTTGTGGGACCGAAAATGCGAGACGGTAAGCTCGGTCAGGGCCAAACCCATGACCCCTCCCTTCATCTTTTCAAAAATACTCCCGCCGGAGGCATCGCACGTCCGTGCGGTCAGACGCGCATCGGCATGACGACGTATACCGCGCTCAGATCATTGCCTTCGCGCATCAGGGTCGGATCAGCCGCTGAATTGAACAGGAACACAGCGTTCTCACGATCCACCTGAGAGGCGATTTCCAGCAGGTACTTGGCGTTGAATCCGATCTCCAGCCGCTCGTCGCCATAGGCCACGGCCAGTTCTTCCTCGGCCGCGCCGCTATCCGGGGCGTTGACGGAAAGCACCAGTTTATCTGTATCCAGCTGCAGCTTTACCGCTCGAGACCGCTCAGAGGACACTGTTGCAACCCGATCTACCGCCTTTGCGAATTCGGCCGCATCGACTTCCAGCTGGCGCGTATTGCCCTGAGGAATCACACGTGTGTAATCCGGGAAGGTCCCGTCGATCACTTTTGAGGTCAGCGTGATGTCCGGGGTTGCAAAGCGCACTTTCGTTTCACTGACCGACACTGCGATATCCATCTCATCGTCGTCCAGCAGCTTGCGCAGTTCGCCTACGGTTTTGCGCGGTACGATCACGCCGGGCATGTCTGCAGCGCCATCCGGCAGATCCGCGTCGATGCGTGCCAGGCGGTGGCCATCGGTGGCCACACAGCGCAGCACCTTGCCGCCTTCGGACCCGTCGGCCACATGCATATAGACGCCGTTCAGATAGTACCGGGTCTCTTCGGTCGAGATGGCGAATTTCGACTTATCGAACAACCGGCGCAGCAAGGCTGCCGAGGCGGTAAAGTTCGATTGGTATTCCGAAGACGCCATCACAGGGAAGTCTTCCTTTGGCAGCGTCGCCAATGAGAAATTCGACCGGCCTGCTTCAACCGTCAGACGCCCTGCGGCGCTGTCGGCGGTCAGTGTCACCAACGCTCCATCGGGCAGTTTGCGCACGATCTCATGCAACGTCGTTGCGGCCACCGTTGTGGCCCCGGCCTTTTCGACCTGTGCGGGCGCTTTGTCGACAACTTCGATATCCAAGTCGGTCGCCCGGAACATGGCCTGATCGCCCTCGGCTTCGATCAAAACGTTGGCAAGTATGGGAATGGTGTTGCGACGTTCGACAACAGATTGGGCCTGGGAAACGGCCTTGAGAAGGGTGCCGCGTTCGATGCTGATCTTCATACCCTTAATTCCTCTGACTTGCGTGCCGAAATGGGCGGGACTGGCACGTTAGCGGTTCCGCCCTGAGGCACAAGGATTTTTTATGGATTTCTCGGTCGGATTGCCCAAAGCGTCAAGGGCCGCGTGGCCCTGCAAGCACAGTTCATTTCCAACCGTGGAAAATAGCGCACAAGAAAACGCCCCGGGCGTGAGGGTCCGGGGCGTTTCTCAAGTGATATGAGTAGGAGCTCAGGCTTCCAGCGCGCGCCGCAGCATTTCCACATCTTCGGCAATCTGGCCGTCCGTGGTTTTCAGCTCTTCGATGCGTTTTACGCCGTGCATGACAGTCGTGTGGTCACGTCCTCCGAACCGGCGCCCGATTTCCGGCAGGGACCGGCTGGTTAGTCGCTTGCACAGATACATCGCAACCTGACGCGGGCGGGCATAAGACCGCAGGCGTTTAGGTCCAATGATGTCGGACAGGCGGATGTTGTAATAGTCCGAAACCTTGCGCTGAATCTCTTCGACAGTGATCTTGCGCTCGGATGCGCGCAGCACATCGGCCAGACAGTCCTGCGTCAGCTCCATGTCGATCTCGCGCCCCACCAACGAGGCAAAAGCGAACAGACGGGTCAGAGCACCTTCCAGCACGCGAACATTGGTCGAGATCCGGTGCGCCAAGAATTCCAGGACACCATCGGCAATTGTCAGGTCGGGATATGTGCTGCTGTACTGCTGCACCTTGTTTTGCAGGATGCCCAGGCGCAGTTCATAGTCGGTTGGGTGCAAATCGACCACCAGACCACATTGCAGACGCGATTTCACCCGATCCTCTAGGTCCTTGATCTCACCCGGGGCGCGGTCGGCCGAGATGATGATCTGCTTGTTCTGGTCCACCAGTGCATTGAATGTGTGGAAGAACTCTTCCTGCGTCGAATCTTTGCCCGCGATGAACTGCACATCGTCCACCATCAACACGTCAACCGACCGGAACAAATGTTTGAAGTCCATCATCCGGCGCTCGCGAAGGGCCTGCACGAAACGGTACATGAACTGTTCCGCCGACAAATATAGCACGTTCAACTCGGGGTGTTTTGTTTTCAGCTCCCATGCGATGGCATGCATCAGGTGCGTCTTACCCAGACCAACGCCACCGTAAAGAACCAACGGGTTGAAGGTCACAGGACCACCTTCAGACACACGACGCGCCGCGGCATGGGCCAATTCGTTGGGTTTACCAACAACAAAACTGTCGAAGGTAAAGCGGGAATCCAATGGCGCGGCCTGCAAGGATTCAAACGCGCCATTCGCGGCTTCCATCTGCGGCGCAACAGGTGCATCCCGCACAACAGTCGGCTCGGATTCGGTGTCTACTTTAGGGCGCGCCGGTGAGTTAGCAGCGACGCGAAAGGCCAGTCGTTGAACCGTTTCCCCTGCGGTGTTCATCTCATACAGTATGAGATCCGCAAAGTTCTGACTGACATAGTTGCCCATGAAATTAGTCGGCACGGAAAACACCGCTACGCCGTCCTGCAACTCTTGGAATTCAAGAGGTTCAATCCAGGTCGTGTAGTTGTTTTTTCCGATAGCCTTGAGCAACTTGTTACGTAGTAGTCCCCATTTCTCTTGTGTCATTAAGCGCCTCACGCATCCCATTCTTTATTGGCCTGTCGGCCTTATTGCTATTTTCCGGTTGCCCGGATTATGCTTTCACACGCAAAGGGATACACGACGCCAAACCGCAGAAGTTTGGCGGGTGTGTTTTAGAAAGTCCGCACATCCCTACTTGCCGGCGCTCCATACCCGGAACGCCCTGAAAACAGGGTTGCGCAACGCAATCTCAAATTCGACAGGGCTTGGTTCCCTGGTGACCCAAGGACCGCAGCAGATTAGCAAACCAGTTGCCAACATTCGTTCCTGACCGTCCTGATGCCCGTCAGTTTAGTCGTTGGAACAGCCTGTCCCCCCAAGCGAGTGAATCGCTGTAACAGTGGTAGCAAGAGGCCAAGGCATCCGGCAACGAAACTCTGATATTGACTCGTATCTTTCGCCGAAAGAATCTCTCGGCTTTGTGAAGGCGCGGCTTTCCGGCAACAGCAAAAAAAAAGCGCCGCTGGGCGCGGCGCATTTTCTATCATTTCACCTTGTTTGGTTGACCCTGGGTCAACCCGGGCCTTAGCCCAGCGCTTTTACACGAGCCGACAGGCGCGACATTTTACGCGACGCTGTGTTCTTGTGGAAAACGCCTTTTGTGACGCCGCGCATCAGTTCAGGCTGAGCTGCGCGCAGTGCTGCGGTTGCAGCGTCCTTGTCGCCGGATGCGATCGCTTCTTCTACCTTACGCAGGTAGGTACGGATGCGCGAACGACGTGCTTTGTTGATTGCGAAACGGCTCTCGTTCTGACGAGCGCGTTTTTTTGCTTGGGGCGAATTAGCCATGTGTGTCTCTGACCTTTGGTTCGGTACGTTGTCTAGGGTTGCGCGCCACGGAATATCCGCACCAGATCAGAAATCACGAGTGTGAGTCGGGCCAAGCGGGCCGCACGCGCATGTATGGTGGCGGTTACTACCCAAGTTGGCCGGGTTTGCCAAGGCGATTCTTTTGATGCGCATAGCTGGTATGAAAAAGGCGGGCAAAGGCCCGCCGGTTTCGATTTGATCAGGGAACCGCTTATTTGTCGCGGAATTGCGCGGCGCGTTTTTCCAGGAACGCGGCCATACCTTCTTTTTGATCCTCGGTCGCGAACATTGAATGGAACACGCGGCGTTCGAACAGCATGCCTTCGCTCAGCGGCAGCTCATAGCTGCGGTTTACCGACTCCTTGGCTGCCATAGCGGACAGTTGGGATTTTTCGGCAATCTTCTGGGCTGCGCCCATCGCCTCATCCATCAGCTTCTTGGCGGGAACGACGCGGCTGACAAGGCCAGCGCGTTCAGCTTCTTCTGCGTCCATGAAACGGCCGGTCAGGTTCATGTCCATGGATTTGGACTTGCCGACAAACCGCGTCAGACGCTGGCTGCCCCCAAGCCCGGCAATGACGCCAAGATTGATCTCAGGTTGGCCAAATTTGGCAGTGTCCGCTGCGATGATGAAATCGCACAACATCGCAAGTTCGCACCCGCCGCCCAACGCATATCCGGCTACGGCAGCGATGATGGGCTTGCGGATCGCGCACACGCGGTCGTTCAGAGCACCAAACAGGTTCGAGCTGTAGACGTCCACAAAGCTCATCTCGGACATTTCCTTGATGTCCGCGCCCGCAGCGAACGCCTTGTCCGACCCGGTGATGACGATGCAGCGCACTTTGTCGTTGCTATCCGCATCTTCCAATGCCGAGCACAATTCCTGCGCCAGTTGTGAGTTCAGCGCGTTCAGCGCATCGGGCCTGTCGAGCTTGATAAGGGCGACGTGGTCTTCGATTTCGACGATGATCGTCTCAAAAGCCATGAGGTGAAAGCTTCCGGTTGTTCCGTTCAGGTACGATTCCTTACCACGCGCATTCGCTGGATCAAGCTATCTTTGGCATTGCGCACAGTAGAAGGATGAGCGACCGGACTGGGTGATTCTTTTGATTGGAGCCCCACAACCGTCAGTCCTGCAGGGTTCTCCCTCACGGCCATAGACGTCAAAGCTGTGCTGAAAATATCCAAGTTCTCCATCGGCTTGGCGGAAATCGCGTAGGGAAGATCCACCTGCTTCGATGGCGTCCTGCAATACCTTCCTGATGATCGGAACAAGTGCTGCGACTCGGGTCGCAGAAATTTGGCCGGCTTTGCGACGTGGCGACACTCCGGCTCGAAATAGCGCCTCGCACACGTAGATATTGCCCAGGCCGGCAACGATTCCCTGATCCAGCAGCGCCGATTTGATCGGAGTGTTCTTTCCCCGAAACGCATCGATCAGATGTTGTTCGTGAAAATCATTACCCAAAGGTTCAGGCCCGAGGACAGACAGCAGCTTGTGATCGTCCGCAGTTGCTGTCTGCAATAGGTCCATCGCACCAAACCGGCGCGGATCGTTGAACGTGACACGTGCGCCATTGGCCATGTGAAAGACCACATGGTCATGTTTTTGGGTTATCGGATGCTCATGCACGAATTGCCCAAGCGGATCGCCGGATACGGTCATCCGGCCTGACATGCCCAAATGGATCAACAAGGTTTCACCACTGCTGAGATCGGCAAGAATGTATTTTGACCGGCGACGCAATTGTTGAACCGTCTGCCCGGTCAACCGCTCGGCCATCCGTTCAGGGAAAGGCCAGCGCAGATCGGGGCGATTCACATCTGCCTGATCGATCACCACGCCTTCCATCGCTGGGCTCAGGCCGCGTCTTACTGTCTCGACCTCGGGCAATTCCGGCATTACACGGCTCCTATTCCAAAGGGCCGCATTGTGCCCCGGTTCCAGAGCCCTATAACAGAGGCGAAATTCGAAAAACGGCAAGGCTAATGTCCGACAACAGCGACAAGACCACTCATTTTGGGTTCGAAACCGTACGTGAGGCTGAAAAGGCCGGGCGTGTACAGGGCGTGTTTAACTCGGTCGCCTCGAAATATGACGTGATGAACGATGTCATGTCGATGGGCATTCACCGGGTCTGGAAAGACGCGATGATGGACTGGCTTGCGCCGCGCCCAGGCCAGCGCCTGCTGGATGTCGCAGGTGGCACCGGAGATATCTCGTTCCGCTTTTTGAAACGCGCGGGCTATGGCCATGCTACCGTGCTGGACCTGACCGAACCGATGCTGGTCGAAGGCCGACAGCGCGCCGAGGCCGACCAGATGGCCGACAGCCTGAACTGGGTGGTCGGCGACGCGATGGCTCTGCCCTTCGACGACAACACATTCGACGTCTACACCATCTCGTTTGGCATCCGGAACGTGACCCGCCCGCAGGAGGCCCTGAACGAAGCATTCCGTGTGTTGAAACCCGGTGGCCGCCTGATGGTGCTGGAATTCAGCCAATTGCCTAATGACGGGCTGCAAAAGCTCTATGACCTCTACAGCTTTAACGTCATACCGCGCATGGGGAAACTCATCGCCAATGACTACGACAGCTATCAATACTTGGTCGAATCGATCCGCAATTTCCCGGATCAGGAAACGTTTCTGAGCATGGTCCGCGCGGCCGGATTTGAAAATGCCAAGTACCGCAACCTGAGCATGGGCATCGCCGCGCTGCATTCCGGCTGGAAAATCTGATGCGCGGACCACACAACATCATTCGCCTGATCCGCACGGGCGCCACTCTTGAGCGCACAGGCGCCATGAACGTTGTGCTGGATGCGTTCGAGGCTCCGCGCGCACTGCGGTTTCTGGCGCATGCTTTGGGAAAACCGTTCCAATGGCTGGGGTACAAAGGCGATCCTGACATGCCCCCCGCCACAAGGGCGCTGACGGCGCTTGGGCCGGCATACATCAAGTTTGGTCAGGTACTATCGACCCGTCCCGATGTGGTCGGGGATGAGTTGGCCGAACAATTGCGCGTGCTGCAGGACAAGCTTCCCCCGTTCTCTAAAGCCGAAGCCATGGCCGAGGTTGAAAAGGAACTGGGCCAGCCGGTATCCGAAGTGTTCAGCGAATTCAGTGAACCCATCGCCGCGGCCTCGATTGCTCAGGTCCACAAGGCCAAGCTGGTTAGCACCGGCGAAGACGTCGCCGTCAAAGTTCTACGCCCGAACATTGAACGCGCCTTCCGCAAGGATGTAGACGCATTTTATTTCGCCGCACGCATCGTGCAGCTATTCGCCCCCGGTGCGCGCCGCCTGCGCCCGATGGAGGTTATCGAACATTTCGACGGCGTCGTACGCGGCGAGCTCGATCTGCGGCTGGAAAGCGCTGCCGCATCAGAATATGCGGCCAACACCAAGAACGACGCAGGCTTCTGGCTGCCCCCGGTCGTCTGGTCCCTGTCCGCCCGCCGCGTGATGACGCTCAGCTGGGCCGACGGCGTTCCGCTGGGCGACAATGCCGCACTGGACGCCGCCGGGCACGACCGCGGCGACCTGGCGGAACGCGTGCTGCGCTTGTTCCTGCTGCACGCACTGCGTGACGGTTTTTTCCACGCTGACATGCATCAGGGCAACCTGAAGGTCGCGGCCAACGGG
The DNA here is from genome assembly GCF_059610545.1 of Ruegeria sp. CDSC068. NCBI lineage: Bacteria > Pseudomonadati > Pseudomonadota > Alphaproteobacteria > Rhodobacterales > Roseobacteraceae > Ruegeria > Ruegeria sp. CDSC068. The sequence goes on from NZ_JBXWNV010000010.1 coordinate 66,944, forward strand.
GACATCATTGCCTACGACTATGGCATCATGGGTCATATCGACGAATATACCCGCCGGGTTTATGCCGAGATCCTCTTTGGCTTTATTCGCCGCGACTACAAACGCGTGGCCGAAGTACATTTCGAAGCTGGCTATGTTCCTGCCGACAGGGACGTCGACGAGTTTGCCCGCGCCTTGCGCGCGGTCGGAGAGCCTATCTTTGGCATGGATGCCACTCATATTTCGATGGGACGCCTACTGAATTACCTGTTCGAGGTGACAGAACGGTTCGGCATGGAAACCCGCACGGAACTGATCCTGCTGCAACGGACAATGGTGGTCGTCGAAGGCGTGGCGCGGTCGCTGGACTCGCGCATCAACATCTGGGAAGTCGCCCGCCCGGTTGTCGAAGATTACATCAAGCAATCCATCGGCCCCCGCGCAGCACTACGGGATTTTGGCAAAACCGCCATGGTACTGGCCCGCTTTGGCCCGCGCCTGCCCGCTTTGGTGGAAAATGCGCTGATCGCGCAGACGCATAAGGACGACACTCAAAACAGAGGCCTATCGGCGGCCATTCTTCCGGCAGCCATCGGCGCCGCTGCTGGCGCCGCAATTGTCCTGCTCCTGACAGCCTTCACCTAAGGCAAATCCGCCAGCTTCACCTGGCCAAAAATATCCTCGGGGGAAATCCCGCAAGCGTGATGGGGGGGGCAGACAGCCCCCCTACCCGATCCGGATTAGATTCGCTCGAAGGCAATGGCGATACCCTGTCCGCCACCAATGCACATCGTGACCAAGCCCTTCGATCCGCCGATGCGTTCCAACTCATACAACGCCTTAAGGGTGATGATCGCGCCTGTAGCGCCCACCGGGTGCCCCAAAGCAATTGCCCCTCCGTTCGGATTCACCTTGGCGGCATCCAGCCCCAGTTCTTTGTTTACGGCCAAGGCTTGCGACGCGAAGGCCTCGTTGCTTTCGATCACATCGAAATCCTCAATCGACAGGCCCGTACGCGCCATCAGGTTCTGAACAGCCGGAACCGGTCCGATCCCCATAACCTCGGGACGGACACCAGCGTGACCATATCCAAGAATGCGCGCCTTGGGTTTCAGACCCGCTTTCTCAGCTGCTTCAGCCGTAGCCAGAACCATCGCGGCGGCACCGTCGTTGATCCCTGATGCGTTACCAGCAGTCACCCGACCGTCCTTCTTGAACGCCGGGCGCAGTCCTGCCAGCGCCTCGGCCGAGGTCTGCTTGGGGTGTTCGTCGACCGTGAAATCGACCATGTCGCGTTTGACTTTGACCTGCACCGGCGCGATCTGGCTATCGAAATAGCCAGCCCCAATCGCGGCAGCAGCCCGCGCCTGGCTGGCTAGGGCAAACTCATCCATTTGCTCACGCGTGATCTGATGTTCATCCGCCACGTTCTCGGCTGTCACACCCATATGACCGGTGCCAAAGGGACAATTCAGGGCACCCAGCATCATATCGAGCGATTTAACATCCCCCATCTTCGCACCCCAGCGCGCCTGAGGAACGATGTAGGGGCTGCGCGACATGCTTTCGGCACCTCCGGCCACGGTAAATTCTGCATCACCCAACATCAGAGACTGCACAGCGGACACAATCGCCTGCGCTCCCGACCCGCACAGGCGGTTCACATTCATCGCAGGTGTTTCGTTCGGAATGCCCGCTTGTTTTGCAGCGGCGCGCGACAGGTACATATCGCGTGGCTCGGTGTTGATCACGTGGCCAAAAACAACGCTGCCGATCTGGGTCGGTTCGACCCCTGAACGTTCCATCGCCGCTTCCGTCACCACGGTCGCAAGATCAATCGGCGCGGTTGATGCCAGCGCCCCGCCAAACGTACCAATCGCGGTGCGGGCACCATCAAGAATCACGATGTCTTTCATGTCTCTACTCCTCCGGACTTTGACGGCACTATGCATCTGCGGCATCAGGCTGTCCCATGGAACGTACCGTCACAAGCAGAATTGACATATGACGGACAAACGCGCATGAGATTCCGTCATGACGGAAAACCCAGATGATATCCTGACACGCCTGCCCGCACGCCTGAAAGAGGCGCGCAGAGCCAAGGGCCTGTCGCTTGAAGCCGTGGCAAATCTTAGCGGCGTATCCAGATCGATGGTCAGTCAGATCGAGCGGGGCGAAAGCAGCCCAACGATCTCGACCCTGTGGAACCTAACCCGTGCGCTACAGGTGGATTTCGCGGGTCTTCTGGAGGAAGCGAACAGCACGAACCAGATCGAAGTCCTTAGGAAATCCGAGGTGCCCAGTATCGACAACATGGGCCAAAACTGCCGGATTCGCATTCTTTCACCGCCCGAGGAAGCAGGTGGTCACGAGGTCTACGATATTGAGTTCGACAAAGACGGCGCTCTAAACAGCCAGCCCCACGCCCGTGGAGCCAGAGAACAGTTGACCGTGCTGGAAGGTGCCGTTTGTGTGACCTCCGGTACGGCTGTCAGTGATCTGCAGATGGGTGATACCGCACGCTATGCGGCGGATGTCGCGCATTCGATTGTTGCCAACGGGGCAGCGCGGGTCTTCCTGATCGTTAAAAACGCCTGACACTCGCAAAATCCGTATTCGCGGAAATTTTTCCCGTATATTGTAATTCCCCTATTTGGGAATTATGTCCGCTATGTTAGATATGCGACTCAGACAAACGGAGACCGCCATGGCAGATGCATTCTTGTCCCACATTACGGACACCCTCGCGCAGATCGAAGCAGAAGGTCTGTATAAGCGCGAACGAATGATCACCTCGCCTCAGGGCGGTGAGATTACGGTGGGCGACCGGAAGGTCATCAACCTGTGCGCCAACAACTATCTTGGCCTGGCCGATCATCCTGCTTTGATCGAGGCAGCCAAAGGCGCGATGGAACCCAAGGGGTTCGGCATGGCGTCGGTCCGTTTCATCTGCGGTACGCAGGACATTCACCGTGAGTTGGAACAGAGGCTGGCCAAATTCCTGAACAAGGACGATTCGATCCTGTTCGCAGCTTGTTTCGATGCCAATGGCGGCCTCTTTGAGCCCTTGTTAGGGCCTGAAGACGCCATCATCTCGGACAGTCTGAACCACGCCTCGATCATCGACGGTGTGCGGTTGTGCAAAGCCAAGCGCTATCGGTACATGAACAATGACATGAACGATCTTGAGGCTTGGTTGAAACAAGCGCGTGAGGATGGTGCGCGGCACATCATGATCGCGACCGATGGCGTGTTCTCAATGGATGGCTATCTGGCCAACCTGCCAAAAATTCGCGAGCTGGCGGACAAATACGATGCGATCGTCATGGTGGATGACTGCCACGCCACCGGCTTCATGGGGCCAAGTGGGGCGGGCACGCCGGATCACTTCGGTGTCGACGTGGACGTTCTGACGGGAACCTTGGGCAAGGCACTTGGGGGGGCTATCGGCGGTTACATCGCCGGGCCGCAGCCAGTGATCGACCTGCTGCGGCAGCGGGCGCGGCCTTACCTGTTCTCAAACTCGCTGCCACCTTCCATCGTCGCCGCCGGATTGGAAGCAATCCGCCTGGTCGAAGAGGGCGACATGCTGCGCGCGCAACTTTTTGGCAACGCGAAATACTGGCGTGCAGGATTGGAAAATCTGGGCTTTGACCTCCTGCCCGGTGAGCATCCAATTATCCCTGTCATGCTGGGCGAGGCGCAACTGGCGCAAGATATGGCGTCGCGCCTGTTCGACGAAGGCGTCTATGTCTCGGGCTTCTTTTTTCCCGTCGTCCCGCGTGGGCAAGCAAGGATCAGAACCCAAATGAATGCGGCTCTAACAAAGGATGAATTGGACCGTGCACTGGCAGCCTTTGGTAAGGTCGGCAAGGAATTGGGAGTGATCTGATGCGACCCAACACAATGAAAGCTCTGGAAAAGTCCAAACCTGAAGAAGGTCTTTGGATGGTGCAGGCCCCTGTGCCTGAAATTAATGCGGACGAAGTTCTGATCCGCATCAAAAAAACCGGCATCTGCGGGACAGATATCCACATCTGGAATTGGGATGACTGGGCCGCGGCCACAGTGCCAATTCCGATGATTACCGGCCACGAGTTTGCGGGTGAGATCGTCGAGATCGGCCGCAATGTGTCCGGTCTGGAGATCGGCCAGCGTTGTTCTGGCGAGGGCCACCTGATCACCAACGACAGCCGCCAAAGCCGAGCCGGGAAGTTTCATCTGGATCCGGGCACCCGTGGGATCGGGGTCAACGAACAAGGTGCCTTTGCCCAATACCTGAAACTACCCGCTTTTAATGTGGTACCCTTGCCCGAGGACGTGCCAGACGAGATCGGAGCCATCCTCGACCCCCTCGGCAACGCAGTGCACACCGCGCTCAGCTTTGATCTTCTGGGTGAGGATGTTCTGATCACCGGCGCGGGCCCCATCGGCATTATGGCTGCCGCAGTCGCGCGCCATGCCGGGGCGCGGCATGTGGTGATCACAGATATCAACCCGGATCGTCTGAGACTGGCCGAACACGTCGTGCCGACCCTGCGGACGGTGGATATCAGCAAGGAAGACCTGCAGGACGTCATTGCCGAACTCGGCATGCAGCAGGGGTTCGATGTGGGCTTGGAAATGTCCGGCTCACAAGCTGCGCTGGACCAGATGGTCGAGGCTCTGGTGATGGGCGGCAAGATCGCTTTGCTGGGTATTCCGCCCGGAAAGTCTCCGGTGGACTGGTCCCGCATCGTGTTCAAAGCGATTACCATCAAAGGCGTTTATGGGCGCGAAATGTTCGAGACCTGGTACAAAATGATTGCGATGCTGCAGAACGGTCTGGATGTCAGCCGGGTCATCACGCACCACATGAAAGTCGACGATTTCGCCGAAGGCTTTGCCGCGATGAAATCCGGCCAATCCGGCAAAGTGGTTCTGGACTGGACTTAACGCTCTGGAAGTGCGCTGATTTAGACCCTAAACAGGGGCGAACTCATGCGTTTGGAGGAGCAAATGGGCGATAAGGATCATCGGTATCTTGAGCGTGGAATCGAGGACACTCTGGTCACCGATTTCGCGGAAACCCATCGTAAGAGCTATGGCGATTTTCTGCAGCTCAAAACCCTGCTGAACTTGCAAAAGACCTTTCAGGACCCTGCGCAGCCGGATGAAATGCTGTTCATCGTCATCCATCAGGTCAGCGAGCTGTGGCTGAAACTGATGCATCACCAACTGGTCGAGGTGCGCCGGTTCCTGCAACAGGATGAATTCGGCCCCGCGATGAAGAACCTCGACCGGGTCAAGGCGATTCAGCGCCAGCTGATCTCGGCTTGGGAGACGTTGCTGACCATGACGCCGGCCGACTACATGACCTTCCGCGAGGCATTGGGCAGTTCGTCGGGCTTCCAAAGCTACGGCTATCGTCAGATCGAATTTATTCTGGGCAACAAAGATGCCTCGACCCTGAAAGTGCACGAACATGACGCCGAGGTCATGAGCTTACTGAATGCCGCGCTGACAAAACCGTCCTTGTATGACGAGGTGCTGCATATGTTGTCCCGTCAAGGTTTCGATGTGCCCGATGATTTACTGAACCGGGACTATGCGCAGCCTTATTCCGGCGACAACCGCGTGGTGAAGATATGGGGGCAGGTGTTCCGCAACACGGACCGTTATTGGGATCTTTATGCGCTAGCCGAAAAGCTGATGGACGTCGAATCCCTGTTCCAACGCTGGCGTTTTGATCATGTCACGGCTGTGGAACGTGTCATCGGCAACCAACCCGGCACGGGTGGATCCAGCGGCGTGTCCTTTCTGCGCAAGGCCCTGGATTTACGCTTCTTCCACGACCTCTACGATGTGCGCACCGAATTGATGTATGCGGGGCAGGAGTAGGCGATGCTGTATCGAGGGTTCTCTCAGGATGAGCTGGAGCGTGAATACGCCCCTAGTTCGATGATCGGTGGCGATCTGACACCCTATCTAGACAGCTATACCGCACTCAGCGCGCAGCACCGGGCGAGGATGGACGTGAAGGAAAACGTCGCCTATGGCGATTCGTCGGCGCAAGTGCTGGATTTCTTTCCCGCGAAAGGAGCAGGCGCGCCTCTGCACGTCTTTGTTCACGGCGGATATTGGCAAGCGCTCAGCCAGCGCGAATCGGCGATGATGGCTCCTGCGCTGATTGAGGCCGAGCAATCCTTTGCCACGTTGAATTACACGTTGGCCCCGGATGCGCGGCTGGATCAGATGGTCGACGAATGCCGCGATGCCCTGCTTTGGCTGGCAGAGAACGCGTTCAATCTGGGCTTTGATCCGTCGCGGATCACGCTATCGGGACACAGTGCTGGCGCGCATCTGGTGGCCATGGTCATGGCGACCTCGGCGGATGCGTTGGCCCGCGCGGGATTGCGCGTGCGCGATGTTATTCTGATCAGCGGCGTCTATGATCTGGAACCGATCAGCCTGACCTCGGTGAACGACCCGCTGCAGTTGACCCCGGTCGAGGTGCACGATCTGTCCCCGATCCTGCACCTGCCACCCCCCGGTCCACGCTATCACGTGACGGTGGCAGAACGGGACACGCCGGAATTCATCCGCCAAAGCCGTGATTATGCGGAAGCTCTGCGCAAAGGCGGGCATTCGGTCAGTTTCGATTTACAAAAGGGCATGCAGCACTTCGATATCATCATGCATCGAGGGACGTTTTTGCCGGCAAATCGGTAGTCAAAGGCATCGAAAATCAACTGATTTGATATTTTCCCCGGAAATTAATACAACCCCTACAAACCTTACCTTTGTAGCCAAGCTTCGAACGCCCGGTTCGAGCCCGAATAGTTAACTGAACAACGTTGATTTCTGTCTTAGATTCGACCACCAATCACCCATGTTTCGTTACCTTTTGCACTTTGCCGTAATCGTCATTCTCACTTTTCTTACCCAGGTGGGCGGCGTTGCTTGGCTCTTAGCCCAAGCGTTCCGAAGGACACTTTTGGCGTTCGCCGTGATATATTTTGCCCTTTCGGTGGCAACGGTCTGGGTTGCGCCAAGTTTCGGAAGGGTCGCGCTGAGCTGTTTTGAAAGCGGGTCTCTGACAATGCAGAGTTGGATGTACTGCGTGTTGAACCGCAACTATGTGACGCCCGATCTCGCCGACGTCCTCATGGATACAGCCGAAGAGATGGACCGTCGCTATCCAGGCACAACAACCCTCGTTCTGGACGCAAACTTTCCATTTTTCGATGGTTTCCCGTTGCTTCCTCACCTCTCGCATGATGACGGAGAAAAAGCAGATTTGGCCTTTTTTTATGTTGATGCCTCAGGGTACTTGCCGGGAGCAGTTCGGTCTCCAATCGGGTATTTTGCATTCGAAGAAGGTCCAACGCACTGCCAGCCAGCTTGGCCAACGCTTCGGTGGGATTTTGCTGCACTTCAATCGCTTTGGCGAGATTACAGTCTCGAGCCGGAACGCAATCGTGCTGTTCTCGAAGTGCTATCTAACGACGCACGAGTAGGCAGGATATTCGTTGAACCACATCTTGTAGAGAGCCTAGGCGCTGGAAGTGACCGCATTGGATTTCAGGGGTGTCGTGCCGCTCGCCATGACGATCATATTCACATACAGCTTCGCTGAAGGTCATTTGGCAAACCTTCTGCGACAGCATTGTCCGCACAGCCGACCTTGAAGGCAGACTCATCTCATAATTAGGACAGGATTATAAAACGCACCGTACTGACTGGATTCAGAAAATCTCATACGTACAATCATAGGCTCTCAATCATTCGCAAAAAAAACAGCGGCCCAATTGAGCCGCTGTTTCCAAACTCTCATTCCGAACCGGATCAATCCAGCGTGCGGGTGACCTCTTCGCGCTCGAAGATTTCGATCACGTCGCCTGCACGGATATCGTCGTAGTTCTCGAACGCCATACCGCATTCCTGACCCGACTGGACCTCGGCCACTTCGTCCTTGAAGCGTTTCAGCGTCTTCAGCGTGCCTTCGTGGATCACCACGTTGTCGCGCAGCAGGCGGACACCTGCGGAACGACGCGCCACGCCTTCGGTGACCAGACAGCCAGCAACTTTGCCGACGCCTGTAACCTTGAAGACTTCGCGGATCTCGGCGTAACCGATGAACTTTTCGCGGATCTCGGCGCTCAGAAGGCCAGAAGCGGCGGCTTTCACGTCATCGACCAGGTCGTAGATCACCGAGTAATAACGGATTTCCACGCCCTTCTGGTTCGCGGTGTTCCGCGCCGACGCATTGGCACGCACGTTGAAGCCCAGGATCGGCGCACCGGATGCTTCGGCAAGGCCGACATCGGTTTCGGTAATCGCACCTACGCCCGAGTGCAGCACGCGCACGCGTACCTCGTCGTTGCCGATTTTCTCCATCGCCTGAACGATGGCTTCAGCCGAGCCCTGAACGTCTGCTTTCATCAGAATTGGCAGTTCGTTGACGTTCTCGTCTTCCTTGGCCTTCTGCATCAGCTGCTCAAGGGTCGTTGCGGCGCCAGCGGCAGCGCGTTTGTCCTTGGCGGCCTGTTCGCGGTATTCTGCGATCTCGCGGGCCTGCGCTTCGGTCTCGGTCACGTTCAGAACGTCGCCCGCTTCAGGCGTTCCGTTCAGACCCAGAACCTCGACAGGAACCGAGGGGCCAGCTTCCTTGACGCGTTCACCCTTGTCGTTGATCAGCGCACGGACTTTACCGTATTGCTCACCCACGACGAAGATATCGCCCTGACGTAGCGTACCGTTCTGAACCAGAACAGTGGCGACGGGGCCGCGACCCACGTCCAGCTGCGCCTCGATCACGGCACCTTGGGCAGCGCGATTCGGGTTGGCTTTCAGCTCCAGAATCTCGGATTGCAGCGCGATGGCTTCCAGCAACTCGTCCAAGCCCTGACCGGTGATAGCAGAGACTTCGACGTCCTGAACCTCACCCGACATTTTCTCGACGATGACTTCGTGCTGCAGCAGGTCGGTGCGCACCTTGTCCGGGTTCGCGCCCGGCTTGTCGACCTTGTTGATCGCCACGATCATCGGCACTCCGGCCGCTTTCGCGTGGTTGATCGCTTCGACCGTCTGCGGCATCACCGCGTCATCGGCGGCAACAACCAGAACCACGATATCCGTGACCTGAGCACCGCGCGAGCGCATCGAAGTAAAGGCCGCGTGACCCGGCGTATCCAGGAAAGACAGTGTGGTGCCGCTATCGGTTGTCACCTGATAGGCACCGATGTGCTGGGTGATGCCACCCGCTTCGCCTGCCACAACCCGCGCATCGCGGATCGCATCCAGCAGCGAGGTTTTGCCGTGGTCAACGTGACCCATGATGGTGATGACCGGCGGACGCGATTTCAGATCTTTGTCGTCGTCTTCGACCTCTTTGATGACGTCCTCGACATCCGAATCAGAGACACGGGTCACTTTGTGACCGAATTCTTCGATGATCAGCTCGGCGGTATCGGCATCAATGGTCTGGTTCTGCGTGACCATCATGCCCATGTTCATCAGCGATTTGACAACGTCTGCCACACGCTCGGCCATACGGTTGGCCAGCTCTGATACCGTGATCGCCTCGGGCAGCTGTACGTCGCGGATTACCTTTTCGCGCTCGACCGTACCACCCATGGCTTTCTGACGCGCCCGCTCCTGCTTGCGCTTCATCGCCGCCATAGAGCGGTGACGATTACCTTCGCCGCCCGTTGCCTGACCCAATGTCAGCTTGCCGGACCGGCGGTTGTCATCACGGCCTTTGCCACGATTTCCGCGCTGTTCACGCTCGCGATCGTTTTTCCGCGGAGTTGCAGCCGGTGCAGGCTTGTTGGCCGGGCTGCGCGGAGCGGCCGCCTTGGGCTCTGCCGGAGCAGCCGGAGCAGCAGCGCGTTGGGCCGCAATTTCAGCCTCTTTGCGCTTGCGATCTTCTTCTTCGGCCTTGGCACGTGCACGTTCTTCGGCCTCGCGCTGTTCGCGTTCCTTAGCCTCTTGCTCCGCACGACGACGGGCGCGCTCTTCTTCACGCGCTTTTTCAGCTGCCTCGCGGGCGGCGGCTTCTTCGACCTCGCGGGCCTTCGCGGCCTGCAGCGCCTTCATCCGGCGGGCCATCTCCGCATCGGAAATCCCGGCAGGGCGGCGCGACGGATCACCCGAGGGCGTTGCTCCGCCACCTGGCTTGCCGGCACCCGGCTTGGGAACCACCACGCGCTTGCGTTTGGTCTCCACCACGACATTCTTGGTACGTCCGTGGCTGAAACTTTGTTTCACATTTCCGGGGCGTGCCCCGCCACGAAGACCCAATGTCTTTTTGCCGTCATTATCGCTCATAAAGCTTCTTACCCTTCCGCGCGGCCCCTGCCGCCGTCATCCGTTTCGCGCAAGCCACGCAGGCGCTGCGCTTCCTCTACAACACGTTTGGCGAGTCCGCCAGAGGCGAGCGCCGCATGAATCACGGTTTGGCGCCCAAATGCCCGTCCCAGCTCGTCCGCCGTCAGCCAGCCGATGTATGTTCCGAAGTGCGGCGTGCTCAGTTTCGACTTGCCGCGCCCTGATCCATCAGAGGCTTGTATCAGTACCTGGGCCTCTTCCCGGTCCAGCCACGTCTTGACCTTTTCGTAACCGGCGATCGCATCACCGGATTTGCGCGCAAGGCTCACCAACTCGATCACACGGCGCGCAATCTGACGCTCAACTTCATCCGCGAGATCGTTAGGCACACTGACTTGCGCCTTGAAACCACGTGCAAACAGCTTTTTGCCCACGGCCTTGTCCAGCGCGCTGCGATCCGCCGCGACATAGACGCCACGTCCCGGCAGTTTTGCCGCGACATCCGGAAAGACCTGACCATCCGGCCCCGTCACAAAGCGGATCAACCCATATTTAGGTTGAACCTCGCCCGTGGCGATGCACTTGCGATCAGGTCCTTCGGACCGATCCTTATGGACGCCACCGCGACCCATTTGCGCCACCCGAAGCCTGAGATCAGGCCTCGGCCTCCTCTTCGGTAACTTCTTCTTCGGCCTGCTCCAACTCAGCAGGATCGACCCAGCCCAGCATGATCCGAGCTGTCATGACCAGATCCTGCGCCTCTTCCAGCGTTACACCGAAAGGTTCCAGAACACCGTCATCTTTGATTCGCTGGCCGTCGACCGTGGTCCAACCACCGGCCAGTTCCCAGTCAGCGCAGGTGGCGAAGTCTTCCAGGTTCTTCACATCGTCCTTGGCCAGCGCTTCAACCATCTGGGGTGTCAGGCCTTCGAATTCAATAAGACTGTCTTCGGCACCCAACGCGCGGGCGCTTTCCAAAGCTGCCTTGGCCTTTGCTTCCAGATATTCGCGCGCCCGTGTTTGCAGCTCTTGCGCGGTGCCTTCGTCAACGCCGTCGATCACCAGCAGTTCTTCGATTTCCACATAGGCTACCTCTTCGAGATTGGTGAAGCCTTCGGACACCAGCAACTGGGCAAAGAATTCATCCAGATCCAGGCTGTCCATGAACAGTTGGGTGCGGGCTTCGAATTCTTTCTGACGACGCGCCGATTCTTCGGCCTCGGTCATGATGTCGATATCCAGATTGGTAAGCTGGCTGGCCAGACGCACGTTCTGACCGCGGCGACCGATGGCCAGCGAAAGCTGTTCCTCGGGAACCACAACCTCGATTTTGCCGGCTTCTTCGTCCAGAACCACCTTGGAAACCTCAGCAGGCTGCAGCGCATTCACCAGGAAGGTCGGTTGATCTTCGTTCCACGGAATGATGTCGATTTTTTCGCCCTGCAGCTCGTTCACAACGGCCTGCACGCGGCTGCCGCGCATACCAACGCAAGCACCAACCGGATCAATCGAACCGTCGTAGGAAATCACAGCGATCTTGGCACGCGAACCGGGGTCGCGGGCCACGGCCTTGACCTCGATAATGCCGTCATAGATTTCCGGTACTTCCATCTTGAACAGTTCGGCCATGAATTCCGGCGCGGTGCGCGACAGGAAGATCTGGTGGCCACGAACTTCGCGACGCACTTCCTTGATATAGGCACGCACACGGTCATTCGGACGATAGCTTTCGCGACCGATCTTGTCATTGCGGCGCAGAACGGCCTCAGCACCGCCCAGATCGACAATGACATTGCCAAACTCTTCGCGCTTGACCGCACCGTTGATGATGGTGCCCGCACGATCCTTGAAATCTTCGTACTGACGGTCGCGCTCGGCTTCGCGAACCTTCTGCAGGATCACCTGCTTTGCGGATTGCGCCGCGATACGGCCCATTTCAACTGGCGGCACTTCTTCAACGAAGACGTCACCAACCGAAGGCGTTTCCATATACTGCTTGGCTTGCTCGACGGTCATCTCGGCCTGATAGTTTTCCAGCTCTTCATCCTCGACCACGGTGCGAACGCGGGTGAATGTCGCTTTGCCGGTCTTGCGATCGATGCTGACGCGGATGTCCATCTCGGCGCCGTAACGGCTTTTGGCGGCACGGGCGAGCGATTCTTCCATCGCTTCGACAACCAGACCGGGGTCGATCATCTTTTCGCGGGCCACGGCCTCGGCGGTCTGCAGCAGCTCCAGCTGGTTGGCTGAGGTGATTGCCATCAGTTCGTCTCCTCTTCGGACCCTTCGGTCTCAATCTCGTCGAAAGCGTTTTCGTTCAGGGCACCGGCGTCTTTGCGCTGGCGCAGCATTTCCTTGATCAGGTCGTCGGTCAGGACCAGCTTGGCGTCGCTCAGCCAGTCGAATTGCAGTCCGATGGTGATCGTCTCGTCCCCCTCGGTGAGATTGATCAGGACCTCATCTCCCTCGATCCCGGCCAGCTCACCTTTAAAACGGCGGCGTCCGTCGATCAGTTCGGCGGTTTCGATCTTGGCCTCATATCCTTCGAACGCCTCAAAGTCCTTGAGACGGGTCAGGGGGCGGTCGATGCCGGGGCTGGACACTTCCAGCGCATAGGCGTCAAGGATCGGATCCTCAACATCCAACGTGGCGCTTACCGCGTTCGAAATCTCGGCGCAATCATCCACTTCGATACCGCCGTCAGGCTTGTCAGCCATGATCTGCAGCGTGGTTTGTTTGCCGCTCATCAGGCGAATACGCACAAGTTCATACCCCAGATCCTCGATCACGGGAGTGATGATCTCGGCCAGTCGCCGGTCGATGGCTGCTTTGGCTATCAGGTCATTTGTCATCTGGTACTCTACCCTGTCAGTCGGGCACAAAAAAACGGGCGCGCGGCCCGTCGATCTTTTCCGGTGGAGCCCCGGACCGAAGCCCGACACGCCGCTGTTAACGGCCATATAGCCAAGCGACTGCAAGATTGCAAGCCCAAGCGCCAGGATGGGCAATCACAATATCAGTCTGACAAAATCCACTCGCCATTTTCACATAGGTAAGGACCAACGCGGTCCCCGTCTTCGTAGACCTCGCCGTCAAACAGGCATTGACGTCCCTGGGCATGTGCCACGCCTGACAGAGCGACGGTCACAAGTGCAATAATGGCAGCGAGAACAGCAAGTTTATTCATGGAAAGCTCCTATTCCGCCGAAGATGCAAAAAGCGCAGGCTGCGTGTTGCGCGGGTAGATAATCACCGAAAGAGTGCCCCTGCCCTGAAACTGCTCGGCATTCGCCGTCCGCGGTGGGAAGAGTTGATCAAAGGCCACCCGGTTCAGCCCCAGCTTCATTTCCGAACCCGACAAAAACTCGAACGGTGTCCGCGCGGCGCAGGCATGAAAAACAGGATCTTGCCGCACCGTGAACTGACGCATGATATTGGATGACCCCCCGGTCGGTTTGATCAGGACGGTAATCCCCGGTTTCAAAAAACTGTCGGGGCAGGTGTACACCATCGGTTTTTCGTTCCCATTTGCGTCATGCAACAACACGCCCTCGGCCGTTACCTCGTGCTTGAAGGGGCTGAACACAGTCTCTTGCTGAATGAAGTTGGTGTAGAGCGTGGCAAATAGCTGACTGTCATCATGCGGTTCGGACTTTATGCCCTCGTACAGATCAGCGATGGCCTGCCACATCCGTGAATCCGCCCCACGCAGTGTTCCGGGCAGCGAAAACGGACCTTCCAGATCATACAGCACGTCGCGCAGCCCGGCCGACAGGGGATCCTCCTTTTCCAGCCCTCTAATTTCGTGAACCAGATCCGAATCGTTCAACGCATAGTAACCATGCGACTTCAGCGTGCGGGTCAGAGCCCGCATATCGGACAGTTTCCGCGCTGTCGTCTCTGCACTATCTTCGGGGTTCGCCTCTACGGCCTCAAAACCCTTGTCCAGCAACTGGGTCAGCGACTGCCCTTCGCGGGCATCCAGCTCTATCGTCCCGTTTTTGCTGACTTTTACGGTAACGTCTTTACCTGATTTCAGGGCAAACACCGCAACAACCGCCAATGCTACGGACAAAATGGAAATTGATATATTCTTTAAACTTTCAACCCTCATGGGAATTCTCCCATTTTCGAAACAATTAAGCAAATACAGCGCGTACAATAGCAAAATTTTGCACAAAGTAGAAGGCAGGCGAATTTTCGGCGTTTAAATCAACCACCAACGCTCGGCAACGCGGCCATCATCCAGGGGGCGATCCGTTCCGATCTGACGGGGCATGCCGACATGCCCTGCTACAGCCAGCGCCATATCGGATTCGCTTGGAAAAAAGCGCAATCCGCGGTGCGGGCTGAACCCTTCGCCCTGCGGCAGTGCCGCGATATCGACAAAGCCGTCTCGCAGCGCCTCGGTACGCACGCGAGCGTCGGGAATCACGATAACTTCCAGGGTTTCGGCCCAGCCAGCCAATCCATCCTTGTAGTGGCCCGCCACACGGCGCCCAAGGAAATGACGATCATCCTCCGCCCGCTCAACACGGTAGCATCCGGTGCCATTCGCGGCCTGCAAAGGCGTGACACCTTGACCGTTGCGCGTAATAACGAACCTGCTGTCGGCCAAAAGGAAGGGTAGACCCGGGTTGGCCTGAGCCAACTCCAGACGCACGCGATTATCTGACAAGGCGTCGACCTGCCCGACGTCGCCCAGAACCGCCATCACATCCCTTACATCAAGGACCGCGCCATCGTGAAAACGAGCGTTCTCGCGCAGATCAAAGCTCCAGATGCGGGCTTGGGAATCAGTTTGCCAACCGGTCGCAAGCTCTCCGCGCAGGGTGCCGTCGGGTGCAATCTCGGTCAGGGTGTCGAACACGGCCCCACGGGCAACCTGCTCCAAACTGTCATCGCGGGGCACGGCAAGGCGCAGCGTACCACCCACTTTGGGCGTATCGGCTAAAGACGCACCGGTCGCCGCAAGCAGAGCGGCAGCAGCACCGGAAGCAAACAAAGCACGACGGTCGATGCGGGTCATAATGCGCCCTCCGCCACTCGGTCCATGATGCGAACCAATTCCGCGCTAATTCCGGGTTCGGACAGCGCATGCCCGGCCTGACGCACCATCTTCAGCTCGGCATTGGGCCACAGCTGGGCAAGGTTCCACGCGGCCTGAGGCGGACAGATCATGTCATACCGACCCTGCACGATATGGCCGGGGATATGTGCGATTCTGTCCATCTGGTCCAGAATCTGCCCGTCCTGTTCAAGGAACGCGCGGTTGATGAAATAGTGATTCTCAAGCCGCGCAAAGGCGCGCGCGTATTCCCCCGGGCTTTCCCCAGTTGCGCCATGCGAATGGATCGAAGCCAGCGCGTTTTCCCAACTGGACCAGGCGCGCGCATACAGAATCTCGGTCGCGCGATCACCCGAAAACAGGCGTTTGTTATATGCGCCGATCGTGTCGCTTAGTTCACTTTCCGACAGCAGAGCGGTGAACTTCGCCCATTGCTCGGGCCAAAACTTGCCCGCGCCACCGCCATAAAACCAATCCAACTCGGCCTGCGTCGCTAGGAACACACCGCGCAGCACCAGGCGATTAACCCGATCCGGGTGGGACTGCGCATAGACCAGCGCAAGCGTTGCCCCCCAGCTGCCGCCAAAGACAATCCAGTCGTCGATATCCAGTAGGGTTCTCAGACGTTCGATATCGTCCACCAGATGCCAAGTGGTGTTGTCCGTGACCGAGGCATGCGGGCGTGACCGCCCGCATCCGCGCTGATCAAACAGAATCACCCGGTAAACGTCCGGATCAAAATAGCGCCGCATCGCGGGGCTGCAGCCACCGCCCGGGCCTCCGTGCAGAATCACCACCGGAATGCCGTTGGGATTGCCGCATTGTTCCATATAGATACGGTGTCCATCGCCCACATCGACCATACGCTGATCGAAAGGATCGATCGGCGGGTACAGATATTGAACTGCGCGCTTTTGGTCCGGGTACTTGTCCATTATGGCCCTATATAGTCCTTAAGCGTAAAAGAGCATACGGAGACAGGAATGCAAGCGCATCCGAACACGGTTGACCCTTCTGAGATCGCAAAATTCGAAGCGATGGCCGCAGAATGGTGGGATCCGCATGGAAAATTCAAACCACTGCACATGCTCAACCCCTGTCGGCTGGATTATATCACACAGCAGATCGCGGGCGAATTCGATCGCGATTTAAAGTCGCCAAAGCCGTTCGAGGGCTTGCGTTTGCTGGATATCGGCTGCGGCGGCGGGCTGCTGAGCGAACCGATGGCCCGCCTTGGGGCCGAAGTGGTCGGAGCGGATGCCGCCGAAGGCAACCTGCCCGTCGCGCGAATCCACGCGGAACAATCCGGGCTGGAGATCGACTACCGCCACACCACAGCCGAGGACATGGCCGCTGCAGGCGAACAGTTCGACGTGGTGCTGAACATGGAAGTGGTCGAGCATGTTGCCGACCCGTTGGGATTTCTGACAGCCTCGCAGCAATTGCTGAAACCGGGCGGGTTGTTGATCTGTTCGACCATCAACCGCAATCCGAAATCTTATGCTATGGCCATTTTCGGGGCCGAGGTCGTCATGCGCTGGTTGCCCCGCGGCACGCATGAGTGGAACAAGTTCATCACCCCCGATGAGCTGTTCGACCTGCTGCGCCAAGCCGGGCTGGACCCGGTGGACCGCAAGGGTTTCGTGTTCAACCCGATCCTGTGGAGTTGGTCGATCTCGGACCGCGACCTGAGCGTGAATTATGTGACGGCGAGTGTGAAGCCGAATTAAGGAAGATTTTTTGACTCGATCTTTAAGTTACGCGCCGTGGCGCGCGGTATTTTTTGGTGCGGCAATTTCCGCTGCTACCTTGTTCAATAACACGCTAGCCACAGCAGAAGAGAATGCGGGCGTGTTCGTGTACGAACATGAAGGCGTTCCGCTTCTTGGCTACATTAGCGATCCTAAAGTTTCTGAGGCGACTCAGGAAATAGCAGATCGGTACTTGGGTTCGAACTCGAACAACTATGATCTGGTAAGGGCGTTGTCTTTTTTCGTCTTTATTGACCCCGAGATAGTTTCGGATGGCAAGTTTGTGAAACCAGTCGAATTAGAACTGACGGAGGAGACGACAGAACCATTTTCCAAACACGAACTCTCTGACGAAGGATGCAACGTAGGAAAAATAAGTTCTACTAATGAAGATGTAAAAGGTGAGTATTTGATATGGCTTATCCATGGCGGTGAATTCGAGGGCGTGGATGGAATAGAAGCCTGCCTTCTATTCGCAGCAGCGGCGGCGGCTGGAGTTGGCTTGCAAGGCAACCCAAAAATGGAGGCCAGTGATTTGCGGCAGCTTCTGGATAGAATGCTCTTAGAATGAAGTGGCCGTTTAGTCCGCGGCACATTGCATGAGCATCAAGCCTGCCAGCGCCCGACCACACCAGTCCTGGATCCACCTTGGGACAACGGTTCGCTGATCCCTACTCCCCCTCCAACTGCAACCGCAAATCCCGCAACACGGGCAGCGTGCTGCGGACGCGCTCCAGCCCCAACTCTCCGACCACGCGGTTGATCAGGGGGGCGATTGACGCAATCGCCTGATCGCGCGCCCTGCGACCGGCGGGGCTGATCGCGACCATCTTGCGGCGGGCGTCGTCCCAGTCGGGGCGGATATGGATGTACCCGGCCCATTCCAGCTTGGCCAAGGTGTTGGTCATCGCACCACGCGTGACGTGGAACGTATCGGCCAATTGTGCCGGGCTACGCTCGTTCCCGACAAAAACCAGGTGGTTGAGCACCGAGAAATGCGAAATCTCCATACCCTTGGGCAGCACCCGGCTAAGCCGATTACGCAACAGCTGGTCGGCGGTCAGGATTTCGCTGAACAGCGTGACCGCAAGGGCATTGTGTTCGTCAGTCATGGTCCGGTTCTGGATCAGGGTCCGTCAAAGCGACGGACGTGAGTCAACGAGGGCACGCGACGGCGCGCCTCAGACACAGAACTATCATGCATATCGAAAATGTGAATGCCCGGATCGGTCCCTGCGTCGATGACGACCTCGCCCCACGGGGCGACAACCATGCTGTGGCCATAGGTATAGCGCGTCTTGCCGCGAGTTTTAGGGTGTTCGCCAGTTTGTGCGGGAGCCAGAACCCAACAGCCGGTTTCAATCGCCCGGGCGCTCAGCAACGATTCCCAATGGGCCGCACCCGTGACCGGCGAAAACGCGGCCGGAACCGTCAGGATTCGCGCCCCTGCGTGCGCCAACGCCGCATAGAGCGCCGGAAACCGGACGTCATAGCAGACGGTCATGCCGACCTTGCCAAAATCGGTGTCGGCAATCACCGCCTTGTCGCCGGGGCGGTAATTTTTGGATTCGCGGAAGGTCTCGGTTTCGGTGACCTGCACATCGAACATATGGATCTTGTCATACCGCGCCACGATCTGCCCCTGCGGGTCGATCATGAAGGACCGGTTGGCAAACCGACCGTCTGCATCATGGGTTTTGATCGCCAAAGACCCGATCAGCAGCCAGACACCCAGCGCAGCGGCCTTATCCCGCAGGCCGGCCAGCGATTGGTCATCTTCTTCGTGCTGCAAGACTTCGCGCTGCCGCGTGGTGCTGGTGGACACGCAGTTCGTCACCTCGGGCGTCAGGATGAACCGCGCGCCTTGCGCCGCAGCCTCGGCCATCATAGCGCGCACCCTGTCCAGATTTTCGGCCGGATCATCCGACGAGGTGATTTGCAGCAGCGCGGTCTTCATCAGGCTGCGAGCAGGCGATCCAGCTTGCCCTGACGCTCCAACTCATACAGTTCGTCACAGCCGCCCACGTGCTGCGCACCGATAAAGATCTGTGGCACGGTTCGTTTGCCACCGGCGCGCTGGATCATCTCGGGCTTGCGCTTGGGGTGCATCAGAACGTCCACTTCCTGGAACTCGACGCCCTTCTGCTTCAGCAGCCGCTTGGCCGCGTGACAAAAACCGCACAGCGGCGAGGTGTAAATTTCTACCGGTTTCATATTCCGTACCTTCGCGTTTCGCATAATCTTGGGCGAATTAGGCATCCTTGGCAACGCGCGCTAGGGTCAACACGGAAATATGATTTGCTCCGGATGCAAGGCAGACACGCGCGCAAGCCGCCAGTGTCGCGCCGGAGGTCATCACATCATCCACCAGCAGGATATTGCGCCCTTGCATTTGGTCTTGTCGCTTTGGATGGGCGATGATCGCGTGTTCAAGGACTTCCGCCCTCTCGGTGGCTGTTTTGCCGTCCAGAACCGACGTCTTTCGGTGACGAAGCAAAAGGTCCGGGCACACCTCAAGCCCTGCCTCTTTCCCAAGGTGCTGTGCCAGTAGGGCGGACTGGTTGTACCGGCGTTTCAACAACCGGGACCAGTGTAAAGGCACCGGCGCAAGCAGCATCCCCTCACGGAATATCTCTTGCCCGGCCCGCGCCAGCCAGCGTGCGGCAGGGCGCGCCAGTTCGGGCCTGTCACCATGTTTCAAGGCCAGCACCAGCGACCGCGCTTTGCCATCGTACAAAAGGGCCGAACGCCCATCTTGCCAGGGGCGCGGCGCAGCCAAGCAATCGTCGCACTCAATCCGGTGACCGTCTGAAACCCCCGGTAACGGCACCCCGCAGCTTTCGCAAACAACTCCTCCGATAAAGGACGTCTCGCGCCAGCAGGGCCCACACAGCCCGAAATCCGATTCGGTCAGGTCCCCGCAGCCCAGACAGCGCGGCGGATAGATCAGCGCGACAGCGGTTTGAATCCGGTGCCACATGCGATAATTGCGCCCTATGAAACTGCCTGTGTCCAATACACCCTCTTTGTTTGATCGCCAGGTCCTTACCCGGCACCGCGCCCGCGCGAAGGATGAGGCCCTGTTCCTGCATCGTGCCGCTGTGGACGAAGTGCAGGATCGGCTCTCCATGGTTAACAAAACCTTTACGGCCCCGGCGATCGTGACGCCATTTGCGCATATCTGGCAGGACGTGCTGCCCGGGACGCGGATCGTTGCGGATGATGAGGTTCTGGATCTGACCCCCGGTGCGCATGATTTGGTCATCCACGCCATGGCGCTGCATTGGGCCAATGATCCTGTTGGGCAACTGATCCAATGTCGCCGTGCTCTGCGCCCCGACGGGTTGCTGTTGGTTGTGTGTCTGGGCGGAGAAACCCTGCACGAGCTGCGCGCCGCATTGGGACAGGCCGAAATCGAAGTGACCGGAGGCCTCAGTCCGCGCATCGTCCCGATGGCCGAGCTGCGCGATCTTGGCGGGTTGCTGCAACGGGCGGGGTTTGCGCTGCCGGTCGCCGACACCGCGCGACTGACGGCGGAATACCGCGACATACTGCACCTGATGCATGACCTACGCGCCATGGGTGAGACCAACAGCCTGTCCGGGCGCATGAAACAACCCACCAAGCGACAGGTTTTTACGCGCGCGCAGCAGGTCTATGCCGACAACTTCTCAACACCCGCGGGGCGGTTGGCCGCCACCTATGAATTGATCTGCTTGACCGGCTGGTCTCCGGATGACAGCCAACAGAAACCATTGCGCCCCGGATCGGCCAAAGCGCGGCTTGCGGATGCGCTGGGCACAAAAGAAGGTAAACTGTCCAATTGACGACCGGGCTTTTCCGGTTATCTCAGGCCAGTACAGAGAAATCTCAGGAAGCATCAGATGTTTGACGCCACTCGCCCCGATCATGCCGCCGCAGACCACCCAAAGGTCAAAATGGGCCGCGTCGGCATTCTGCTGGCCAATCTCGGTACACCGGATGACTACAGCTATTGGCCGATGCGCCGGTATCTGAACGAGTTTTTGTCGGACCAACGCGTGATCGACTATCCCAAGTGGAAGTGGCAGCCGATTCTGCAAGGCATCATCCTGTCCAAGCGCCCGTTCAGCTCGGGTGAGGCCTACAAGTCGATCTGGAACCATGACAAGGGCGAAAGCCCGCTGATGACGATCACCAAGGACCAGACAGCCAAGTTGCGCGATGCGATGCAAGAACGGTACGGCGATCAGGTGATGGTCGATTTCTGCATGCGCTACGGCAATCCCTCAACCAAATCCAAAGTACGTGAAATGGTGGCCGCGGGCTGTGATCGAATTCTGTTCTTCCCGCTCTACCCGCAATATGCGGGCGCGACCACGGCAACAGCCAATGATCAGTTTTTCCGCGCGCTTATGGACGAAGCCTGGCAACCTGCGTCTCGCACCGTTCCAGCCTATTTCGACGAGCCTGTCTATATCGACGCTTTGGCCGGGTCAGTGGAAAAAGCCTATGCGGCGCTGGAGACCAAACCGGATGTCCTGGTCTGTTCCTATCACGGCATGCCAGAGCGCTATTTGCAGCAGGGCGACCCGTATCATTGCCAATGCGCGAAAACGAGCCGATTGCTGAAGGAACGGCTGGGCTGGTCGGACGATCAGCTGGTCTCAACCTTCCAATCGCGATTCGGTCCCGAGGAATGGCTGAAACCCTATACCGTGGATCACGTGGCTGATTTGGCGCGGCAGGGAAAGAAGAACATCGCCGTTATAGCGCCCGCGTTTTCCGCCGATTGCATCGAGACGCTGGAAGAGATCAACGAAGAGATCAAGGAAAGCTTTGAAGAGGCCGGCGGTCAGACCTTTACCTATATCCCCTGCCTCAATGACGATGATTCGCACATTGGCGCACTGGGCAAGGTAATCGAAGACAATCTGAAGGGCTGGCTCGACTGACCGTTTCCCATCATCAAGAAATGAAAAAAGGCGGTGGATCGCTCCACCGCCTTTTCTCTAGATTTAGCTCGTCAAATTAGCTTGCTGCAACAGCTGCGGCAACTACGACCAGCAGGATCAGCGGCAGGATGATACCCTGCGACGAACCCTGAGTTTCCTCTACAACAACCGGTGCTTCAACAACCGGCTCTTCCAGGTTACCGGCATAAGCGGTCGAAGCAGCAGCAGTCAATGCAGCGGCGAGAACGAGTTTTTTCATATTAACCTCCAGAGTTTGCACGGCTCCATCAATCGGATCCGCACACCTAAGACTTACCTCGTGGTTTTTTTCTAATCAGCTATATGACTGGAATGCAATTGCAACTTGAGCCACAAGCGGGTTCGTGCGCGAAAATGTCGTCAAATAAGCAACACTTGCGTGCCGACCTTCGCCATCGAGAACAGCTCAGCGATATCTTCGTTGAACAGGCCGATGCATCCGTTCGACGACCGGCGACCAATTTTGCGCGTGTCATGCGTTCCGTGAATCCGGTAGTATTTCCAACTCAGGTATAAAGCATGTGTTCCCAATGGGTTATCAGGGCCCGGCGGAATATGATCCGGCCATTCGGGATTTCGTTTCTTCATAGAAGGTGTCGGTGACCAACTGGGACCCTCAACTTTGCGGATGACGCTGGTGCGGCCCCGGCGGGTCAATTCTTCGGTCAGCGGAACGGATGAGGGGTAGAGTTTGTAAACAGATTGATCATCTGACCAATAATGCAGCGCTCGGGACACCGTATCGACCAGAATGGCCCCATTTCTCGTATTCGAGAAATAAGGCTGCCAATCCAGGGCGCGGAACCCCGAGACATTGCGACGCACGTCTGGCTCGGCCTCGGGTGCTGGGCGCAGTGGGTCACCTGGAATGTACTGGGCAATCGCCGGCGAGGCCAGCAGGGCCGAAGCACCGGCCAGAAATCCTCGTCGGCTAGATGAATGAATGGGTTTCTTGACCATAGTGACCGGTCCTTTGCGAAAGATGTCCTGAAATTTTTACGTATTTTATTGCCAGAATGCGTCAATCGCAAATCAAACCGGCAGAAACATGCAAGAATCAGCCATTGCAGGTTTGCCCAAGGCTGCATGGCGCGCTATGCCGTATATCGACACAATAATCAGGTCGATCATGACGCGTATTATCACATTACTGTTTCTTTGCTTTGTTGCGCTGGCTGCATGTACCCCAAGCAGCACCCCAACTTACGGATCAGATGGCCGTCCACTGCCGTCGGTTTATAAGATTCGCGGCAACCCCGAAAAGCTCCAGTTCCGCATGCTGGATTCGGTAAATGCCTTGCGCCAGGCTCAGGGTTTGCAGGCAGTGCAGCTGAACTCGCAGCTGAATGCTGCGGCCGCGACCCACTCTAAGGACATGGCGCGCCAGAACCGCCCATGGCACTTCGGTTCGGACGGCTCGTCGCCCATAGATCGCGCGCAACGCGTTGGTTATTACGGGACTTTCCTGGGTGAGGCGATCTCGGAAACCTATGAGACCGAAACCGAAACCTTGGCCGCCTGGATGCAGGAACCTGGCCCCCGAGCCGTGATCATGGACCCCAAAGCCTCACAAATGGGCTTTTCCTGGCATCAGGAAGGTGGCGGGAAAATCTGGTGGACGCTGGAAATGGGAGCAGGCGGGTAACCAAAAACCGCCTCGAAGAAAAAAAGCCCCCAGTTTTCGGGGGCTTTTTTATTTCTGCAAAGTTAGGCGGCCTGCATGGACTGCGCTTCGGTCAGAATCGCGTAAAGCTTGACCGGATCAGGGTTGGCCCGCAGTTTTGTACAAACTGACGTGTCGCGCAGAGTACGGGACACCAGCGCAAGCGCCTTAAGGTGATCGACACCCGCCTCTTCCGGCGCAAACAGTGCAAACGCGATGTCCACCGGCTGCCGGTCGACCGATCCAAAATCAATCGGTTTTTCGAGCATTACAAACACACCCGAGACAGAGTCCAGATCTGTCAGCCGAGCGTGCGGCAAGGCGACACCGTGCCCAACCCCGGTCGGCCCCAGACTTTCGCGCTCCAGCAGGCAATCGACGACAGTCTGCGCATCCAGGTGCAAAGTCCCGGCGGCAACATCGCCAATTTCCTGAAACAACCGCTTCTTACTAGAAGCGGCGGACAACACACGTACTGCTTCGGGCTTTAATATGCTCGAAAGCTCCATCATCACGCTCCACGGCGGGGCCCCTGCAATTGCAGGGGCGTGCCTTGCTAGTCTTGCCTGTTACGGATCAATCCAGCCGATGTTACCGTCCTCGCGACGGTACACGACATTCAATCCGTCCTTGTTTTCGTTTCGGAACACAAGCACCGGCGCACCGGCAAGTTCCATCTGCATGACCGCCTCTCCAACACTCAGCGATGGGATCTTGGTTTCCATCTCAGCCACGATCATGGGCTGCAGAGTATCGGGCTCGTCAGCCGTCTCCGATTCGTCAGAGGCGAGGATATAAGACGACGCTCCGAAGAGTTCAACAGGCTCTGACCGATCCTTGTGGTGGTCTTTCAGTCGGCGCTTATAACGGCGCAGTTGCGTTTCCATCTTGTCGCAGCATCCCTCAAACGCCGCGTAAATCTCGGTTGCGTGTGCCTTGGCCTGAGCGGTCAGACCAGTGGAAAGATGCACTGTGGTTTCGCATACATATTCATGCGCTGAACGGGAAAAGACGACGTTGGCATCTGTCGGACGTTGGGCATATTTGCCCACGACCTCGCCCAGTTCGGTCTGCACATGAGTCTGCAGGGCCGCACCGATGTCGATCTGTTTTCCGCTGATTTGGTAACGCATGTGATCTCCTTCACAATTCACACCCATTTCTGACGTCACGTAATGCGACGCGCTTGTTTTTATCGGGTGGGGGACATCGGCAAATCCTGCGGTAACCGCACCGGCCCCCCTTCCAGGAAGGGGCGTCGTGATCCAGTCGGGAACCGAAGAAATGCCATAGTCCAATTGAGGCAAGAGACGGCGGGAGAGTCAATCAAAACAGGCGTGTATATACGTGATTTCCGCTATGCGCCCGGCGAAAATCTGCGCAAGCTCATGAAATACGGAAGTTTTCGCCTAGGTAAACCCGGCGCACGTTTTCATTTTCGACCACTTCATCGGGTGTGCCGGACATCAGGACCTGACCGTCATGCAGGATGTAGGCACGATCCACGATCTCTAGTGTTTCGCGCACGTTGTGATCGGTGATCAACACGCCGATTCCACGCTTTTTCAGGTCCGCAACCAGATGGCGGATATCCCCGACGCTGATCGGGTCGACCCCCGCAAAGGGTTCATCCAACAACAGATATTTCGGATCTGCTGCCAAACAACGCGCGATCTCGACCCGGCGGCGTTCACCGCCCGACAGGGCCAGCGCGGGTGCGCGGCGCAGGTGTTCGATCGAGAAGTCGGACAACAGCTCTTCCAGCCGCTCTTTTCGGCGGTGGGCGTGGTTGACGGTGATATCCAGAACGGCGGCGATGTTGTCCTCGACACTCATGCCACGGAAAATCGACATCTCTTGCGGCAGATATCCGATCCCAAGACGTGCGCGGCGATACATAGGCAGCGTTGTGACAACCTGACCGTCAATCGTAACAGTGCCCGCCTCAGGAAACACAAGGCCTGCGACCGAATAGAATGTGGTGGTCTTGCCTGACCCGTTCGGGCCCAAAAGTGCAACCACCTCGGATCGGCCCAAGGTCATGGAAACGTCGCGGATCACTGTCTTTTTTCGGTAAGACTTGCGAAGCTTTTCGATTTTCAGGCCAGAGGTGCCTTCGGCTACCGTCAGGTTTGGCTGAGCCATCAGTTGGCCCCCTGCTGCAGGATGGTCTTCACGTTGCCGGTCATCGTCGCTTTGCCGGTGGTCAGGTTGGCGTTCATCTGGTCGCCGCTGATCGTGCTTGGCCCCTGCAACAGCAGAACGTTGCCCTTCATGACGATCTCACCTGAATCGATGGTGTATTCCGCCCAGTCGCCTTCGGCCGCATCCGGAGGGCTGACCAGAATCACATCCTCGGTCGCTTCCATCCGTTCGATGCCTGAACGGTCTTCGTTATAGATGACAAGCACGCGTTCTGCCGTCAGACGCATTTCGCCCTGAATGACGATCACGTTGCCCAGAAACTCGGCCGAGCCGTCTTCCTGATTTACGTTCAGCTTTTCCGAGGTCACCTCGACCGGCAGGCTTGGGTCGGCATTGGCCGAACCGAAAGCAACCTGAGTTTCCTGCGCTGTCGCAGAGATCGCACCAGTTACCAGAGCAGCGCTTACAAGGGCTAATCGAAAATAGAACACAGGTTATCTTTCTGCTTTTTGAGGCTCATACACCAACTTCACGCCATCTGTAAAAATAATATGGACCGGTCCATCTTTTTTTTCAGTCCCAAATGTCATTCTGCCCGCAGTAAAATCACCAATAATACCGGTTCCGTCGACCTGGCCGGGCGTGTCGCCCTGAATTTCGTCGAGCGCGGTGTTCAACAGATCCGTTGTGACGACGATGCCGTCCGTTGTTGTTATAACCACATCCCCGACAAAGGTAGCCGTATTCTTGTCCGGACGGATCATGCCAGAGTTTGAATCCAAAGTGATTACGCCGCCATTCAGCAGGCCAAAGCGGCCCCGAAATTCGGCCGCTGTTGGCGCTTCGCCCTCAGTACCCTGCGTTGCCCGGCTTGCCTCGATCTGAACGTCTTCGCCTTTGCGGGTAGTTCCTTGGTAGTTGGGCTGCGTCACCACCTGATCCGCCAAACGTTCATCGATATCCTGCTGGTTGAAGGGCACGGACACATTGGTTTCGATGCTGCGCGACAGCAGGAACACAGTCGACAGCATAGCGATAGCCACCAACGGCAGCACCACCTTGAAGAACTGTACCCTGCGTGAGTGTCCGTCCACCGCACTACCCTCCGCTTAGCCCAATCCGACGCGCAGGCAGTCGTGGATATGCAACAGCCCCTCGGCTGGGCCTTGTGTCTCGGGGTCGACCACGAACAGCGAAGTGATCTTGCGGTCGTTCATGATCGCCACTGCCTCTTCTGCCATTGCGTTCGGGGAAATGGTCAGCGGATTGGTGGTCATGACCTCTTTGGTGGTCTTGTCCAGAAGGCCGTCCATGTTCCGGCGCAAGTCGCCGTCAGTCACGATGCCAATCAGGCGGCCCGTCTCATCCGTCACGCCGACAACACCAAAGCTTTTCTGGCTCATGACCAGCAGCGCCTCGCTCATGGGGGTGCCCTCAGAAACAACTGGCAGATCGGCGTGCATCAAATCCCGCACGGTTGAAAGCTGCGCCCCCAGCTTGCCGCCAGGGTGGAAGGCGCGGAAGTCCTCGGGCTTGAAATCACGGTACTTCATCAACGCAATGGCCAAGGCGTCGCCCATCGCCAACGTCAAAGTGGTAGAGATCGAGGGCACCATGCCAAAACCGCAAGCCTCGCCCAGCGACGGGATCAACAAATGCACATCCGCCTGCTTCATCAGCGTGCTTTCCGGTTTGCTGGACAAACCAATCAAGGGAATGCCAAAGCGGCGGGTAAAGGCCAGCAGATTGACCAGCTCCGGCGCTTCGCCCGAATTGGAAATCGCCAGAACCACATCGCCTTTTGACACCATGCCCAGATCGCCATGGCTGGCCTCGGCCGGGTGCACGAAATAG
This sequence comes from Ruegeria sp. CDSC068, assembly GCF_059610545.1. Lineage (NCBI taxonomy): Bacteria > Pseudomonadati > Pseudomonadota > Alphaproteobacteria > Rhodobacterales > Roseobacteraceae > Ruegeria > Ruegeria sp. CDSC068. Next base: position 94,688 of record NZ_JBXWNV010000010.1, read on the forward strand.
GCGGGCGTGCCGGTGCTGGCCAGCGTGGCGGCAATCTTGTGGCCAATATGACCCGATTTGCCGATACCGCTGATGATGATGCGGCCCGGAGCCTGCAGGATCATCTGCACGGCTTCGGCAAAATCTTCATTCAGGCTTTCGCCAAGCACGTCCAGCGCGCGGGCCTCGTCGGTGATGACCTGACGTGCGGTTCTCAGGAATGCTTCGGTATCGGTCATGAGTGCGCAAAAATATCCGTTTCGGGCCAACCGGCGAGGTCCAGTTTCGCACGCATCGGCAGGAAGTCAAAACAGGCCTGCGCCATTTCGGTGCGGCCTTCGCGGGCCAAGCGCCCGTCCAACGCCTCGCGCAGTTGATGCAGGTACAGTACGTCCGAAGCCGCATAATCCAGCTGCGCATTTGTCAGGGTCTCAGCCCCCCAGTCGCTCATCTGCTGCTGTTTCGAGATATCGACACCGATCAACTCCTGACACAGGTTCTTCAGCCCGTGTCGATCCGTATAGGTGCGCACCAGCCGACTGGCGATTTTGGTACAATAGACCGGAGCGGCCAATGCGCCAAATGCGTGGTACATCGCAGCAATGTCGAAACGGCCAAAGTGGAAAAGCTTTAGCACGTCAGGGTTTTCCAGCATCGCACACAGGTTCGGGGCCTCGGTCTGGCCTATTTCGACCTGAACAATATGGCTGTCTCCGTCGCCGCCCGACATCTGGATCACGCACAGCCGGTCCCGATGCGGGTTTAGCCCCATAGTCTCGCAGTCAATGGCCACAACAGGGCCCATATCCAACCCGTCCGGCAGGTCGTTTTTGTAAAGATGGTTTGCCACGGGGCTTGTCCTTTGTCCGGTATCGCCCCCGAGATAGGAGGTTTGGTCTCTAAACTCAACGCTATCCATGACAGTGCGGCAGGGACCCGCAGGTTACGTTGACCATATCCCTATGGGGGGGTTAGGGTTATTGCATGGCACAGCACAAACACGAATCGCACCCGCAGATCCATGCGCGTCTGAAACGCGCACACGGGCATCTGGCCCGGGTAATATCCATGCTTGAAGATCAAGAGCCCTGCACCGACATCGCACAGCAACTTTTTGCGGTTGAAAAGGCGATTACCAACGCCAAACGGGCCTTGATCCACGATCATATTGATCACTGCCTGTCACCAACGACCGCAACCAAAAACCCGGACGTGGAAGATTTCAAAACCATCACAAAGTACCTCTGACCGATGCTGAGCGTCCTGAAGAACCGCGTCTATCGGCATTTACTGGCGGCTCAGGTGGTTGCGTTGATGGGAACCGGGCTGGCGACGGTTGCCTTGGGGTTGCTCGCCTTTGATCTGGCCGGTGACGCGGCGGGTATGGTTCTGGGAACCGCCCTGACCATCAAGATGGTGGCCTACGTGGTTGTCGCCCCGCTCGCCGCTGCGTTTGCGGAACGGCTGGACCGACGCAAAATGTTGGTGGTGCTAGATCTGGTGCGTGCCGCCGTCGCGCTTTGTCTGCCGTTCGTAACCGAGATCTGGCAGATCTATGTGTTGATCTTCCTGCTGCAATCGGCCTCTGCCGGTTTCACCCCGGCCTTTCAGGCAACGATCCCGGATGTTCTGACAGATGAGCAGGACTATACCAAAGCCCTGTCGCTGTCCCGGCTGGCCTATGACCTCGAAAGCCTACTCAGTCCCGCTCTGGCTGCAGCGCTGTTGTTGATCATGAGCTTCGACAACCTGTTCTGGGGCACAAGCTTTGGGTTCATTGCCTCGGCAATCCTTGTCGTGTCGGTCGCCCTGCCTTCGCCCAAACCGACGAAACGGAGGGGGATTTACGACCGGACGACCCGTGGCATCCGCCTATACCTTGGTACGACACGGTTGCGCGGTTTGCTGGCGCTGACGTGGACGGCCGCGTCAATCAGCGCGATGGTCATCGTCAACACTGTCGTAATCGTGCGCGCCGATCTTGAACTGTCGGAAAGTGCTGTGGCCGTTGCATTGGCCGGATACGGAGGTGGGTCGATGCTGGCCGCCTTTGTCCTGCCGTCTCTTCTGAACAACTACGAGGATCGCAGCGTTATGCTGTCTGGTGCAGCATTCGGGACGCTAACGATGGCCATTGCAGCGGGGTTGTTCGCCTCGACCCAGATGACTTTGTGGGGGCTCGCGGTGTTATGGGCGGGTGCTGGCTTTGGCTATTCAGCCACTCTGACACCGTCCGGCCGCCTGCTGACACGCACGGCCTGCCCGGAAGACCGACCAGCAGTTTTCGCCGCGCAGTTCACGCTGTCCCATGCCTGCTGGCTGGTGTTGTACCCGTTGGCCGGGTGGCTGATGACCACCAAAGGGACCGAACAGACATTGATCTGGATGACTATGACGGCCCTTTTGGGGCTTGGTGTTGCGCTTCTGATCTGGCCGCGCGCCAAGCAGAAAATCACGTCGGACGAACACGCTGACAAACCTTGAGCATCCCAAGGTATTTGCACTACACCTTGGCCCTATGGATCAGCTTGACCGTCGCATCATCTCGGCTCTGCAACACAACGCCCGCGAATCTACGACTAAGATCGCGGCGAAACTGGGTGTGGCTCGGACCACCGTGCACGAACGCATCCAACGGATGGAAGAACGCGGCGTGATTGCCGGGTATTCGGTGGTTCTGAGCGCCCCGGAAGACGCCCCGCGCGTTCAGGTCGTTGTCTTGCTTGAGGTTCAGCAAAAAGAGACCAAACGTATTATCAAGCGACTGGAAACTTATCCCGAAGTCAAACTTTGCCTGTCGATCAATGGGGAATTCGACCTGCTGCTGTCCGCCGAAGCCCCCAGGATCGAGGATCTGGACATACTGGTCGACGAATTGGCAAAGATCCCCGGGGTTTTGCGAACCAACACCAGCGTCGTGTTCGGCCGCAGGATCGACCGAAACTGAGTAGTCGATAACCCTCTGTAAACCCTGACACAGCTAGCTTGGCCCGGACTGATCAGAATCCCGGACCGGCAGAATGCCATATCGAACGATCTTAGGACTGACCTTGGTGACGCTGTTGGCTGCGCCGCAGGGTTTTGCCATGCCCAACACCCAAACGGCCCGCACCTGCGACCGCGCCGCCCAGCGCGCCGCCCAGTCCGAAGGTGTGCCAATGGATGTCATGCGTGCAATCGCCCGGGTTGAGACAGGCCGCACAGCTGACGGCGCGCTGCAACCCTGGCCCTGGACAATCAATGTTGAAGGAAAGGGCATTTGGTTCACCTCAGAGTTCGAGGCAAAATCATATGTGTTCGAAATCTTCAAAGCAGGCAAACGCAGCTTTGACATCGGGTGTTTCCAGATCAACTACCGCTGGCACGGCAAAGCGTTCCGCTCGATCGACGCCATGTTCGATCCAGATGAAAACGCCACATATGCCGCGCGATTTCTGAAAGATCTGTATACCGAGCTGGGCTCGTGGAACGCTGCCGCCGGGGCCTATCACTCGCGCACACCCGCTTTGGCAAACGCCTATGTGGCGCGTTTTCAAACCGTTTTGGCTCAGCTGGATCAGCAAGCTCCAAACGCATTTGCGACGCGCGATCCGTTTACCGGAGCTGCCGATCCATTAATTCCACTTCGAGCAGAACCTACCAACACTGGCGCTATGGGATCGCTGGCGCCTGTGGCCGGCGCCGCGACCGCTTTCATCCAATTCAACTAGGAGCTCTGTGTGCCCAAGATCGACGCCCGTTCGCTTTTCTCTCCGACCGTGCTGCTGGCGCTGGCGTTGATGACTGTCATCGTAATGATGATCCTGCCGATGCCCGCATGGGTACTGGATGTTGGCTTGTCCGCTTCATTTGCATTGGCGATTCTGATCTTCACACTGACGTTGTTCATCGAACGCCCGCTGGATTTCTCGTCCTTTCCAACGATCCTGCTTACCTCGCTGATGCTGCGGCTGTCGCTGAACGTGTCCTCGACCAAGCTGATCATCGGTCAGGGCCATACCGGCCCCAGTGCTGCCGGAGACGTGATTGAAGGGTTTGCGAACTTTGTTATGGGCGGCAGCATCTTTCTGGGCCTGGTTGTTTTTGGTGTTCTGCTGATCGTGAACTTCATGGTCATCACCAAGGGTGCGGCCCGCATGGCCGAGGTCGGCGCGCGATTTGCTCTGGACGGAATGCCCGGCAAACAGCTGGCCATAGACAGCGACATGTCCGCCGGGGCTATTGACCATCAGCAAGCCAAAGAGCGCCGCGAGCGTGAACAACAGGAAACCACGTTCTTCGGTTCGCTCGACGGGGCCTCGAAATTCGTCAAGGGGGACGCGGTTGCGGGGCTGTTGATCACGCTTCTGAACCTTGTGATGGGCCTGATTATGGGCGTGATCGTGCAGGGAATGCCCATCTCTGCCGCGTTTGAGACCTATGCCATCCTGACAGTCGGCGACGGGCTGGTTTCGCAAATTCCCGCTGTGATCATCTCGATCGCCTCGGCGCTATTGCTGGCGCGGGGTGGTACTCAGGGTGCAACCGACAGCGCGATTTTTTCGCAACTGGGTCGGCATCCGGCCGCATTGGGCACAGTGGCCATGCTGATGGTCTTGTTTGCGCTGGTGCCGGGTCTGCCCTTTCTGCCCTTCATCCTCGGCGCGGGCGTTCTGGGGTATGCGGCATACTCGGTTCACCGCAAACAAAAGGCCGAAACAGACGCGGAACAGGCACCTTCATCCGAGGATGACACCCCGGTTTCCCAAGCCATCGGGGACATTCTGGATCTGGATGATGTTCATCTGGAATTCGCCCCTGATCTTGTCAGCATGGTTCTCAACCCCGGCACCGGGTTGGACGCACGAATTGCCAATATGCGCACATATGTCGCCTCGGGCTTTGGACTGATCCTGCCTGACATCCGCCTGACCGACCGGGCAGAACTTCCACTGGGAACCTATGTGATCAAGGTACAGGGGGTCGAGCAGGCGCGCGGTGTTCTCAACCCAGATCTGGTATTGGCGCTGGTGCAGGACGGCCATGACATGCTGCCCGAAGGCAATGATGTGACCGAACCTGTTTATGGCGCCCCGGCGCGCTGGATTCTACCAAAGGATCAGGAAGCCGCGGCGCTGAGCGGCGCGACCATCGTTTCTCCCCCCGAGATTTTGGCGACTCATCTGCTTGAGATCATCAAACAGAACTTCGCGCGGCTGCTGACTTTGAAATCCCTGCGCCGCCTGCTGTCCGAGATGACACGGCTTAGCGATCCGGTTCGGGCTGAAGCGAACCGCAAGCTGCTGGACGAGCTGATCCCGGACAAGGTGCCGATCGACACGTTACATTCTGTATTACGACTGCTGCTGGAGGAAAAAGTCTCGATCCGTAACATGGCCCTGATCCTTGAAACTGTGGCTGAGGCGCGCCTAACGACGACCCAACCCGAAGGGATTTGCGAACTGGTCCGGCAGAGATTGGGTTTCCAGTTGGTTGCCGACATGAAGCGGGGAGACGGTTCCATTCCGCTGATCCAGCTTGCGCCTGAATGGGAAGACACGTTTGCCTCGTACCAGATCGACGCGCCCAACGCCGGATTGGATGTCGCCCTGCCGCCGAACCTGTTCAACAAACTGGCAGATGGTGTCGTCGAAACCGTCTCGCAATCCGCTGATCACGGGGTGTTCCCGGCCGTCGTGACCTCGACCCGCCGGCGTCGACTGCTGCGCACGATCATGCAGGCGCGGGGGGTGTCGAATCCGGTCCTGTCCTTTGAGGAAATCGGGCTCGAGGCCAGACCCGCTTTGGTCGGAACGATACCCGCATGATCGCCGTGCCGCCCGCATTGCTACCGGAACTGGCAGATGGCCTGTGGCACCTCTTTGCTGTCTTCCTGCGCGTGTCGGCGCTGGTATCGCTATTACCCGCCTTCGGGGAACGCAGCATTCCAACCCGCGTCAAGCTGGGGATCGCCGCGGCATTTACACTGATCGTTACGCCCGCTGTTCCTGCGCCCGACCACGGGCAAGGTGTGTTGCCTTTGGTGCGGATGATTGGCACCGAAACACTTGTCGGATTGGCAATGGGCATTGGTTTGCGTTTGTTCGTGCTGGCCTTGCAAACTGCGGGGTCCATCGCGGCGCAATCGACATCGCTGTCACAGATTCTGGGCGGGGCCGCTGTCGATCCTGTTCCTGCAATGGGATATCTGTTGACACTCGCAGGTCTGACATTGGCGGTTCTGCTGGGCCTGCACATCCGCGTTGCGCAGTTCTTGATCCACAGTTACACGCTGTTTCCAATGGGCGTTGTTCCACTGGCACCGGACCTGTCGCAGTGGGGCGTGCAACAAATCGCGCGCAGTTTTGGTCTGGCGTTCAGCCTGGCCATGCCCTTTGTCATCGCGTCGCTGATCTATAACCTTGCGCTTGGGGTCATAAACCGGGCGATGCCGCAGTTGATGGTGGCCTTTGTCGGCGCCCCCGCGATCACCTTCGCGGGTTTGTTTCTGCTGTTTGCGGGCACCCCTTTGATCTTGTCGGTGTGGTCCGATGCCCTGTTCGCCTTCATTGTGAACCCACTTGAGGTTGCAAGATGAGCGGTCAGGACGACGACAGTGACAAGTCCTTTGAGGCGACACCGCAAAAGCTGCAGAAGGCGCGCGAAAAAGGGGAAATCGCCAAGTCCAACGATCTGAACGTCGCGGCGGCCTATGTCGGTTTGCTGATTGCCATGCTTGCTGCGGGGCAATTCGCTGTGGACCGTATGGGCACATTGTTCGTCGTGTTGATTGATCAGGCAGATGATTTTGGCCAACTGCTGACAACAGGTTCGACTTCCAGCCCCGTGGGGGGGATGCTGCAGACGGCTGCTTGGTCTGTTTCGATCCTGTTTGGCCTGCCTGCTGCCGCCGTCCTGCTCAGCCTGATTTCGCAACGTGCGCTTGTTTTTGCGCCCACCAAGCTGAAACCCAAGCTGTCGCGCATTTCGATACCGTCCAATGCGAAGAACAAGTTCGGACGCAGCGGCTTGTTCGAATTTGGCAAGAGCTTTGCAAAATTGGTGATTTACTGCACATGCTTGGCGCTTTTCCTGCGAGCCAACCTCAGCGAGATTCTGTCCGCAAGCGCGACCCAAGCCCAGTCTTCAGTGATGTTTATGATGAATCTGCTATTTCGGTTCATGTTCATCGTCATTGCGGTGGCTCTGGCCATCGGGGTGATCGATTTTATCTGGCAATACGCCGAACATATGCGCAAGAACCGGATGTCGCGCAAGGAAATGCAGGATGAGACCAAAGATGTCGAAGGCGACCCGCATGTAAAACAACAGCGCCGCCAGCGCGCCCAGGACATCGCAACCAATCAGATGATGGCCGAAGTGCCAAAAGCCGATGTTGTGATCGTCAACCCAACCCATTTTGCCGTCGCGCTGAAATGGTCCCGGACCGCCGGATCGGCACCGGTCTGCGTGGCAAAGGGCGTGGATTCCGTCGCAGCCGCCATTCGCGAGGCCGCCGGGCATGCCGACGTCCCAATCCACCCGGATCCGCCGACGGCGCGTGCTCTGCATGCCACGGTCGAGATCGGGCAGCAGATCTCGGAAGAACATTACCGCCCCGTCGCCGCTGCAATCCGGTTTGCCGAGGCGATGCGCAAACGGGTGAAGGGGCAAATCTGATGAAACGCACACAGCTGCAGGATCTGGCCAAAGTGACCGAAGCCTCGTTTCAGCGAGAATACCAATCCCTGCGCCCGGTGCTGGAGGCCGAGGCACGGGTACAACAACAATTGGCCCGACTTGACGCCCAAGTCCAACAAACCCGGCAAGAGACAGCGTCTGCAGAAGGTTACCGTGTTACCGGCACAGATGTTCTCTGGAACGGGTGGGAATCGGCGTCACGCAGGCAGCTCAACATGCAACTTGCGCGGTTACGAGCACAAAAGCTGACAGCCCTTGCGAATCTGCGCGTCGCATTCGGGCGCAAGCAGGCGGTTTCCAACTTATGCAAAAAACACCAGTAAGGACCTGCCAGTGATCCAACCAAGGCCCGCCGACCCGTCACGTATCCTGACGGTTCACACTCATGATCAGAACCTTTGAAACATCGTCCCCCAAATCCTTGCGCGCCTCATCTAGCAGCGCCCCGCGTAAGACGCCCAAGTTATCCGAGCGGGTGAAGTTCCCGTCAAAGCCACCGGTATTGGCGTGGTCGAACAGCACCTGTAAAAAGCGGTCACGCAGCTTGGGTTCCGAGGCATAGAACGGCTCGGCCATTCCAGGTGTGACCTCAAGGCTTAGCGACATGGTGACGAGTGCTGCAATCCGATCAGATTCCACGATCGGAACCACGAATTGCTTGGTCAGCTTCAGATACTCATAAGAACCCGAACCTTCCTTTTTGTCCGCTTTGCCGGACTTTTTTGTCGTGGTATTCGGGTCCTTCTTCCTAGTCTTGTCTTGTTTTGACTCGACGTTCATATCTTTGGCAACGTCTGCCTTTTTGTCCGAAGGGGCCAGAAACACGCCTGCCGCGATGCCGCCACCCAAGCCCGCGAAAAGAAGGACGACCGGGAACAGTTTTTTCATCACTCTCTCCTCAGAATGGCAAAATTGAATCCAGGATTTGCTGCCCGTAACGGGGCTGCTGAACGTCAGTGATCTGACCGCGACCACCGTAGGACACGCGCGCCGACGCGATCTTGTCATAGGTAATCTCATTCTGGCGCGAGATATCCTGAGGGCGCACATAGCCCGCGACCAAAAGCTCACGCAGTTCAAAGTTGACGCGCAATTCCTGCGAGCCCGAGATCGAAAGCACCCCGTTTGGCAAAACATCAATCACGGTCGCGGCCACCCGCAATGTCAGCTTTTCTTTTCGCTTCACTGATCCCTTGCCTTTGCTGGTCGACGAGGAATCGATCGACACGGCTTCGTCCAGGGATGCGCCATTTGGCAGGTGCTCGGCCGCGCGTTGCGGCAAGCCAAACAGCCCCGGCACCTCAAGACTTTCCGAGCCGCTACGGGATCGGTTGGTGTCATTCGATATCTCGGCCTTTTCGTCCAGCTCGATCACGACCGTCATGATGTCCCCTTTCTTGATCGCGCGCTGATCTCCCAGCAGGGACTGCTGGCCACCGCTCCAAAGCGAGGACTTGTAAACGTTACGCGCCGGCTGCGTATGCAAGGGCAAGCCGGGCCAAAGCATCGCCACATGTTCCGGCGATTCATCATTGGGCGTAAAGCTTGGCGGTTTGCCAAGGTGATCCACGCGGCCACAGGCCGACACGATGAGAACGGCAACCAACAGAGTTTTTGAAAGTGCAGACATCATTTTACCTCAATCTGGCCGTTCGGCCGGATACTTCCGGTGACGGTTGTGCGTGACGACAGGTTCATGACCCGGATACGATCCCCGACCGCGCCGCGGCCCAATGCGCGACCTTCGGCGGTGATGGACAGGGGGCGGCGGTCAAAAACAAGAACGACAAGATCGTTTCGATCCACAATTGCCGGAGGACCGAAATCGCCCTCACGAATAGGACGCCCGGGGTAGAGGGCGACGCGCGCCTCTTGTCCGATCAGAAAGTCCGCATCGCTCACCGCGTTTGGAACCATCTGATCCTTGGTTTCCAGGTCAGTGGCTGAAATGATTTCCTTGACCCGGATGGTGCGTTTCGACACCACAATTTCAGCCATTGCCGGGATCGGAGCCGCCAAGGCCAGAACAAAACTCAGAACCCGCATCACCGCACCTGCGTCGTTGCGCTCATCATCTGATCGACAGCGGATATGACCTTGGCATTCATTTCATATCCTCTTTGTGCCTCGATCAGTTCGGTGACCTCGCGCACCGCATCGACCGAACTGTCCTCAAGATAGCCCTGCCGCAGCGTGCCCACCCCATCCTCTCCAGGTGCGCCAACCACAGGCGCGCCCGAAGCTTCGGTTTCCTTGAACAGGTTGCTGCCAATCGCCTCGAGCCCCTTGGCGTTGGAAAAACTGGCCAGGGTGAACTCTCCCAGCAGTTGCCCCTCTGGCGCGTCGTCGAAATAGGCATAAACCTCGCCCGCTGGGTTAATCGAGATCGACCGCGCATCGTCAGGAATGGTAATTTCGGGTGCTACGGCAAACCCGTCCGAGGTTACGATCAACCCCTCAGCGGATCGATTCAGGCTGCCATCGCGAGTATAGCCGGACTGTCCGTTGGGCAGCGTCACCTCCAGATAACCGCGCCCTTCGATTGCAACATCCAGATCGCTTCCGGTGGCTGACAGGGCGCCCTGCGACAGCTGCGCGGTCACGGCAGCCGGGCGCACCCCAAGGCCCAATTGGATACCCGTTGGCAGAACCGTGCCGTCATTGGCATTGACCGCACCCGGCCGCGCCATCTGCTGATAGTGCAGATCGGCAAACTCGGCCCGCCGCGCGTTGTAGCCCGTAGTGTTCATGTTCGCGAGGTTGTTCGAGATCGTCTCGACCCGCATTTGCTGCGCCGTCATTCCCGTTGCCGCAATTTTCAAAGCTCGCATGTCAAATTCTCCTTGTTCAAATCATCGCATCAGCGCCTTGAGCGCACCGCGCACCCGTTCGTCTTCGGCTTCCAGAAAGCTCTGACCCAATTCATAGGCGCGCTGGATTTCGACCATGCGCGAGACCTGCGCGATGGCATTCACATTCGATCCTTCGAGAAAACGGTGAACGACCACCGGCTCTTCGACTGGTTCAATGTCACCCTCGGCTCGGAACTGCGTGCTGCCTTCACGCATCAGCGTTTTAGGATCGGCAACGCCGTAAACCCCGATCTGGCCCAGCAATTGCCCGTCGACACTCAGCGTGCCGTCGCTGCCGACATCAATGGATGACGCATCAGGCGGGATAAAAACGGGCGCGCCATTGCTGTCCAGAACGCGGTGCCCATCCATGGTCACCAGATCCCCGTCCGCACTGGACGAGAAAGCACCAGCCCGGGTCAGCCGATTGCCCGCCGGGGTTTCGACCATAAAGAACCCATCCCCTTCGATGGCAAAGTCGAACTGCCCTCCGGTTTCGGTCAGCACGCCTTGCTGCAGCGAAGTATTGCGCACTTCGGCACGGCTCATGGACAGGGATGGATTTCCGGGCATATCGCGCACGAATTCCGAGAACACCAAACCTTGCGCGCGGTAGCCCGTGGTATTTGCGTTGGCGATGTTGTTCGCGACCAGCCGCATTTCGTTTATCAGACCCGATTGCCGGGACAGGGTGACATAGGCGGTATCCATCAACGACCTCCTGCGATTAAAGGGATGAGTGTTCCTGAAAAAAAGGTGACCAGCGTCTGGGTCATGAATCCCATGGAAATCCAGAACACGATGACTATGGCGATCAGTTTGGGCACAAAGGTCAGCGTCATCTCCTGCACCGAGGTCAGCGCCTGGAACAGACCAACGATCAGGCCCGAAACCAGCGCCACCGCCAGGATCGGAACCGAGGTGATGACCGCGACCCAAAGCGCCTGACGTACGATGTCATAGAACAGACCTTCGCTGAGCATTGCGTCAGACCGGCATCCGCAGGATTTCCTGATAGGCCTCGACCACCTTGTTGCGCACGATCACAGCCGTTTCCACGGCCAGTTCGGTCTGCGCCAGCGCCTGAACCAAGGCATGCGGATCCGCATGCCCGGTCATTGCGGCCTGCGACATCTGCTCGGACTGTTTCAACGTCGCCGCAAAATCCTGAAACCCAGACCGCAGCCCCTGCGCCATTCCGGCATGGTCTGGATCAGCCTGCGTTGCCGGGCGCGCGCCTGCATAACTCTGGGCCGCATTGATTGCTCGGATATCCATTCTGGTGTCCTTTACTTTCTGAGGAGGTCCATCAGGCTCGACGACATCTGACGTGTCTGATCGAACATCTTGAGGTTGGCTTCGTAACTGCGCTGCGCCTCGCGGGCGTCGGCGATCTCGATCATCAGATCGACGTTCGAGCCGCGAAAATGGCCTGTGTCATCGGCCATCGGATGACTTGGGTCATAGACGCGCGACAGCGCGCGGCGGTCCAGCTTGACCCGCCCTGCCTGCACCATTTCTTTGCCGTCTTTGTTCACGGCTTCAAACGGGACCGTCTTGCGCCGATAACCCGGTGTATCCGCGTTCGAGATGTTTTCGGACACATGGCGCAAACGCGCGGCCTGTGCGCGCAAGGCGCTGGCAGAGGTGGTCAGAGAATGGGAAAAGTCACTCATCCTACGGCCCCCTTATGCCCGGCCGACGCTGCTGCGCAGAATGTTCATTGAAGATTTGTAGATCGCCAGGGCGCGGTCATGCTGACGCTTGACTTCAACGCCTTTTAGCATCTCTTCCTCGACGGAAACGCCATTGCCGTTTGGGTCACCCGAAGGGGTGGCTTCAATCTCAGCCCAGGGCTTTGGGCCACCAACACCATTCAGATGTCCCGCCCGCGTGGCAGTCATTGCGACCTCACGACCCGAGCTTTCGAATGCTTTTTGAAAGGCCTCGATATCGCGGGGCTGGTAGCCTGGCGTATCCGCGTTGGCCATGTTTCGTGCGATGACGGATTGCCGTTGCCCGGCATGTGTTGCCATTGCGTACGCGGTCTTAAAGACGTTCAGGTCATAGAACATCGGGGCTTCTCCCTCGATCAATTTCAATCAAGGCTTAACCCCGATTCCTTTAAAAACCGTTTTCAGAAACCGTTGGAGAACCCACGATGTCCGATCTCGACCCGATGCTATTGAAATGTGAAATCGACCGCCTGACTGCCACACGCCATATGGGGCATGTGGCCAGCGTCGCGCGCGGGTTTATAGAAGTTGATGGCCTCGCAGCGCATGCGCGGATCGGGGATCATGTGACCTTACGCCGACGCAATGGGCCGGATCTAGCAGGCGAGATATTGCATGTCGAATCGGATCTGATTCACATGCTGCCCGCCACGGCACCGGACGGGGTCTGCCTTGGTGACAGAGTGATTCTGAACCAAACACCAGCCTTTGCGCCGGGAATGCACTGGTTGGGACGGGTGGTCGACCCGTTTGGCAATCCATTGGACGGAAAACCGCTGCTGTCGGGAATTCAGGAGCAGGACATAATGCAAGCCCCTCCACCTGCGGTCGATCGCAAACCTTTGGGTCAACGAATGGAGACTGGTCTTGCGATGCTGAACACTATGCTGCCCATCGTTCTGGGTCAGCGCATTGGACTGTTCGCCGGTTCGGGCGTGGGAAAGTCCACTTTGCTGGCGACTCTGGCGCGGTCGATGCAGGCGGATGCAGTTGTCGTCGCGCTGGTCGGTGAGCGTGGGCGCGAGGTCAACGAGTTTGTCGAACATGCACTGGGTTCCGACGGAATGAAGCGGTCAGTCGTCGTGGCCGCAACGTCTGATCAGTCCGCCCTGGCGCGCCGCCGATGTGCCTGGTCCGCGATGTCGGTAGCAGAGTATCTGCGAGACCGGGGGCTGAATGTCCTGTTCCTGGTCGATTCCGTCACCCGTTTCGCCGAAGCGCATCGCGAGATTGCTGTTGCTACAGGTGAGCAACCGTCGCTTCGCGGGTTTCCACCTTCAGTGACCCCATTGATTGCGGGCCTTTGCGAGCGCGCGGGTCCGGGCACCGGCGAACAGGGCGACATCACCGCCGTATTTAGTGTTTTGGTCGCAGGATCGGACATGGATGAACCAATAGCCGATATCCTGCGCGGTGTACTGGACGGCCACATTGTCCTGAGCCGCGAGATTGCCGAGCGTGGCCGGTTTCCCGCGATCGACCTCAGCCGCTCTGTCTCGCGCAGCCTGCCCGGTGCGGCCACAGAGGAAGAAAACCAGTTGATCTCGCAAGCCCGCCGACTGGTTGGCAGCTATGAACAGTCCGAAGTCATGATCAAAGCCGGGCTCTATTCCGAGGGCGCCGATCCGCTGTTGGATCAGGCCGTGCGCGTGCATGATGAGCTGGACGCCTTTTTCGCCAAGCCCGAAACAGATGGAATCAAAAACAGCTTTGATCGCCTGCAACTGATCCTGCGCCGCGCCGGAGCCGCCTTGGTGTAGCGGCGATATCGCGACAGTTTTAAACGTTAAGCCCGCCTTAAGACCTGCACTGCTACCCCGGTAGCGGGTGATAAAAAGGTGGTGGAGATGGGTGCGCAATCCAATGCGGCGCCAATCATCATCAAGAAGAAACGTGTGTCCGGTGGCGAAGGTCACCACGGTGGCGCGTGGAAAGTCGCATATGCCGACTTTGTCACGGCCATGATGGCGTTCTTCATGTTGATGTGGCTGCTGAATGCAACGACGGAAAAACAACGCAAAGGACTGGCGGATTACTTTTCGCCTACAATCCCGGTGAATCCGGTGTCAGGCGGCGGTGACGGCGCCTTTGGCGGCAACAATATGTTCTCTGAAAAGACCATGGTGATGGATGGTTCGGGCGCCAGCCAGAAAAGCCCGACGGTTGCCCGGCAGGCGCGCGGTTCGGTCGGCGTGAACGCGGAAGGTGGTAAAGAGACCGTCGAGGATTTTTCGACACTCGAAGCCGAGCTTCTGGGGCGCACGGGCGAAAGTCTGGTTTCGGACAAGGTCCGGAAACATATCGTCACACGCGTCACTGACGAAGGCTTGGTTGTCGAGCTGTTCGATACCGAGGATCAACCGCTGTTCGAATCGGGAACCGACAAGCCCACCGCCATGATGCGCGCGCTCGCCTTGCTGGTGGCGCGATCTTCGGACCTGGTGCAGAACTCCATTGCTGTCGAGGGACATGTGCGTGCCTCGCCGGTCGTTCTGGCGCAAAACCCGGCCTGGGATTTGTCGACGACCCGCGCTCAGGCCGTGCGCCAGATGTTGCAAGGTAAGGGTCTGGCTGCCGAAAGGCTGGATCGGGTCACGGGGCACGCAGACCGCGAGTTGACGGCCAAAAACCCGATGGCGGTTCGCAACAACAGGATCGAGATCATTTTTCTGCGCACGCCGTAGAATTCAAAAGGATAGAACGCATTTTACCTGTTAGCGTGCTGTTAAGGGCCAGTACGTTAGCTGTTGCATCACGTTTTGACGCAACAGAAGGGCGTGCCAATGACAATTTCCTCTTCGCTGAATGCCGGTGTGGCCGCTTTGAAGGCCAACGCGAACCGGCTGGCGACCATCTCTGACAATATCGCCAACTCGTCCACCTTTGGCTACAAACGGGTTGAGACCGACTTTCACTCGATGGTCACCTCCGGTCAGGGCGGAAGCTATTCGGCAGGTGGTGTCAGAACCACAAGTCAACGCATGATCGACCAGCGCGGATCGCTGGTCACAACGAACAATTCAACCGACCTGGCAGTGCGCGGCCGTGGCCTGCTACCCGTGCGGCCCAGCTCTCAGGTGGCGTCAAACTCGAATGAAATGCTTCTGACCACAACCGGCTCGTTTCGCACCAATGAGCAGGGTCATCTGGTAACGCAATCGGGGCTTGTTTTGTTGGGTTGGCCCGCTGGCCCGGACGGATCGATCCCTAATGTGCCAAGGGATACACCAGCTGCGCTGGAACCCGTCAAACTCAGCGTCAATCAATTGACCGGCTCGCCGACCACAAGCATGAACCTGCGCATGAACCTTCCGGCCACGGCGACGGATGCCGGCGCACCGGGTGACGCACAGCCTTTGTCGGTTGAATATTTTGACAACCTCGGAAAATCAGAATCCGTAAACATTGAACTGGTCCCGACTGTGCCCGGAACAGGATCCAGCAATGAATGGACCATGACGCTGCGCGATACCGCATCTGGCGGTGCGGTGATCGGAGAGTACCGCCTGACCTTCACCGACAGCCGAACCGCAGGCGGCACGCTGGCCAGCGTGACTACCATTTCAGGTGGTGCTTACGATCCGGCAAATGGCAGTTTTGTGGTAAACGTAGATGGTGGGCCGATGGAGATTAATATCGGTCAGATTGGCGACAAAGATGGGATTACCCAGCTGTCGGATACATTTGCCCCAGTATCAATCACGCGCGACGGTGCCCCGGTTGCGACGATGACCGGCGTAAAGGTGGACGAAAACGGTTACGTCTACGCGCAATACGACAGCGGTGTCAGCCGGCGCGTGTACCAGATTCCGCTTGTCGATGTTCCCAACCCGAATGGGCTAACGGCGCTGGATAATCAGACCTATGCCCCATCCCGCGACAGCGGAACGTTCTTCCTTTGGAACGCGGGCGATGGGCCAACGGGCGATCTGGTGTCCTTTGCGCGCGAAGAATCGACGACAGATATTGCAACTGAACTGACATCAATGATCCAGACGCAGCGGGCATTTTCCTCAAGCGCCAAAGTGATCCAGACAGTCGACGAGATGCTGCAGGAAACGACGAATATCAAACGTTGATCTGGGGCATTCAGCTAGGGAAAGGACCTATCCAATGAACATGACGACAGCATTGAACAACGCGTTGGGCGGTCTGACCGCCGCAAGCCGCGGGGCCGCAGTTGTCTCGGGCAATATCGCCAACGCCCTGACACCGGGCTATGCGCGTCGCTCGCTGGAATTGGCGACAAGTCCGATCTCAGGCAACGGCGTGCGCACCGTCGGCGTGACGCGCCATCAGGACCCGGCCCTGATCGCCAACCGGCGCGATTCCGACGCAAAGCTTGCTGGTACAAGCGCAATTTCAGAGTTCTACACCCGTTTTGAAAAGGCCGTGGGTTCGGTTGATGACCCCAAATCCATTGCCTCTCGGTTGACCGAATTTGAGAACGACATGACAACGGCCGCCAGCTTGCCCGATTCCAAAGTGCGGCTGGATCAGGCGGCCCGCGCTGCCCGGGATTTGGCGGACAGCCTTAACGCGGCATCCGAAGGTTTGCGTCAGGCACGGTCGGACGCAGACAGGACCATCGGCAAGCAGGTCAACCGCCTGAGACAGTCCTTGCAGGACATCGAAAACCTGAACAACAAGATCCCCAGCATCAAGAATTCTGGAGGCGATATCAATGCCTTGCTGGATCAGCGCCAGATATTGATTGATCAAGTGAACGAACTGATGCCGGTCAATGTCGTAGCGCGGGATAACGACCGTGTGTCGCTATATTCAGACGGCGGCCTGATCCTTTTAGAGGGGCAGGCAGCAGAATTCAGTTTTACGACTACCGGCGAAACCAAGCCGCACATGACAATTGCCAACAGCCTTTTGTCCGGTCTTGAAGTGAACGGGCAGCCTGTGCGCACCGGCGGCAATAGTGCGCAGCTTAGGGGCGGCGCGCTGGCGGCTCAGTTCGAGATTCGCGATGAACTGGCGGTTGAGGCTCAAGTACACTTGGACACCGCCGCCCAAGACCTGATCGAACGGTTCGAGACCGCCGGTCTTGATCCGACCGTCGCGGCAACTGATCCCGGCGTGTTCACCGATGATGGCAATCGCTACGACGCAACTGCGGCAATCGGATTGGCTTCGCGCATACGCTTGAACGTGACGGTGGACCCCGATGCTGGTGGTGACAGCTGGAAATTGCGGACGGGCCTCGGCGCCGCCACTCCAGGGGATCCGGGCGATGCAGCGCAGCTGAGGGCCTTTAGCGCGGTCCTGAACGATGCCCGTCCCGTTGCCGGGGCGGTATTTGGCACCGGCAACATGCGAGCTGCGGAAATTGCCGAGGCACTGCTGTCTAAGGCCGGGGCAAACGCCCATGCCGCCGAGGGGCGCATGACATTCGCCAAGCAATCACAACTAGAAATGGCCAAGATCGAAGCCGAACGCGGCGTGGATACTGACACCGAACTGCAAAATCTGATGCAGATCGAAAAGGCATATGCCGCGAATGCGCGGCTCATCTCGACCGTGGATGAGATGATGGACACTCTGCTGAGGTTATGACGATGAATTTGACATCCATAGGTGATCTGGCGCGCGGATTGACGCTGAGAACCCGGTCGACCGAGATCAAAAATCAGATCGAAACACTGTCCTACGAATTGTCATCCGGACGGGTTCAGGACTTGTCTGGCCATTTGGACGGTGATTACTCTCATCTGCTGGATCTGGATCGCAGCCTGTCCAGACTGGATGCGTTCAAAGTATCGACCGCCGAAGCCGGGTTGTTCACGGATGCGATGCAGCTGAGCCTGAACACAGTTGCCGGCGCTGTTGAGGGGATTACCGCCTCACTTCTGTCCTTTGGCACCTCAAATCAGGCGGTGACCCACGAAAACGCATCGGCTCAGGCCAGAAACGAACTGGACGCGATCGTATCTGCGTTGAACACCCGCGCCGGAGGGCGCAGCCTTTACTCAGGCACCGCAACGGATGTCTCTCCGCTTCCGTCCGCTGACACGCTGATCACCGCGCTAGAGGCCGAGTTGACGGGCGCAGCTACTGTCGCGGACATCCGGCAGAGGGCAGAGGATTGGTTCAACGATCCTACCGGTTTCGATGCGGTAATTTATCAGGGATCCGGCACAAAACTGGCCCCCATGCAGATATCCGAGAATGAAAGCGTTTCAATTCCTGTGACAGCGACCGACCCAGCCATCAAAGCCGCAATTCGCGACATTGCAGTCGCAGCCGTGGTCGCGGGCAGCGGTCTGAATGTCCCGACGCAACAAAGAACGGCCCTGTTCAAACAATTGGGCGTCGATCTGGTCAACGCCAAGGATCAGTTGGTGGGGCTGCGCGCCGATGTCGGCGCGACCGAGGCTCGAATCGAACAGGCGCAAACGCGAAATAATGCGGCGCGGACCAGCCTGCAAAGCAGCCGAAGCAAATTGATCGCGGCGGATCCCTATGAAACCGCCACTCAGTTGCAAACCGTGCAGTTCCAACTGGAAAGCCTGTATTCGGTCACCGTTCGCAACGCGAACCTGTCGCTGGTGAATTTCCTGAGATGAGAGTTCTTGTTTTTCTTCTGATGTTGCTTCCTGGCCTGGCCTCCGCCGGCGCGATCCGACTGAAAGATCTGGTGGACTTCGACGGAGTCCGCGGAAACGATCTGGTCGGTTACGGTCTGGTTGTGGGGCTGAATGGAACCGGTGACGGGCTCAGGAATTCGCCCTTTACCGAAGAGATCATGTCCAACATTCTCGAAAGGTTGGGCGTCAACGTCAACGGCGAGGACTTCCGCCCCAAAAACGTGGCCGCTGTTCTAGTGACTGCAAGCCTGCCGCCTTTTTCGCGCGTTGGGGGGCAGATCGACGTGACGGTCTCTGCCATCGGAGATTCCAAAAGTCTACTGGGCGGTACGCTGATCATGACGCCATTGAACGCTGCTGACGGGCAGATTTACGCTGTTGCGCAAGGCACCGTTTTGGCAGGCGGCGTGTCGGCTGAGGGAGAGGCCGCCTCGGTTGTGCAGGGCGTTCCTACTTCCGGAGTGATCCCCTCCGGAGCAAGGGTGGAACGTGAAATCGATTTCGAACTTTCGGCGCTTACCCAGATGCGCCTTGCTTTGCGAGAGCCTGATTTTACTACGGCAGGCAGGATCGAGCTTGCCATCAATACCGAGTTCAACCGCGCGGTGGCCATCATGCGCGATTCCGGGACGGTTGAGCTGAACATCGCGGCAACGCAGGCAATTTCGACCGCCCACGCGCTTGGGCGGATCGAGAACATTCTGGTCGAACCCGAAACCAAGGCCCGCGTCGTGGTCGATCAGCGTTCGGGCACGATTGTGATGGGGCAGGAAGTGCGGATATCCCGCGTGGCGGTCTCGCAGGGCAACCTTACGCTAACAGTCGAAGAGGCGCCGATTGCGGTTCAACCCAACCCCTTCGCGCGCGGCGAAACCGTTGTGGTGCCCAGAACAATCGCGGGAATAGAAGAAGAGGAAGGCACCGGACTGGCTGAAATACCCGAAGCAGCAACCTTGTCCGAAGTTGTGGCAGGTCTGAATGCGCTTGGGGTGTCGCCCCGCGACATGATCGACATTTTGAAGACGATCAAAGCCGCCGGAGCGCTGCACGCCGAATTTATCGTACGCTGAGGAACTCAGGCCAACAGGTCACCGCCAAGGCTGAGGGAGGTGCCAAACGGCCCCACCAAAAACTATTTGGATTTCCAACTGTTCAGCCACTTTCGGAACCTGCTGCCCTGCTCTTCTATGGCGTCGCCAGCGGCATAAAGTCCATCTTCCATATTCTCGATCACGGGATCAACCCGCGCCTCGCGAAACCGGCGCCAGCGGACCCAAAGGGCCCAAACTATCGCGAAGAATAAGGTCAGGAAAATGATATTGAACCAGGGAATAATCCGAACGTCTTGGCTGTCTACTGACCAAATCTTCACTGCATTCGGGAAAATCGACAGGAACTCACTTCGCCAACCGTAGTGGCGAACAACCACCCAGCGAGGCGCTTCGTTTGTTGATTTCAAGTCTGCGGCTTCGGCCTGCAGGTTCGACGAGTTTAGTTTAAAATAGGGTGGCCAGCCCCAGCCCGTGTCTTCGTTCCGATACACCATGACCTTGCCGTTGGTCTTGCGGGTCTGAATGAAAAACACATCGCGGTTTGGCGTTGTCGCATCACTGCCGACGTCATGAACCGACCAGAAGATGCTGTTCTCACCGGGGTCGATCCGTTTCTCATAGGTATCCGAAATCCGAACCACATCGTGCTGCGGAAGGGTGTAATTCAACACCGCGGCAATTGTGCCCCAGAACAGGATGATGATAGCCCATTTGATGTAACGCATCAGCGAAACCCTCACATGAAATTCGTAACATAAATCAGGATTGCGATCAGGCCCAGCGGCACCACGTAAATCCCAAGGATCAGTTTGCGTCGAAACGATCCGTCGTACTTTTTTAGCCCTCGCTGGACAAATGCATCGCGGTCGCCGGTCAGACCCTTTTTCTCCCAATGGGCGATCAACTTATTGCGCCGTATCCAGCGGGAATAGATTGATACGCCCACATAAATGACCGTCAGAACGACCAGCAACGGGATCAAGAAACGCAGTGCGACGAACATTTAACTTCTCCCTACTGCGCCCCAGGGGCCGACGCGTGCGATGATGTCTTCGCTGATCCGGTCATTACCGCTCATATCCGGTTCGTGGCCGAATAGTGCGGCCCGAGCGCCAGCCTTATCCACCTGATACTCGCGCGCAAGGAAGTCGGCAACATAGGCTTTTTTGGCCTCGGGCCAAGTCGCATAGGTGCGGTAGAACAGTTCCTTATGGCAAATGAACACCTGACGCGGGTCCAACGGGGCCAGTTCCGCCAGCAGCATGTTCACCAGATCGCGGTTCGGTGTGTTGGTCGCCCGCAGCGTATAGAAATAGGCCGGGTGATCCGAGGTGATACGCGGCCACGGCCCGCCATCCTTTGCCCAGCGCAACAGCTGCGCCAAACCGTGATAGGCGTCGGGCAGACGATCCGAATGGTTTCGCGCCAGCCGTCGCATATCGCCACGGTCCAACCCTGTCAGGTCAACGCCTGCATCGGCTGCGGCATCCACGGTCAGGAAGTCCATTTTCTGCTGCAGGATTGCGGCGGAATTCACGCCGCGCGCCTCAATGATCGTTTCGACCAAGCCGTTTAGCCCGAGGAACTTGGCAATCTGGTTCCGCTGAGATGGGTCAAAAACGTATTTGATCGGCATATCGTCGGGTCTGTCGCCCATACAGATCACCGCCGGATGATCCAGATCGGGGAACAGGTAGAGCCCACCGAAGTGCGCCGTCCAGAAATTGCGCTGTTCAAAGGCGGTATGGCGCAGGCGGACGGGGTTGCGGGTGACGTCGCCGGTTTCTTTGGCCGTTTCGATCATCTTGGCGATCAGCACATCGTCGAACCAGGCATCCTCTTCGGTTTTGAACCGTTCGACCATGCCCGCCAGTTGCTGTGCCTTGCGCAGGGTGCCGCCTGCGGTGTCGGCCTCAATCTCGATTTTGCGCAGGTTCAGCAGATCGCGCGGGGTGGTGAGTTTGATGACCGAGTTCACCAACTCTCCGGCCACCGCATCGGTGGCGGTCAGGGCAAACAGTTGCGCCTCGTTCATCTCGATGAATTCGCGCAGGATATCGCGCGAGGTCGAGAATTTGACGTTCAGCAGTGGCGCGCGTTTCTGCTCGGTCGTCAGCAGGATGAACTGCCGGTTGACCCCGTTGGGGTTGAGGTAGAGTTCATCCTCCAGCTCAATCCCCACCTCCGGCGAATAGCCCGAGATATCGACATGGAAATCCGTCAGCGCCGTGGTCTTGCCCGCCAGATGCTGCAGCGCGCGGTTATACCGTTCGACCAGAGCCGGGCTGGAGATGTGGACGAGATTGCCGAACATCAGGCCTTTTTTGATGAGGCGGATCATTTGGATGCTCCGGAACTCAGCCTTATCCAGTTACTTAGCTTTTTGAACGCAATTCCTATCGCCCAACCTAAATGTTTGAGAGCTGCAGTCCCAATTCTATCCCCACCATTTGCGAGATGGCGCGCAAAGCGAAGGCCTGAAAGCACCGAGATCCCTATCAATGCAATCTGGAAGGTTAGGGCAATCATTATGGTCCAGTCTAGTTCCAAGCCCGAATGACTTTCTTCCAAGCCGTTCGAAAATGCGAAGCCATTACCGAGAAGGAAAGCTACGATCAACAATAGTGTAAAAAGGTTGGAGAACACCGCCATCAAGCCGACGGAAAACCAATTTGGGAAACGAAAAGGCCAAAGAAGTCTTGGTAGAAACCAAGCCAGCGACATTGTTATAAGTATCCAGGTAATCAAAGATAACATTTACCCCTTCCCCTCCAGATACCGCCGCTTGGCCTCTTCCATCCGGCCCATCTCGCGGATGGCGTTCTCGATGGCGACCTCGTCGCTCTTGTCGGCATAGCGGAACTCGCTGTCGGCGTAGCGGTTGATTTCCTGGATCACCATTTCCACCGTGATCGGCTGGCGCAGGTCCTCGATCATCGCCTTCTTGGTGTCGTAGTCGCGGAACAGAAACAGGTCGGGGTTTTCCATCCATTCGTCGGGCAGTTCGAAATCCATCGCGCGGACCTTGACCGCGTCGGTGATGTTCTTAATCGCGCGGCCGGTGAACCGCTCATCCGCCTGCTGGATCGCCTTGAGGTAGGTTCCCATCTTGGCAATCGTGTCCATCTGGCCGATATCGCCGGAGACCCGGTCATAGACCTGCAGCAGAGCCTCTTCGTGCGGGCGGGAATGACTTTCGAAACTGGCAGCGACAGCCTTTTTGATTTCCTGCGCGGCATAGGCTTCGTGCTCGCCCAACGGGATGTCGTGGTTGCGGCCCATCAGCAGGTGCAGGATGTCGATGTAATCCTCGCGCGTCTGCGGCCCGTCCACCAGGAACCGCGCGCCCGCCCGCTGGCGCAGGGCATCGTCCACATTCTCTGGGTAGTTCGAGAACATGCCAAAGGTGCAGTTGCCGCGCACGACGGTGTTGGCACCCGCAAAGCTCTCCATCAGCACGGCGGTGATTTCCAGTTGCCCGGCTGACGACTGCCGATCGCCACGCTTGCCCGCCAATTGGTCGATGTCGTCGATGGTGCCAAAGCCGATGACCGAGGGGTCGATGATCGTGTTGATAAAGGCCTTCGCGTTTTGACCGGATTTGCCCTGATAGCTGTCGATATTGTCGGTACTCAGGTTCTGATAGCGGAACGGATAACCCGCGTTCTGGCAATAATCGTTGATCAGCCCCGCCATCATCTGAATCAGAGTGGTCTTGCCGGTGCCCGGTTTGCCATCCCCCATAAAGGTAAAGATGAACCCGCCGAGTTCCGCGAACGGGTTCAGGCGGCGGTCGAAGTCATAGGCCATGACCATCTTGGCCAGCTTCATCGCCTGATATTTGGCGATATGGTTGCCGACCACCTCATTCGGTTTCTTGAACGTCATGGTCAGGGTGGTGGATTTGGCCTTGGAGGCCGGTTCGAACCCCCGGATCGTCAGATCATCAGCCTCGATGTGCCATGCGGCGTTCTGGAACGGGGCCAGATGGCCTGCTGACTGCGCGCGCAGCGCGGCCTTTTCCATCAGTTGCTCGGCATAGGCGCTGGTGGCGGCAATCAGGTGGGCATCGTCGGGGGCGAGTTTGGCCAGCGTCTGGTCCAACTCCCACAAAGCGCCATGCAGGGCGAGTTGGCCGTTGTCGGTCAGGACCTCTTCGATCTCACCAATATCAACCGTGGTTTCACCCAGATGCGAGGAGATCAGATAGGCCAGTGCATTTCCAAACGTGTGCGAGGTTATCAGAGCCTCCGCCGTAAGCAGTTCCGAGAATTCGGTCTTGCGGGCGGCGGGCAAGTCCCCGGCCAAGTTCGCGCGTTTCAGATCAGCCAGCGAGGTCTGTTCCGCATAGGCCTCACCCACAGCCAAGGCGATGGCAATGGCGCGGCGAATGGCCTGTTGAGTGGTCGCCTGAGGCGGCGAGACCAACACATCGCCATCGTCTGAGGCCTCAATCCGTTCGACCAGATGCACTCCGGCCGCGCGCACGGTTCGGCGTGTCACCAGCCCCGGTGTCGTGGAGCGGAACCGCCGTCCAGTGGAAACACCAGGAGACCGTTCGGTCGCCACCTCAACCGCTTTGGCTATCCGCGGCGCGTGTTCAAAACCGTTCAGCAAGGCGGTCGCTGCCGGATAATGCTTGCGAATGTCGTCTTCGCGCAATTCCATCTGATCTGACGTCAAACTCATTTCAAAACCGCCCTTGCTTCATCTTTTCAAAAATAATCCCGCCGGAGGCCAAACTAATAGCGCAACACCTGCCCGCTCTTGCTGACCACGAATTTGCGCACATCACCAAATCCCGGCGGGTTGCGCTCGGCCAGCACCTGAAACGGGCGTTGGGGCAGGATGATCGACCGTTGGGTGCGCGTGGCCCCGGTTTCGGCCCCTTGCCCGCCGAATGGGTCCAGCGCGAAGACTTCGCGCTCGACTGTGGAAAACCATCCGGCGCGCTCTTCGATCACCTCTTCGCTTTGCAGCTCTTCGGTCGTCCAGGCCAGTGCCCAGTCCTGACCTTGCGGTGCCTGTGCATCCTCAAGTACCTGCCGCAACGGGCCGGTTTGCTCGGTATAGGCCGAGGAATACATCGGTCCCACGTGGATGCGGCGCAGATGTTTGGGGTGCAGGTCGTCGAAATCCTGATCGAAGCCTTTGGCGATGGTCACCAGTTTCAGACCGCCTAAGCTTTGCGCCATCAGATGCGCCTGCACTTCGGGCCAGCGGCGCTGGTCTTTAGGCAGGGCGGTTTTGCCGCTGTCCTCCAACTGCATCAGGTAGATGACCGGCAGGTTGATCTGGCTGTCATAAACCGCCCAGTGGATCATGAACTTGCGCCGCTCGCCCTCATTTCCGATCCAGTGGCATTCGGGATCATTGCGGGCCCAGAACAGCTGACCCTTTAGCAATTCCTCGTAATAGAGCCTTTGAGACAGGGCGAATTGCAGCTTGGTGGGGATTTCCTGATCGCCAATGATCGTCCGCACCATGTCTGTTTTCAGATCATCTTCAGACGGCATATTCGCCAGATGCACCTGCGCCTGTTGCGCGTCATTGGCCATGGTCAGCAGCTCGGCCGCCACCGGAAATCCGCTGTCACGCTTGTCCATGGCGAGGCTGCCAAAGAACCGGCCCGTATCGCGCCCGACCAGCAGGTATTTCATGGAGAGCGCCCGGAAGGTGTAGAGCAGCCCCGAAAGGTAACGCGACACGATCCGCACCTCTTGTTTCGAGATCGCGCCCTCAGCCTCCATCGTCGCGGCCACGCGCAACAAGTGAACGGTGATCACCTCGAATTTTCGAAAATAGCGGCGCGAGGAGAAGGTGTCGGTTAGTCCCACATGGTCTTTAGTGGGGTCAGTCATGCATCACCGCCACCAAAACCACCTAGGTCCGGGCCAGGTGACTGACTGCCGTCGCTTTGGACATTAGTTGGCACACTGTTAATTCCTTGCGATCTGCGAAACATTTCCAGTCGATAGCCCGACCACAAAGCACCGAGAACACCAACGCCACTCAAAAGGTAAAACCCATTCGCCATCATCGTCAGAAAACAGATGAGGAAAACGAGGCCAATTGCACCCCAAACAAGCTCACCGTTCCGTTCTACCCAAGTCTTGTCTTTGTCTTGCTCCAAGAAAAATGGCATTCGTCGCAACCACTCTTTTTTACCCACCATACAAATTCTTATCATGCTTCTCGACAATCGAGGCGAAGCGACGGGCAAAGCGTTCATCCGCCTTGGCCTTTTTCTCCAGCACATCACGGGCAAAGACCATGTGGTCCTCATGCGCCTCAAGCATGTCGGCCATCTTCTGGTTGGTCGCGGTGCCGATGGCGGCCATGGCGGTCTGCGCCTCCTGGTCCGTCTGCACGCCGATCTCGTTGATGCGGTGGGCCACGTCCTGCTGTTGCGCGGTTTTCAGCGATTTGGTCAGAGCGTCATACAGTACCACGCGCTGTTGCGTGTCTGTCTGCAGCTTGTTGATCAGCACCATTTGCGTCGCGGCCTGGTTCTGTAGGGAGTCGACCCAGGTCTTGCCCTTTTCAATATAACGTTCGAGCGTTTGGCTTTTGGCCAGCTTGACCTGCTCTTCCTGAACCTTGGCGTTGTATTGCTTGTTCAGCTCGGCCAGTTCAGTCTCCAACTGGGTCCGCGCGGCGGCATCCTGTTCGACACTGATCTTGTTTTCCAGAGTTATGATCGTCGGATCCATATCCTGAATCTCGGCCCGCAGCGCCTCCAACTCGGCCACCGTCGCCTCGCGGTCGTCCAGCGTACCGGTCAGGTTTTCCTCGACCTTCACCCGCTGTTCTTCCAACACGGATAACTGCCCTTGCAGCAATTGAACGATTACGTCGGATTTGGCGATCAGGTCCTGCAGCTTGTCGTCGATATTGGCGGTGCGCATGCGTTCCTGCCGCATCGACTCGGATTTTCCTTTCGAGAAGATGCCGACAAACGTCTCCCACCCGGACTTCGAGCGCATCTCATCGAAATCCTTGGAAAAGGCGCTGGTGACGTCGTCCAGACCCATGATCAACTCAGCGATATTGGCGTTCATCACCTCGGTATGGGCGTGCACATCCTCAAGTGTGGCGTTTTCGATGTCGATGTCGGCCTCGGCAGAGCCGATCTTAGAACGCGCGGCTTCAATCCGGGATGTCAGCCCTTCGATCTGAGACTGGCTTTCGCGCACTTTTTGCTGCGTTTCCTCAATCAACGCATCAAACTGCTGGTTCGACATCTGTCCTATTCCTTTTTTAATTATGCACCCAACAAGATAGGAGATGTTACGATCATTTACATCCCCTTGGGCAACCAATCCTGTGGAACTTTGGCAAACTCCGCCAAAAAAAGATAGGCGGGTTGACACTTTGGCCTCAGATCGCATGAATGCGCTCCGGTAGGCAAAAAACGTCACGTTTACCATACGAAAACTGGATTGATCTGACCCCACGGGTGGCCATAGACAATCCGGGAGGCACATGTTTGAGTGCTAACAAATTTTTATTGCCGGAGGCTGACCTATGCTGGACGCGACAACCGACCTGAAATCAATCCTGAAAAACCCCGATCTGCTTGTAACCAAAGCCTATATCGGCGGTCAGTGGGTCGACGGGGACAATGGCACCTTTGCCGTGACCAACCCGGCGCGCGGCGACGTCGTAGCCGAAGTCGCAGACCTGAGCCGCGCGCAAGTCGCCGGCGCGATCGCACAAGCTGAGGCCGCGCAAAAGGAATGGGCCAAGCTGACCGGCAAGGAACGCGCCGTGATTCTGCGTCGCTGGTACGACCTGATGATGGAAAACGCCGAAGATCTGGGCAAGATCCTGACCGCCGAGCAAGGCAAGCCGCTGGCCGAGGCCGTTGGCGAGATCGGTTATGGCGCGTCGTTCATCGAGTTCTTCGGCGAAGAGGCCAAGCGCGTTTATGGCGAGACGATCCCCGGTCACCAGCGCGACAAGCGGATCATGGTGCTGAAACAGCCGATCGGTGTTGCGGCCTCGATCACGCCCTGGAACTTTCCCAATGCGATGATCACCCGCAAGGCAGCTCCAGCGCTGGCGGCTGGCTGCGCCTTTGTTGCGCGCCCGGCCAAGGAAACACCGCTGTCCGCATTGGTCATGGGCGTTCTGGCCGAACAGGCTGGCATTCCGGCTGGTGTGTTCAACGTATTGCCGTCCTCCAGCGCCAGCGAGATTGGGAAGGAATTCTGCGAAAACCCCGGCGTGCGCAAACTGACCTTCACCGGCTCGACCGAAGTAGGTCGCATCTTGCTGAAACAGGCGGCCGATCAGGTCATGAAATGCTCGATGGAGCTGGGCGGCAACGCTCCGTTCATCGTGTTTGACGACGCTGATCTGGATGCGGCTGTCGAAGGCGCGATGATGTGCAAGTTCCGCAACAACGGCCAAACCTGCGTCTGCGCCAACCGCATCTATGTGCAGGCGGGCGTGTACGATGAATTCGCGGCCAAACTGAAAGCCGCCGTCGAAGCGCTGAAAATCGGTGACGGTCTAGCCGATGGCACCACCACCGGTCCGCTGATCAACGAAGAAGCGGTCGCCAAGGTCGAGGAACACATCAAAGACGTTACCGACAAGGGCGGCGCGGTTCTGACGGGAGGTCTGCCGCATGATCTGGGCGGCACCTTCTTCCAGCCCACCATCGTGACCGGCGTGACGCAGGACATGATGGTGGCGCAGGACGAGACCTTTGGCCCGCTGGCGCCCCTGTTCAAGTTCGAAGACGAGGATGACGTGATCGCAATGGCCAACGACACGATCTTTGGTCTGGCTTCGTACTTTTACGCCAAGGACCTCAGCCGCGTCTACAAAGTGGCCGAGGCGCTGGAATACGGCATCGTTGGTGTGAACACCGGCATCATCTCGACCGAGCTTGGCCCGTTTGGTGGCGTCAAACAGTCCGGCCTGGGCCGCGAAGGCAGCCATCACGGCATGGAAGACTATCTTGAAATGAAGTACGTCTGCCTGTCGGTCTGATCTGAAAAGGCCCCGGTGCTGCGCGCCGGGGCCATTACGTTTGTCACAAAACTGCAAACAAACCGTCACATCCCTGCAATGACCCGCGTTCATCCCCCTCTCATCCAAGTGAGAGAGGATACCACCCGATGTCATTGCGCTGTGTCTGCCTGACATCTGCCCTTGCCCTGACCGCCGGTCAGGCAGCGGCAGAAATGAATTTCAACCGAATTGCGTCTTTCCCCGTCGTCAAAAATATGGCCGAGGGGGCGGATACCACCCGCGAAACCTCGCCCGAGATCATCGCGGCGACTGCTGATGGCATGACGCTGGTCTATACGGACAGCCCGCTGGGTATGATTGGTATGGTCAATATCACCGACCCCGCGAACCCCGCGCCACTGGGTGCGATGGACGTGGGTGGTGAGCCGACATCCGTAGGGATTGTTGGCACGGCGGCTTTTGTGGGCGTGAACACTTCGGAAAGCTATACTGTCCCTTCGGGCAAGCTGATCTCGGTCGATATTGCAGGCAAGGTGGAAACCGGTGCCTGTGACCTGGGTGGTCAGCCCGACAGTGTCGCGATTGCCCCGGATGGCAACTTTGTTTCCGTAGCCATCGAAAATGAGCGTGACGAAGACCTGAACGACGGGGTCCTCCCTCAGCTGCCTGCCGGAACACTGGCTCTGGTGCCGCTGAAAGACGGCGCATTGGATTGCGCGGGCATGAAGATGGCCTCGCTGACCGGTCTGGCCGACGTTGCCCCCACCGACCCCGAACCCGAGTTCGTGGACATCAATAGTCTGGGCGAAACTGTCGTCACCCTGCAGGAAAACAACCACATCGCGGTCGTGGACAAAGACGGCAAGGTGATCAGCCATTTCTCGGCCGGTAGCGTAGATCTGGATGGTATCGACGCCACCGATGAGCGCGGCGCACTGGTTTTCACCGAAAGTCAGCCGGGCCGTCTGCGTGAACCGGACGCGGTGAAATGGGTCGACGAGAACCACTTCGCCACCGCCAACGAAGGCGACTACGAGGGCGGTTCGCGTGGCTGGACGATCTTCCACAAGGACGGCGCCGTAGTTTACGAAAACGGTACCGGTTTCGAGAAAGCCATCATCCAGATCGGTCACTATCCCGACAAACGCTCGGACGCCAAAGGTGTTGAGCCTGAAAGTGTGACCGCAGCGACCTTCGGTGACACACCAATGATCTTTGTAGGAGCCGAGCGCGCCTCGGTCGTGGGTGTCTATGACGCCACCGATCCGGCCAACCCAGTTCTGAAACAGCTGCTGCCCTCAGGCGTTGGTCCCGAAGGTTATGTTGCGATACCGGAACGTAACCTGCTGATCTCGGCTAATGAAAAGGACCTGATCGAAGACGGTGGCCCGCGTGCACACGTGATGATCTACGAATATCAGGACGCCCCGGCCACCTATCCGCATCTGACGTCCGCAGGCACGGGTGAGCTGATCGGCTGGGGCGCGCTGTCCGGTCTGGTGTCTGATGAGGACGGCATGATCTACGCGGTCAACGACAGCTTTTATGGCTTCCAGCCTTCGATTTTCAAGATCGACCCCAGCCATAAACCGGCCCGCATTGTGGATGTGATCCGCATCCACCGTCAGGACGGCAACCCGGCACAGAAGCTGGATCTGGAGGGCATCACGCTGGACGATAAAGGCGGGTTCTACGTCGCCTCCGAAGGGCGTACCGACCGTGTTATCCCGCATGCGATTTACCACGTGTCCGCTGATGGCCTGATCAAGGATCGCAAAGGCGAGATCGGCCTGCCACCTGAGCTTATGGCCGTCGAAAAGCGTTTTGGTTTTGAGGGCATCACCCGCGTTGGCAACACCCTGTGGATGGCGGTTCAGCGCGAATGGAAGGACGACCCTGAAAACCACGTGAAACTGGTGGCCTACAACCTTGAGACCAAAGAATGGGGCGCGGTGCACTATCCCAAAGCGGACCCGGAAGAGGGCTGGGTTGGCCTGTCGGAAATCGTGGCATTTGGTGACCATGTCTATGTCATCGAGCGCGACAATCAACATGACCACCGCGCCGTGACCAAAAAGGTCTACCGTATCCCGCTGTCAGAGATGACCCCGGCCCCGTTAGGCGGGCCCCTGCCCGTGGTCAGCAAGCAAGAGGTCCGCGACCTGCTGCCTGACCTGACCTCAACCGGTGGTTACGTTCTGGACAAGATCGAAGGTCTGGCCATCCTGCCCTCGGGCGAGGCGTTTGTGATGACCGACAATGACGGCGTCGACGATGCTTCGGGCGAGACGATGTTCTGGTCGATTGGATCGGTTACGGCTGGGAACTGAGCGCTATCTCGAATTATGTTGAGCCCCGCGTATTGCGCGCGGGGCTTGGTGGTCAATGCTCTAGAAACCAGGGCGATACCTCAGTTAGGAATTGGGTTTTATCAGTGATTTTTTCGCGCGTATCGAAAATGACACTGCCCCGTTCTTCTCGCAGACCCATCAAGAAATTCGTGACATTTTGGGCGTCGGCAATACCAGGAGCTTGGTAGCAAATGGCTTGTCCGGATTTCCGGGAGTTTACACCAACGCAGTGTTGAGTTTAATCAAAGCGAATAGACCGCAAAGCCAAGGGTAAGCCGAATGAGCATAAGTGAGGCTGAGAATCTGACCGAATTGGCAGATCGCTATGGATCAGACAAAGGTTCATCAAAACATCGATACACCGAACTCTACCATTTGCTGTTTCACCCTTACCGTCATAGCGAAATTGTTTTTCTAGAGATGGGCCTTCTGATCGGTGGACCTGAGCACGGGGTCGACAAAGATCGAGCTACCAAAGATTGCCCCTCGATTCGAATGTGGCTTGAGTACTTTTCGAAGGCACAAATTCATGGCTTGGATGTCTCCGATTTCTCGTGGTTTGAACACGAACGCTTCACATTTCACCGGTGTGACATGAATAACCGAGAGGAAATTGCGAATACAGCAGGCAAGATTGACCCGGCGCCAGATATCGTGATCGATGATGCAAGTCATGCAAGTCATCATCAACAGAGTGCTTTTTTAGAGGTTTTTCCGAAGCTCGCTTCAGGAGGGCTCTATATTATCGAAGATTTGAGGTGGCAGCCAAAAACCTATGAATTAGCGGGCATAACAAAGACTGCCGCACTTTTTCGTAGCTTTCAGAATGACCGAGAATTTACACATTCAGACCCATCCATAGCCGAAGAATTTAACGCACTAATTCCTCAGATTTCGGCCTGCATTATTGAACCTGCGCGGTATCAGAAACACCGCAAAGACCAAGTTCTGGTCGTGCACAAAAAATGAAGAACTAGCCCGCATCTTCGTTGGGGGTAAAACCAGAGCGTCCTCTATCGCAATCCGTTGAAATCTTCGACCCCCCAACGAACTGCAAACACCTGAAGCGTGGATTTTTTTCGCCAAGCGCGACGATACCTCAATACCCTAGTGGCTCTATTTGAGAGCCTCGCTATAACACAACGCCCCGCGTCTGGAGGAACGCGGGGCGTGTGGTGCGATAATCCAGAGAGGAACGATTATCGCGGCGTATAGCGGTCGCCTTAGTTCACGGCTTTGGCGTCGACCACGTCCTTTTCAATGGCATTGGCCGAAGAAATCTCGATCCGGCGCGGTTTCAATGCCTCGGGCACTTCGCGCTTCAGGTCGATGTTCAGCATGCCGTTTTCATGGCTCGCGCCGATGACCCGTACGTGATCAGCCAGAGCAAAGCGGCGTTCGAACGCGCGGGTGGCGATGCCACGGTGCAGGTAGCTGCGCTCTTTGTCCTCGGCGGCTTTTTTGCCAGCAACGATAAGGGCGTTTTCTTTCATTTCGACCGAAAGGTCATTCTCCGAAAAACCGGCGACTGCAACCGAGATGCGATAAGTGTCGGCATCGGTCTTTTCGATGTTGTAAGGCGGGTAGCTCGGCTGAGCCACATCATTGGTCAGCACGCGATCCATCATGTCGGCGATCTGGTCAAAACCAACGGTGGCACGGTGCAGGGGTGCAAAATCAAAACTACGCATGTGTCATATCCTCATATCAGAGCGATCTGTGTTCTGCCCTCCGTTCGGACGGGCATCTGGTTGATACGGGCCCCGTTCGTGGCGACCCGATACAGTTCACATGGGTAGCAATTTGATCGAGTTCAACCCCCGCCCGAGCTGATGAATTTCGCGCCGGAATTCGACTTGCCGGACCCGACCTGCAACCGGCGGATCGTTGCCTGTGGACGCGGCGCATCGCGTCGCAGGTCCGCCTTTAGTTCGGCAACGATTCCAGATAGTTCCATGCCAAATCCTACTTTCTGATACCCGTTGGACGCGACTGCGGAAACCACAGACAGAATCTGCCAACGCGGGCCGTTTTTGGCAAGTAAGGCAGAACCTGAGGACCCAAAGGTGATATCGCAGTTGAAAGTTATCAATCCCTGGTTTCGATCTAATATCCGACAGGACCTTTCACGTGTAATCGCCTCGGACCGGCCGCGCCCGTATGAGGCCAGGCTGACCTCATTTCCCGAGACCCTACCCTGATGCAGGGCAAAAGGATCGGCGATGGAATATGGGATTGGCTCGTCCAGACGCATCAGAGCCACATCAACCTTCACCCGCGGTGCCGACACCGGGCCGTTTGCCACGAAATCCGGGTGCGCCGCGATTTGAATTACCTTGCGGTCGGCTAATGCGTCCTCACCGCTTAACCCCGCCCGAAAAGTCACCATTCCCGGCGGGTACGGTTCGCCGGTGGCCTTGTCCAACGCACAGTGCGCAGCGGTCAAAACCAGATCCTGCGCAATCAGGGTGCCTGTGCAAAACCCGTCATCGCCGATGTCCAGACGTCCAACCGCCTCCCACCCATAAAGGTCATCGCGGTCCGTCAGTTTACGCTTGGCGGTCTGGGCGTAAGTTGCAGAAGCGGAAATTGAAAGAAACAAAAGAAAATTCAGAAAAAAGCGACTCATGGTTTTATGAACCTTGCTCCAATATTGCGGCGTGTCCCTCCTTGGGAGGAAGATACGCCAAATCCGCGGCCAGCCGACAACTCTGCCTGCAGCAGCTCCAATGAATCTTCGACCGCGGTGCCGACGGCCACGCGCTGCCCGTTGAATTCGGCCTTGGCTGCGACGACCGAAACGATGCGCGGCCGGTCCCCTTCAAAGGAAAAGACCGGTGCGCCCGACGACCCGAACTCGACGTCACAGGACAACACCAAAACGTTGGATGTGCGCGTCATGACCGAGCACACTTCCTGCAACGAGGGAGCCTCGGCCCGGTCCCGCGCGTAGGACACGACCCCCACTTCGGCACCTCGGGCCGGACGGTCTCCGGTCTCGAACGGAATTACGCTCGTATTGCGGATCGGTTGCCACAGCTCGATCAGCGCGATGTCATTGTATAGCCGCGAGGCCGTTGCCTCGGTGCTGTATTCGTAGTCCGGATGAACAACAGCGCGACGTGCGGCCCGATAGGCCGACGCACGCCCAAGACGCCAGGCGGCCAGAAACTCGACCTCTGCCAGGTCGATCCGCTGACCAGTTACCTTATCGAACAGACAATGGGCAGCCGTCAAAACCTGGGTCGGAGAAATCAGTGTCCCGGTGCAAAACCCGGCGCCGTCCTTGATATCCAGGCGCCCGACCGCCATCCACGCGCGCCCCGCATCGGTGGTGTCCAGGCTTTTCAACCCGGTATCCTGGGCTGCGGCGGACAACGGCGTCAAAGCCAGCGCCAATGCTGTGATCCAGTTTCGCAAATGGCACTCCGGCTTTGCTGTTGACGTATTTTCCTACGTCTCCGGTGCGGCAAAAATAGGGCGATGACGCCCGCGTCCGATTAACAGGGCGAGTGGTGCGCTGTTGCATCAGCATGGTCTATCTAAGGACCGGAACCTCAGGTTTGGCTGGTTCACGCAAGGCCCGCGGCACCGGCCCGCCGGTTGCCCAATCCAAAAGCTCGACCGTGTGCAGCACGGGAATGTCCGTGCCAGAGCCGATCTGCATCATGCATCCGATATTGCCCGCCGCGATCACGTCCGGCTTTTTGGCTTCCAGCGTTTTGACCTTGCGGTCCTTCAGCTTGCCCGAAATCTCGGGCTGCATCAGGCTGTAAGTTCCCGCGCTGCCGCAGCACAGATGACTATCTGTAGGCTCTAACACAGCAAAACCGGCCTGTTTCAGCAGAGTTTTGGGATGAGCTTTGATCTTTTGACCGTGCTGCAAAGAACAAGCTGCATGATATGCAACGGTCAGGCCCCTTTCTTCACCTTCAGGCAGTTCCAGCTGGATCAGCAGTTCGCTGATATCCATTGCAATCGATGACACCCGCGCCGCGTCTTCGATTATGGGATCGTTGCGAAACATATGGCCATAATCCTTGACCGTCGTGCCGCAGCCCGAGGTGTTGATGACAATGGCGTCCAGCCCGTCGCCGTGCATTTCTGCGGTCCAGGCCCTGATGTTGGCCTTTGCGGCCTCATGGCTTTCGCGGGTCTTGCCCATGTGATGGGTCAGCGCGCCGCAGCACCCTGCCCCTTCAGCCACGACGACCTCGCATCCCACCCTGGTCAAAAGTCGAATAGTTGCGTCGTTAATGTCAGTATTCAAAGTTTTTTGCGCACAACCCGTCATCAGAGCAACGCGCTTGCGCTGCGGTCCCTTGGCCGGAAATCTCTGCGGGTCGTCATTGCGACTAACGGGCGGGATATGTTTGGGTGCCATGTCCAGCATGGCACGCAACCGGGCATCAGGCATCAGAAAGCGGAATGGCCGCCCGAGCTTCGCCCCGATCAAAGCCCAGCGGAACCGCATCGGATAAGGCAGGATCTGAGCCAACACCCAACGCAGCGCTCGATCCGAGAAGGGGCGTTTGTAGTTCTCTTCGATGTATTCCCGCGCGTGGTCGACCAGATGCATATAGTGCACCCCCGATGGGCATGTGGTCATACAGGCCAGGCAAGACAGGCAGCGGTCGATATGCTTGACCGTTTTCTCATCCGGCACACGCTCGTTTTCCAGCATGTCCTTGATCAGGTAAATGCGCCCCCGTGGACTATCCAACTCGTCCCCCAGCACCTGATATGTCGGGCATGTGGCTGTGCAAAACCCACAATGGACGCAGTTTCGCAGGATTTCATTTGATCTTTGGATCGCGGGATCTTGCAACTGCTTTTCGGTGAACGTCGTCTGCATCGGCTTACCCCATCAACCCCGGATTAAACAAACCGCGGGGGTCGAATCTTTGACGAATACCCTTGGTTAGAGCCGCAATACCATGCGCCTCCGGTTGAAAACGCCCCAGTTCGGCCAGTGTTTCGAACCCTGCTCGCACGATGTTTGCGTGACCGTCAAACGCGCCTAATTGCGCCCGCAGATCAGTTCCAATCGGCACCAAGGCCCAGATCAACCCGCCACCCCAATCAAACAACGTCCGATCTGCCGGGATGCGCGCAACGATGTCCGGCGCATCCGAGGGTTTGACCGAAATGCGCCAGACATCACCGCTTTGTTCGTGGAGACCGGCTGCGTCACGCAGGTCGGCCCACAATGTTCCGGGCTGCTCAAGTTCGGCAACCTCGCCGAAACCAGACAGTAGGGATTTCAGTTGATCCGATCGGTATGTCACCGAACTCGCAAATCCTTCGAGGCGCAGTAAGGCGTTTCCCATATCCGGGTCGTACGCTGCTCCGCTAACTTCAAAAGGGGATTTCAATGCGGCGGACAGCGCTGCAACTGCGGTGGTCACACCAGATACCTGAACAGACAGCGTTGCGGCGACTTCGGGCTTTGGCAGTACCTTCAACGACACTTCGGTCAAAACTCCCAGAGTGCCCCAAGATCCCGCCATTAGTTTGACCAGATCATAGCCGGTAACGTTCTTCATGACCCGACCGCCATTCTTGACGACCTGCCCCATGCCATCGACATAGCGCACGC
Source organism: Ruegeria sp. CDSC068 (assembly GCF_059610545.1). Taxonomy (NCBI): domain Bacteria; kingdom Pseudomonadati; phylum Pseudomonadota; class Alphaproteobacteria; order Rhodobacterales; family Roseobacteraceae; genus Ruegeria; species Ruegeria sp. CDSC068. Next base: position 131,518 of record NZ_JBXWNV010000010.1, read on the forward strand.
CCAGCAGAAAATCGCGGCATGCCCCTGCCTGTACCCGCCGGGGCCCAGATATGTTGGCCGCCACAGCACCGCCTATGGTCGGTGTGCCACTGGTTCCCAGCAGTCCCCGGTGATCCATCGGCTCAAAGGCCAATTGCTGACCTTCAGCGTCCAATGCGGCCTCAATCTCTCCAATCGGCGTGCCGGCCTTCGCCACCAGCGTCAGCGCGCCGGGTTCATACAGCGTGATCCCGGTCAGCCCGCTGGTTTGAATCGCCATGTCCGGCCCCGCGACGCCACGCGTACCGCCACCAGTAATGCGCACTGGTTCATCTAACCCGGCCACCATCTCGGCCAGTTCGGCTTCTGTCTTTGGATTCATGGGTATTCTTCTTTGTTAGAGCCGTTTTTAAGCAGCGATGCGCCGGGATTTAGACGCCTGCAATGGGAACACCTTGGCGGGGTTCAGCAACCACTTTGGATCGAACACGTCCTTTACGGCCATTTGCGCCTCAAGGTCCGCAGGCGCGTATTGGTGGGACATCAGATCGCGCTTTTCGATCCCAACGCCGTGCTCACCTGTCAGGCAGCCACCCACATCTACGCAAAGCTTCAGGATATCAGCTCCGAACGCCTCGCATTTCTCAAGATCACCGGGTTTGTTGGCATCGAACAGGATCAACGGGTGCATGTTGCCATCGCCTGCATGAAACACGTTGCCGACCGGCAAGCCGTATTCTTCGCTCATTTCGCCAATCCGGCGCAGCACTTCCGGCAAGGACGACACCGGGATCGTGCCGTCCAGACACATGTAGTCGTTCAACTGCCCCATCGCACCAAAGGCCGACTTGCGCCCCAACCAGATTTTCGCGCTTTCTTCGGCCGACTGGCTTTCGCGCAGTTCGACCGGATTGTGGCGCTTGGCGATTTCGATGATCTTGGACAACTGATAGTCCATCTCGGCCTCGGACCCTTCGACCTCGACAATCAGCAAAGCGGTGCAATCAGGGTAGCCTGCATGGGCGAAGTTTTCGCAGGCTTTGATGCACAGGGTATCCATGAATTCTATCGCCACCGGCAGGATGCCCGACTTGATAATGTCCGAGACGCATTCCCCGGCAACCTCGTTGTCATCAAACCCCATCAGCACGGGTCGCGCGCCCTCGGGTTTGCGCAGGATACGCAGCGTGGCTTCAGTCACCACGCCCAACTGCCCTTCAGACCCGCAGATGACTCCCAACAGGTCCAAGCCGCCAGAGTCCAGATGCGCGCCGCCAATCTCGACCACGTTGCCATCCATCAGCACCATCTTTACGCCCAACAGGTTGTTGGTGGTCACGCCGTATTTCAGACAATGCGCCCCGCCGGAGTTCATGGCGATGTTCCCAGCAATGGCACAGGCGAGCTGTGAGGACGGATCTGGCGCATAGAAGAAGTCGTCTTCCTCGACCGCTCCGGTCACGCTCAGGTTCGTACGGCCTGATTGAACGCGAATGAAGCGGTTGTCATAGTCGACCTCCAGCACCTCGTTCATCCGGGCGACTCCAAGGATGACGCAATCCGCCGTTGGCAATGCGCCACCTGCCAAGGAAGTACCCGACCCGCGCGGAACCACTGGAACGCCTTCCTCGTTGCAGATGCGTAGAACGTCCGAGACCTCTTGCGTGGTCGACGGCAGCACCGCCAGCATCGGAGGGCACCTATACGCCGTCAGTGCGTCGCATTCATAAGCACGTGTCTCGGACGGCTCGTGAATAACCGCCTCTTCGGGCAAAACTTGCAACAAACGTTGAAGAACCACGGCCTTGCGGCGCAGAACGTCAGGATTTGGCGTTGGCATTTCCATGGCTGATCCTCCATTTGGTAAAATAATATTACCAATTTCTCCATCTGGCAAGTTCTCATGTCTGGCCCTAAGGTCGCCGCATGACGTGGATTGATCGGGCACAACTTTTTTCACCGCTGGACTATGCGGCAATTGCCGTGCTGCTAATTGCTTGGCTCTGGATCGGGTGGCGGATCGAAAATCCCTCCCCTAACAAGAGTTCTGTCACGATGATGATGGATGACTATCGTCGAGAGTGGATGCGGGAAATGGTCACTCGGCAGCCCCGAATGTTCGATGCGCAGGTGGTCGCGGCGATGCGGCAGGGCAGCACATTCTTCGCCTCGACTACGATGATCGCTGTCGGGGGCGGTTTGGCTTTGCTGGGCAATACCGAACGCCTTGCCGGCGTCGCCAATGATCTGGCCATCGGCAGCGCACCGGCCATGGTGTGGGAGATCAAGATTCTGATCATCATCCTTTTTCTGGCCAATGCATTCCTGAAATATGTCTGGGCGCACCGGTTGTTTGGCTATTGCGCGGTTCTGATGGCCTCGGTGCCCAACGAACCGTCAGACCCACAAGCCTATCCGCGCGCAGCACAAGCGGCCGAGATTTGCGTCACCGCGGCGCGCAGCTTTAACCGCGGCTTGCGCGTGACTTATTTTGCCCTGGCATCCGTTGCCTGGATACTTGGGCCTGTGGCGCTGTTACTGGGCACGGCGATCACGTTTGGTGTCCTATACCGGCGCGAGTTTGCGTCGCATTCCCGGCTGGTCCTGCTGTCCCAACCGGGCGACACGGATTCGTGATCGCGAAGCCGACGGACACAGCCTAGGATCGCCACATGCGGTATATGATTCTCAGCCTTCTTCTCGCCAGCCCGGCGCTTGCCGACCCTTCTGTGATTGAAAAAGTGGCGGCCAGCCAAAGCGGTGACACGTGGCGATTCGACGTGACGATCCGCCATCCCGATACCGGGTGGGATCACTATGCTGATGGCTGGCGCGTTCTGGACATGGACGGCAATGAACTGGGCATGCGCGTATTGCATCATCCACATGAGAACGAGCAGCCCTTTACACGCTCACTATCCGGGGTGGCGATTCCAGATGGCGTGTCTCAGGTTCAGATTCAGGCGCGGTGCAGTGTCGATGGCTGGGGTGACGAGACGACGTTGGTCACACTGAACTGATCTTCAGAACACACCCAGCGCCAGACCCGCACCCAACGCAGCCCCAATATCACGGCACTCATCCAGTTGGTTTTGCGGGATGGTCTTTTCGGCCAGAATAGCCTCGGGCGTTTGCGCATGGGTACAGATGATTAGCGGCGACTGAACCTCTTTCAAGCGCCAACCAGTGGCGATCCGCGCAGTTTGGCGGGCCGCATTCTCGCCATCAGACCCGGCACAGATCATCTGGGCATAGGGCCGTCCTTCGATCTTGCCCAGCACAGGATAGTAGCAGCGATCAAAGAACTCTTTCATCAAACCTGAAATCGCGGCCAGATTCTCGGGCGCGCAGAAGATAAACCCATCCGCGGCCAGCAAATCCTCAGGGGTCGCCTGATCTGCAGTTTTCAGAACCGTTTCCGCTTCGTCCCGCGCTCCAGCCGCGGCGGCTTGGGCCATTTGACGGGCTCCGCCAGTGCGCGAATGGTAGACAATCAGAAGCTGCGCCATGTCAAACCCGGTGATAGGGACCGCCCGACAGGATGGTCGCGGCCCGGTAAAGTTGCTCGGCCAGCATCACACGGACCAGCATATGCGGCCAGACCATCGACCCGAATGAGATGGAAAAATCGGCCTCGGCCCGCAGATCAGGGTCTATTCCGTCCGCACCGCCAATGATCAATGCCAGATCCTGCCGCCCGGCATCGCGCCAGCCACCCAGTTTCTTGGCAAAATCAGGCGAGGACATCACCCGCCCGCGTTCATCCAGTGTGCAGATCACCGCGCCCTTGGGCAGGGCCTTGCGCAGCAACGCGGCCTCGGCGCCCATGCCTGCGTTTTTCTTGTCTTCGACCTCAACAACGCGCGCAGGACCAAGGCCCAGCGCGCGGCCGGTCCGGTCAAATCGGGTCAGATAATCGTCAAGCAGGGTCTTCTCCGGTCCGGCACGCAATCGCCCGACCGCACAAATGCTTATACGCATATTTCTCTCGCCTCCGGCCTGTTAATGCAGGCCGGGATGGCGCCTCAGTTGGCTGAGGCGCTGCCGCCCTGAGGCAGCCACATCTTTTCCAGCTGATAGAATTCACGCACTTCGGGGCGGAAGATATGGACGATCACGTCGCCCGTATCGATCAGCACCCAGTCGCCGGCATCCTTGCCTTCGACCTTCGAGGTGAAACCGAATTCCTGCTTGATGCGATCCGTCAGCTTTTCCGCCATGGCCGAGACCTGACGTGTCGAACGCCCGGACGCAATGACCATGTGATCCGCGACAGACGACTTGCCTTGCAGGTTGATCTGCACGACATCTTCGGCCTTGTCATCGGAAAGTGAGGAAAGGATACGCTCAAGCAGCTTGTCGCTGATTGACTGAGAGTGGGCCACTACATTGGCCCCATCATCGGCGGGCAAACCCGCCTGTGTATGTAGAGACAGGACATAGTCCTCCTTTGTTGCGCGCCGCCAAACCCCGGCGCAGGGGTACTAATAAGGTAACAAGGGGAATGCAACATTTCAATGAACGGGCGCTTTAGGGGCCGCACAGGCGCTCACTCTTTGGCGATCTGTTGCGAGTCTGCGCCGTCGGGCAGCAGCCGAACCTCGCGCTGAGGGAAAGGAATCGATATCCCCTCGGCTTTGAAAGCGTCCCAAAGGGCGAGGTAAACATTGCCCCTGATATTGGTAAGCCCCTTGGTCGGATCGCTGATCCAGAACCGCAGCACATAGTCCACGCTGCTGTCGCCGAACCCGGTTATATGGCAGACCGGCTCATGTGAACCGCCGCTGAGAACACGTTTCACCGATTTAACTGCCCGGATCGCGGTTGCGCGCACCTGATGCGGGTCGTCGTCGTAGCTGGTGCCAAAATCCAGATCCAGACGCACATAACGGTCCGAATGCGACCAGTTCACCACCTGATTGGTGATCAAGTCTTCGTTCGGGATCAGGTATTCACGCCCATCCCGCGTGACCACCGATACATACCGCGCGCCCAGCGCGTTGATCCATCCGAATGTGTCACCCAACGAGATCACGTCGCCCGGTTTGATCGAGCGGTCCATCAGGATGATGATCCCGGAAATCAGGTTCGACACAACCTTTTGAAGACCAAAACCGATGCCCACGCCGATCGCGCCTGACAACAGCGCGATGCCAGTCAGATCAAACCCAAGCGTGCGGATGGCCGCCATAAAGACAGCTCCGTACAGCAGAACTTGAATGCCTTTGGCCAACAGAACCTGCATCGAAGGCGTGATGTCGTCGTTCCTCTGCAATCCCCGCTCGGCCGTGCGGGTCCCGATGCGGGCCAATGTCAACAGCACGCCGATCAGCAATACGGCCTTGAGAATCCCCAGCGCCGAGATGTGCAGATCACCAATGGAAATCGCCACGCCGTCCAGAAACTCGGCCACATCATCGGTCAGATTCAGCGCAACCAGCGTTGCATAGACCCACATTGCCCATTTGAAGATCCGCCGCAGCGTACGGTTGCGGACAAGTCGCGCCACCAGCGCGATCGCCAGCCAAGCGGCGGCCAATGTCGCGATCACGCCGATAATGTAACTGTGCGACGGCCAGGTCACATTCTGCATGAACAGGTACAGCGTCCAGGACAACAAAACGAAATAGACCAGCGTTAGGCGCTGCATCAATTGAACCAGAGTGCGCAGCCGCCATTTGGGCCAGCCGGTGCGAGCACGTGCCCAGGTTTCCCACCGGTTTTGCGTAACCAGTTTGAGCACATATGCCAAAGCCCACAGGGCGAGGATGATGATCAACTGGTGCCGCCGCCAACCCGGCGTAACGATCAGATCGGCAAGTTTGCCGAACTGCACGGAAAACCCCGCGACCATGTTTTCATAGAGTTCCGACAGCGAGCTGGGGATCAGGTCTTGGTTCATACAGGTCTCCTGACCCGCAGCTTGGACAGCAACTCGGGGTGATGCAAGCCCGAGGCCGGATTGAACCTTGATTGACGGGCACACGCGATATATCTGAGGCGCATGAGAGTCTATTTGGCCCCTGCTCCGACACTGCAAGACCGCACGCGCCTGCGTGAACGGTTCTTTGGGGCCGCCCGCACGGTTCTGGCCCGCCTATAAGCGGCGCCCAGCCACTCGCCAGCTATTTCTCATTACATACGGGAGAGGACCGATGTCCCCCAAAACACTCTATGACAAGATCTGGGATGCCCATGTCGCGCACGAAGCCGATGATGGAACCTGCCTGCTTTATATCGACCGCCATCTGGTGCACGAAGTCACCAGCCCGCAAGCCTTTGAAGGGCTTCGTATGGCGGGTCGTCCGGTGCGCGCACCGGAAAAGACCATCGCCGTGCCGGATCACAACGTTCCGACTACTGCGGATCGCGTAAACGGGATCGAAAACCCCGAATCGCGTATTCAGGTCGAAGCACTGGATAAGAACGCCAAGGATTTTGGTATTCACTATTACCCGGTGAATGACGTTCGTCAGGGCATCGTGCACATCGTCGGCCCCGAACAGGGCTGGACCCTGCCTGGCATGACCGTTGTTTGTGGTGACAGCCACACGGCCACCCACGGTGCGTTTGGCGCATTGGCCCACGGCATCGGCACGTCCGAGGTTGAACATGTTCTGGCCACGCAGACTCTGATCCAGAAGAAATCCAAGAACATGAAGGTGGAAATCACCGGCAAATTGCAGCCGGGTGTGACCGCCAAGGATATTACTCTGGCTGTCATTGGTGAGACCGGCACTGCCGGTGGAACCGGCTATGTCATCGAATATTGCGGCGAAGCGATCCGCGATCTGTCGATGGAAGGCCGCATGACCGTTTGCAATATGGCGATCGAAGGCGGTGCACGTGCGGGCCTGATCGCGCCGGACGAGATCACCTATGAATATGTCAAAGGCCGTCCACACGCGCCGAAAGGTGCCCAGTGGGAAGCCGCTCTGACATGGTGGAAAACGCTGTTTACCGACGATGACGCGCATTTCGACAAGGTCATCACCCTGCGTGGCGAAGACATCGCGCCTGTCGTGACCTGGGGCACCAGCCCCGAGGATGTTCTGCCGATCACCGCAACTGTACCGAACCCCGAAGATTTCGAAGGTGGCAAGGTCGACGCAGCCCGCCGCTCGATCGAGTACATGGGTCTGGAAGTTGGTCAAAAGCTGAGCGATGTCGAGATCGACACGGTGTTTATCGGATCCTGCACAAATGGCCGCATCGAAGACCTGCGCGCCGCGGCCGAGATCCTGAAGGGCAAAAAGGTCAAGGACGGCATGCGTGCCATGGTCGTGCCAGGTTCGGGCCTGGTTCGGGCGCAGGCCGAAGAAGAAGGTCTGGCCGAGATTTTCAAGGATGCCGGTTTCGAATGGCGTCTGGCAGGATGTTCAATGTGTCTGGCGATGAACCCTGACCAGCTGCAGCCGGGCGAACGCTGTGCAGCGACCTCAAACCGCAACTTCGAAGGCCGTCAGGGCCGGGGCGGACGTACCCATTTGCTGAGCCCTGCAATGGCTGCCGCTGCGGCAATCACAGGACGGCTGACAGACGTGCGTGAATTGATGTAAGGTCCCATCACATCTAGATATTTGAGGGATTGAAAACATGAGTGACTGGGTCAAATGGCTCCTACTGGGGCTTCTGTCCATAGCGTTCGGTATCTTTGTACTGGGCGCGCCAGTTGTGGCGTCTGTCGCCGTGACGGTGGTAACCGGTGTGTTGCTGCTGATCTCGGGCGCGCTGCAAGTTGTTGGCGGCTTTACGGTTGAAGGTACCGGCAACAAAATTCTGTCACTCATCATGGGTGCGGTGATGCTGTTTCTGGGCTGGTCCTTTCTGGATCACCCGCTGCAGGGAACCCTGACACTGGCAACCGTGATGCTGATCCTGTTCATGGCAGGCGGCATCGCGCGGGTCATTCTGTCGTTCCAGATGAAAGGAACACAGTTTTTCTGGCCCACGATGATCTCGGGCATCTTGTCGATCGTCCTCGCGGGCATCATCTGGACATATGTGGGAAGCGATCCTCAGGTGCTGCTGAGCATTCTGGGTATCTTCCTGGGCATTGAGATGCTGTTCAACGGGTTCGGCCTGGTCTTTATGGCGTTCTTCATCCGGAACGCACCCAACGACGCAACAACAGAAGCGAAACAAGCTTAAACGCGGGACACGGGCGCGGCCCTCTCTCGCAGGAGTGTAGACATGGAAAAGTTCGACAAAGTCCACGGGGTGGCCGCCCCAATGCCGCTGATCAATATCGACACCGATATGATCATCCCGAAAGTGCACCTGAAAACCATCAAACGGTCCGGCCTTGGTGTCGTGCTGTTTGATGAGATGCGCTATCATGAACATGGCGGCGAAAATGAAGATTTCGTGCTGAACAAACCCGCCTATCGTCAGACAGAGATTCTGGTTGCCGGTGACAATTTCGGCTGCGGCTCGTCGCGCGAACACGCGCCCTGGGCGATCAAGGATTTCGGCATCAAGGTTGTGATCTCGACCAGCTTTGCCGACATCTTCTTTAACAACTGCTTCAAGAACGGCATTCTGCCTATCGTGGTCGAAGAAGAACACCACGCGATCCTGATGGAAGATGCGCATAAAGGCGAAAACGCCCGCATGACCGTGCATCTGGAAGATCAGCAGATCACCACCTCGGATGGCGTTGTGATCGAGTTCAGTGTCGACCCACATCGCAAGCATTGCCTGCTGAATGGTTTGGACGATATCGGCCTGACGATGGAAAAAGATCACCACATCGACAAATTCGAGGATCACGCAAGCCAGGCCCGCCCCTGGGTGTGATTCCAAGAACGAATCTGTGGATACTCAACCTATCGGGGTCGCCTGGGCGACCCCTTTCGCGTTCTTGGGGTTATTGACCCGGCAACCACAACATGTGGTATTCCCCCTCTGATACACGCCGAATTTGCGACGGAAATGATGCAAAGGCGCACCAGTTTCGCCATCTTTTTGCCTGAAATTCCGTGTTTTCTGCAGCTTGGCTTGAGCGGATTGCCGCTTATCGTCAGTGTTGGCGATAATAGAGGCACCCGTCGAATAATAATTATCGGGCACAAGTTGGGACGAAACCGTCAAAGAAGCGGTCAATCCGGTTTGAAAGGGTTTGGATAGTGATTGCGCGCACAACAGGGGCGGCGATTCGGGGATTATTGGTCGCACTTTTGGTGCTGACGCCCGCGTTGTACCTGCCTGTAACGTCTACGAATGGGACCGAGATTGTCGTCTTTCTCGCCATTCTCGCGTTTTTCCTGACATTCGCTGAATACAACTCCTCCTTTCCCAGCTTTATCGAATTCCGCGATGCGCCACCTGTGAACCGTTTGCGCTTTGTCGGCCTGATGTCGATGGTCACGTTCCTGACGTTGATCTGCAAAAACGCATATACGCCGACCGGCCTAACGACAGTTTTCTATTCCTTCGGCGTGGGCGTCGCGAATGTGGTCGACTTTCCCTACTCGCCAGTACGGCTGATCATCCTGATGCTGCCGACTGATGCAAGCGCCCCCCTGATCGAACTTGTCCGTATTTCTGCCAGCGTCGCGTATGTCGCTGCTTTGGTGACGATCGCCAGCTTTGCCTATGCGGTGAAAGTGCGCGGCTGGCCGACCGGAAATGGCGCCTTCAATGTCTGGACCAATCTTCCGCTGTTCGACCCCACCAAAGGCGGCGACGTAGTTACGCGCCTGCAGCGCGACGGTCGGCTGAACATTTGCATCGGTATTCTGCTGCCATTCCTGATCCCGGCGCTGATCAAACTGCTGACTGACTATGCCGATCCGATCTCACTGAGCAATCCTCAGACCCTGATCTGGACGCTCAGCGCCTGGGCCTTCCTACCGGCCAGTATGATCATGCGTGGCATGGCGACCCTGCGCATTGCCAATCTGATCGTCGAAAAACGGCGCGCCTATTCCACAGCCGAGTCTACGCAGACCGCATGATCCGCATCCTGATCCTGCTGCTGTTGCCCGTTGTGGCACAGGCAGACACGATCCGTATTGCCACCTACAACACAGAGCTCAGCCGCGATGGTCCGGGATTGCTGTTGCGGGATATTCACCGCGGTGATGATCAGGTGATGGCGGTTGTTGCCGTTTTGGCGGACACCCGCCCCGATATCATTGCGTTGCAGGGGATCGACTGGGATTTCGAGGGGCTGGCGCTGGCGGCGCTGGCAAATCGGTTGCGCGAGGCCGGATTGGATTACCCCTACACTTTCGCAGCCCAACCAAATTCCGGCCTGGAAACGGATCTTGATCTGGACGGAGATGGTCGCACCAACGGCCCCGGCGACGCGCAAGGCTGGGGTCGGTTCACCGGTCAGGGCGGGCTGGCCGTGATGTCCCGCTATCCCATCGCTTCGGATCAGATTCAGGACCTGTCCGACCTGCTATGGCTGGATCTGCCCGGCGCTGAACTGCCTCAACATGACGCAAGCCCCTACCCATCAGAACCGGCGCAGAACGTACAGCGGCTTTCATCCGTGGCGCATTGGATTGTGCCCATTGAAACTCCGGCAGGGCAGCTGGATTTGATGACCTTCCACGCCGCGCCTCCGGTGTTTGACGGGCTAGAGGATCGCAATGGACTGAGGAACAAGGACGAGATCCGCCTTTGGTCAGCTGTGATGGATGGGGCAGTCGGGCGCAAGCCCGATCGTCTGTTTGTCATCGCGGGTGACGCCAATCTGGACCCAGCGCGAGGTGATGGACGCAAAGAAGCGATCCGAGAGTTTTTGAACGACCCCCGCCTTCAGGACCCTTCACCCGAAGACCCCTCAGGCGATTTGACAACGGTGGTCTGGAAAACGGTTGGTCCAATGCGGGTCGATTACGTCCTGCCATCGGCCCAATGGCAGGTGGTGGATTCCGGGGTGCACTGGCCCGCCGCGGGCTCCGAGGAACGCGAAACCGCCGAAAGCGCCAGCCGTCACCGGCTGATCTGGGTCGACCTGACACTGCCTCGCTGATACGGCACTTTGCGCCATGATCTGGCCTACAAGGCAGACCTGACGCAATTTTCAGACGCTAACGGAAACAAACCTGTATTTTCCTTGCCGTCAGGCGGGATCGTCTCATTGACCCGATGCCGCGCAGGCGCTAGGGCCTGTGCTGTAAAACGCAAGGAGATCCTTCATGTCCAACCCCTCGCTCCTCATCCTGCCCGGAGACGGAATTGGCCCCGAAGTCATGGCCGAAGTGCGCAGAGTCATCGACTGGTTCGGTGCGAAACGCGGCCTGGAATTCGACGTGAGCGAGGATCTGGTCGGCGGTGCCGCGTATGATGCGCATGGCAAGCCCCTGTCGGACGAGACGATGGCCAAAGCGCAAGAGGTTGACGCGGTTCTGCTGGGTGCTGTTGGCGGCCCGAAATACGACGATCTGGATTTCAGCCTCAAGCCCGAGCGCGGCTTGCTGCGCCTGCGCAAAGAGATGGACCTGTATTCCAACCTGCGCCCGGCACAGTGTTTTGACGCGTTGGCCGATTTCTCGTCGCTGAAGAAAGACATCGTTGCCGGCCTCGATATCATGATCGTGCGCGAGTTGACTTCGGGCGTCTATTTCGGCGAGCCGCGCGGCATCTTCGAGGAAGGCAATGAACGTGTTGGCATCAACACCCAGCGCTATACCGAATCTGAGATCGAACGCGCCGCGCGCTCAGCCTTTGAACTGGCAATGCGCCGGAACAAAAAGGTCTGCTCGATGGAGAAAGCCAACGTCATGGAATCGGGCATCCTGTGGCGCGAAGTTGTGAACCGTGTGGCCAAGGATTACCCCGAGGTCGAGCTGAGCCATATGTATGCCGACAATGGCGCGATGCAGTTGGTGCGTGCGCCCAAACAGTTCGACGTCATCCTGACAGACAACCTGTTCGGCGACATCCTGTCGGATTGCGCGGCGATGCTAACCGGCTCGCTGGGAATGCTACCGTCGGCCTCGTTGGGTGCTCCGATGGCGAATGGCCGCCCCAAGGCGATGTACGAACCGGTCCATGGTTCGGCCCCGGATATCACCGGTCAGGGCAAAGCCAACCCGATCGCCTGTATCCTCAGCTTTGCCATGGCCCTGCGCTATAGCTTTGATCAGCTTGAAGAAGCGGACCGTCTGGAAGCCGCAATCGAGAAGGTACTGGCCGACGGCGTCCGTACTGGTGATCTGCTGGCCGACGAAGGCGTCACGCCGGTTTCGACCACGGAAATGGGTGATGCGATTTTGGCCGCCCTTGACGACAGCCTCTGATCAGACGCTCATTCAATTGAAAAGGCGGTGCCCAGCGCACCGCCTTTTTTAGTTTCCACCGAAAATGTTGTTCAGCAGATTGTTGATGGCCCGGTCCAACCCGGTTTGGTTCTTACGGCGCTGTTGCTGAGGTTGCGCTGTTCTGACCGGTGGGTCCGGGGCCAGCATCGGCAACGGCGTCGGTGTCATGCCTTCGGTCACGCGCAGCATGGTTTCTTTCCAGATTTCAGCCGGCAACCCGCCTCCGGTCACACCGGATAATGGGGTGTTGTCGTCATACCCCATCCAGATGCCCGTCACGTAGTCTGCCGTAAAACCGATGAACCAAGCATCGCGGGCTGCCTGAGTCGTCCCCGTCTTTCCCGCGACCTGCCAACCGGGCAACTGAGCGCGCGCACCGGTGCCTTCGGACACGACACGCTCCATCATCCACGTCAGCTGTTTGGCGGCTTTGTCGTTGATGACCCGCTCACCAATGCCGGTTGTCGTCACCATGACCGGGGTTTGATCGCCCAACAGCTTCAATTCGGTCAGCCCATAGGGTTCCACCGCCGAGCCACCGTTCAGGATGCCGGCGTAAGCCCCCGTCATCTCGATCAGCGTGCTTTCCGACGCGCCCAGCGCCAGAGCGGGGCCTTGCGCCAGATCACTATCGATACCGAATTCGCTGGCCACCGTGCGGACATTGTCCAGCCCGGATATCTCGGCCACTCTGACCGCCGGGATGTTCAACGAGTTTTTCAACGCATCTGCCAGTGTGACGCGTCCGTAAAACTTGTTGGTGTAGTTCTTGGGACACCATTGGCCAGAGCCCGGAATGTTCACGCAGTAGGGCTCATCCACCACCGTATCCAATGGCGAATATCCCAGCTCAAGCGCGGTGGCATACACGAAGGGTTTGAACGAAGACCCTGTTTGCCGCAGCGCTTGCGTGGCGCGGTTGAATGCGCCGGACACGCGGGTCTTGCGCCCGCCAACCATGCCGCGCACGGCCCCGTCCGCCGACATCACCACGATCGCGGCCTGCGCCTTTGATCCTTCGCGGACCTTTTCTTGAAAGATGAATTGCAGCGCTTCTTCTGCTGATTTCTGGATACGTTGATCCAGCGTGGTGCGGATCACAACGTCTTCGGTCGTGTTGCGTGTAAAGAACTCGGGCCCACTGGCCATCACCCAATCGGCGAAATATCCGCCCGCCCGCGCAGCCGCGGCTTCGGACAGTTGCGCGGGATTGCTGCGCGCACTGCTTGCTTGTGCCGAGGTCAGATACCCCTGTGCCTCCATCAGGCCAACCACCAGCCGCGCCCGATCCTGCGAACGTTGAAGGTTATTCGTCGGTGCATAGCGCGTCGGTGCCACCAGCAGACCAGCCAGCATAGCAGCCTGCGACGGGCTGACCTCAGCCGCCGAAATCCCGAAATAGCGTTGGCTTGCCGCCTCGAACCCGCGCGCACCCGCGCCCAGGAAAGCCCGGTTCAGATAGATGGTCAGGATCTCGTCCTTGGAATACTTGACCTCCATCGCCATCGCATAGACCGCCTCTTTGGCCTTGCGCCAAAGCGAGCCTTGACGGCAATCGGACTCATAAGCAGCTTCGGATTCCCATTCACTGGGCTCATAAGGTACACCCAGACACAACAGCTTGGCCGTCTGCTGCGTGATGGTCGACCCACCATGCCCCGACAGCGGTCCGCGCCCTTCGCTCAGGTTGATGCGCACAGCGCTTGCGACACCGCGCGGGCTGACGCCGAAATGGCGATAGAACCGCTTGTCCTCGGTCGCGACGACGGCGTTCTTCAGATGCGGCGAGACGGTATCGGCCGTGATCACCCCACCAAATTGGTCCCCACGCCAGGCAAAGACCTTGCCGTCCCGATCCAACAGGGTCACCGACCCGCGCGCCCGACCGTCTAGCAAAGCATCGACGTCAGGCAGAGAGGAGTAGACAACCCCAACCGCCAAAGCCAACAGCATGGCAGCCACCGCGCCCACACGCCAGGTCACTCCCCAAATCAACCGCCAAATCCAACGGAACATGCGGCGAAAGAAGCCGCCGCCACCACCGGACGTCTTGCGGGTTTTCTTTCGGGCGGTTTTGCGCGTCGACGTTTTACGCGCCGTCGCCTTTTTGCCGGCGGGCTTTGTCGTCCGCTTTGTGGTCGCGGGTTTGCGCCCTTTGGAAGGGTATCTTTTGTCCGCAACAAGCGATGTCTTGCGGCGCTTGGACTCAGTCATGCTCAAACTCTGCCCGGTTATCATTTTGAGGCACCATACCCTGCCACTGGCGCGAAGTAGAGGTATGAAATTCCGCTAACCGGCCTCTAAAGTTTGCCTGATTTTTGGGCAAAAACGTTTCTTTGTGCAAAAATTGTGCACCTTCTCCCCTTTTCCCCTGCGTTCACCCGCCCTGACCGTTTCTAACAGCGGTCAGTCACGCTCTCTTTCTGCAGGTGCAAACAACCGGTCCTGCCGGACAGGAAGAGGGGAAAGACGTGAAACTGATCATTGCGACAATCAAGCCATTCAAGCTGGAGGAGGTGCGCGAGGCACTGACCGAGGCCGGCGTGCGCGGCATGATGGTGACCGAGATCAAGGGCTTCGGCTCGCAATCGGGCCACACCGAAATCTATCGTGGGGCCGAATACGCGGTGAATTTCGTGCCCAAGATCAAGCTTGAAATCGTGGTGCCCGCCACGATGGCCGACCAAATCGTCGAGACCATCACCAAAACCGCCAAGACCGGCAAAATCGGTGACGGCAAGATTTTCGTCCTTGATGTCGAGCAGGCGCTGCGCGTGCGGACCGGGGAAACGAACGAAGAGGCGCTGTAAGCGCCGCCACTCCAAAGCATTCGAGGACTGACAATGAACCTGATGAAATCTCTCATCCCAGCCGCCGCGCTAGTCGTGCTGCCGCAGATGGGTCTGGCGCAAGAGGCCGCCGAGGGCGAAGCCGCGCTGCACACCCAGTATATTTTTACCACCCTGTTGTTCCTGATGGCAGGCTTCCTTGTCTTCTTCATGGCTGCAGGATTTGCCATGCTCGAGGGCGGTCTGGTGCGTTCCAAGAACGTTGCCATGCAGATGATCAAGAACATCGCGCTGTTTTCGATTGCCGCGATCATGTACTGGCTGGTCGGCTTCAACACGATGTACCCGGGCGACTTCAATGGGTTCTTTGCTCTTGGCGGCCCGACCGTGCTTGATGCCGTGGGTGTTGCGCCCGCAGACGCGGCGTTAGATTACGCGTCTATCGGTTCGGATTTCTTCTTCCAGCTGGTCTTTGTGGCGGCAACCGCATCCATCGTGTCCGGTGCCGTGGCCGAGCGCATAAAGCTGTGGCCCTTCCTGGTCTTCGTCATCGTGCTGACTGGTATCCTCTACCCGATCTCTGGATCGTGGAAATGGGGCGGCGGCTGGCTGGATGCCATGGGCTTTTCCGACTTCGCCGGTTCGACAGTTGTGCATTCGGTCGGCGGATGGGCCGCTCTGGCGGGCTGCCTGATCCTTGGCCCCCGCATTGGCAAGTACAAAGACGGCAAAGTTCACCCGATGCCCGGTTCTAACCTGGCGCTGGCAACTCTGGGTACGTTCATCCTTTGGCTGGGTTGGTTTGGCTTCAACGGCGGCTCGCAGCTGGCGATGGGCACCGTAGGTGACGTATCCGACGTGTCCCGCATCTTTGCCAACACAAACATGGCCGCCGCATCTGGTGCTATCGCAGCCCTGATCATGACGCAGGTGTTGTACAAGAAACCTGACCTGACCATGGTGCTGAACGGCGCGCTGGCCGGCCTGGTCTCGATCACCGCAGAACCGCTTGCCCCAACCCTATTCGGAGCATTGTGGATCGGCGCTGTGGGCGGCATCATCGTGGTCTTTGCGGTTCCGATGCTGGACAAGTTCAAGATCGATGACGTAGTCGGCGCCATCCCGGTTCACCTGTTTGCCGGTATCTGGGGCACCATCGCAGTGATCTTCTACGGTGAGGCCAACTTGATCACCCAACTGACCGGTATCGTTGCTTATGGTGTGTTCACCTTTGTCGGAGCCGCAATCCTTTGGACGATCCTGAAAGCCACGGTTGGCATCCGCGTCAGCGAAGAGGACGAGATCAACGGTCTGGATATGGCGGAACTGGGTATGGAAGCTTATCCGGAATTCTCCAAGGGCTAAGGCCTAAGCCACAAAGATTGACAACTCCGGCGCAATGCCGGGGTTGTTTTGTTTGAGCGTCATCCTCGGTTACTCTGATCCCAGCCGCTCAAGGAGATACTGATATGGCCGAGGCACCCGAAACACTTGTTGGCACCAGCCTGAAATGGACCGGCGTTCATCACTCTGAACTTGGTGATTTCAAGAATCTGTCCACCCATACAGTCAGCTACGAAACAGAGACAACGTGCTATGTGACTTCCGGGGGCAAGCTAGTTGGTGAGGCCCAATACACATAAAAACGACTGGATGAGCAGATGGGTATCAGCATCTACCGGCCACACGAGTATCAGGGCCGGTCAGACGTCGTTCTGAACGCGATTTTCGATTTCCGAGCAATGAAGGATCGAGCGGTGTTAACCGCTGGCGGAGAACCGTTTGCCGTCGCGGACGGAGACATGGAATTTGTAGAAACACCGCCGCGCCCGGACAGGCCGGGCGCAACCAGTTCTTAGTTTACACGCCGACGTCGACGATCGCTTTGGCCAATATCGGCACGGTTGTCGCGTTCAGTCCGGCGACGTTCAGGCGGCTATCTCCAACCATATAGATGCCATGATCCGCGCGCAGCTTTTCGACCAGTTCCGGTGCCGCCCCCAAACGCGAGAACATGCCGCGGTGCTGGGCGACAAACCCAAAGCGATCGGACCCACTTTGGGCCTGCAGCTCGTCTGCCAGTTGTTGGCGCAAGCCCAGCATGGACAGGCGCACCTCTTCCAGCTCAGCCGCCCAGTCAGCGCGCAGGGCTTCGTCGTTCAGGATCGTCGTCACCACCCGCGCACCGTGATCTGGCGGGAACGAGTAGTTCTGACGGTTCAGGAAGGCCAGCGTGGACTGGTTCAGAGCTGTCTGCGCCGGGTCATCACTGATGGCCATCAACAGGCCGGTCCGCTCGCGGTAGACACCGAAATTCTTCGAGCAGGACGCGGCAATCAGGCAACGATTGACCGATGAGGCCACCAGGCGGGTCGCCTGCGCATCCTCTTCCAGACCGTCGCCAAAGCCCTGATAGGCGATATCGATCATTGCCACGAGGCCGCGCTCGTTGATCAGGTTCACGACCTCCTGCCACTGCACCATGTTCAGGTTGGCACCGGTCGGGTTGTGGCAGCAACCGTGCAGCAAGATCACGTCGCCCGCATTCGCGGTTTTCAGGTCCTCGATCATGCCGTCGAAATCGACGCCTCGGGTTTCACCATCGAAATACCGGTATTGGACCGTCTCCATCCCCAGATAGTTCAGGATCGACAGGTGGTTGGGCCATGTCGGGTTCGACACGAACACGCGGGCCGAGGGGTTGGCCATGCGGATCATCTCAAATGCCTGACGGCAGGCACCGGTTCCGCCGGGCGTCGCCACAGCAGCGATGTTGCCGCGTGGAACCGAGGTGCCCAGGATCAGGCCAATCATCGCATCGGCAAAAGCCGGGTCGCCTGCCAATCCGGTGTAGGCCTTCGACTCCTGCTCTTCGAGAATACGCTTTTCAGCCGCTTTCACTGCACGCATCACCGGGGTAACACCCTCGGCATTTTTGTAAACACCAACGCCTAGGTCGATTTTTTGATCGCGCGGGTCTTCGCGATACGCCTGCATCAGCGCCAGAATCTTGTCGGCAGGCTGCGGTTTGAGGTTTTCGAACATCAGTTCTCTCCGGTTGCGACGGGCAGGGTCGGGAAGGCGCCCCATTCAGCCCAGGAGCCGTCATAAAGCGAGTGGTCTTTCTTGCCGATGCGCTCAAGCGCAAGGCTGAGGATCGCGGCGGTCACACCCGACCCGCAGGATGTGATGGCCGGTTTCGACAGGTCCACACCTGCGGACTCGAAGATGGCGCGGCATTCCTCGGGGGATTTCATCGTGCCGTTCTTGTTCAGCAACGTGCCGAAGGGCACATTGCGCGACCCTGGAATACGGCCTGGGCGCAGCCCTTCGCGCGGTTCTGTCCCGGTTCCGGCAAAACGATCGGCAGAGCGTGCGTCGATAATCTCATGATCTCCGAGCTTGGCGGCGGCAGATACCTGTGTGACGTCACGGACCAGATGGTTCTGGACCCGAACGGTCATGTGGCGGTCGCGGATCACCGGCGGCAGATCTTCGATCTCATGCCCTTCGGCTTGCCACTTGGGCAGACCGCCATCCAGAACGGCGATGTTTTCCTGCCCCATCAGTCGGAACAACCACCAGACACGGGCCGCGGACATCAGGCCAGCCCCGTCATAGACAACGACCTGATGGCCATCCCCTACGCCCATCGCCCGAAGACGGGACATGAACTTTTCGACCGGAGGTGCCATATGTGGGAGGTCCGAGCGGTGGTCCGAAATGTCATCGATATCAAAGAACCGTGCGCCGGGGATATGAGCGGCATCGTATTCGGCCTTTGCGTCGCGCCCTTGCTGTGGCAGATACCATGACCCATCCAGAACCCGCAGATCCGGGTCCTTGAGATGGGCGGCAAGCCATTCGGTAGAAACGAGGGTTTTCGGATCGTCCTGCATAAAAGCCTCCCCTAAACGCGTTTGGTTTTTCCCTATACTTGGTGGGATGCTGGTTCAAGGCTGGATAACGCTAGCGCCCAAGTCGTTCTGGATTTACCGCACCCGACGCAGGCGAAAATACTGAATAATCCCGATGACGCTGATGATAATCCAGAACCCTTCGATCAGCATCGACGCCAGATTGAAGTTCTGCATCAACGAAAACACGATCAGAATCGAGCCGATCAAGTTCACCATCGGAAAAGCAAGGTCATCCGAGTTCATCATTCGCATCTGGGTGGCAAAATAAGCCGCAACTACAATCAATGCCCCGAAAGAACCGATGGCATCCACGAAGGTCAGGCTGTCAAAAAATGCGGTCATTGAAGTGTTCGGTCCTGCTCTGGAAACTCAATTGGTTGCGAATAGTGATGCATGTTGAGGAATGCCGCCCCACAATCACCGGCGCGGTACCCGTGCGGCACGTCAGCTGCGAACCGCAACCCCTGACCGGCTTGTAGTGGAACCCAGTTTCCATTGCGCAGGACGTCCAGTGTTCCGTTCAGTACAAAAACCTCTTCGGTCACGCCGGCTGCATGGGCGGGTGATTCATGACTTTGATTCGGCGACAGATCTACGTGAAATGTTTCGGCGCCCAACGCGGGATCAAAGGGGAAGACAATCTTTACCTCGATGCTGCCCGGGAAAGTTACTGTGCTAAATACGCCGGTGTCCTTTGTGTCGCGCATCGCAGCGGTGCCGATCAAAGCACTTAACGGAAGTTGGAAACCTTTTGCGATCTTCCACAAGGTCGCGATCGTCGGGCTTGATTCGCCGCGTTCAATCTGACCCAGCATGGCTTTGCTAACCCCGGTAAGTTCGGCCACTTTGGACAGGCTCAGCCCTGACGCTGCGCGAACATCCCTGAGTTTAAGTGTTAGTTCGTCCGATTCCATACCCAGGCCTTGCGATTTGTCTTGTGCGTTATAACGTACATATGATACGTGCGCTATAACGTACACACCCAATATCGCAGCTTGGGTAATAGGGAAACAGCATCATGCCAATGTACCGATCCAGAACCTCTACCCATGGCCGCAACATGGCCGGTGCCCGCGGCCTGTGGCGCGCCACCGGAATGGGTGACGACGATTTCGGCAAACCGATCATCGCTATCGTCAACTCTTTCACCCAGTTCGTGCCGGGCCACGTGCACCTGAAAGACCTGGGCCAGATGGTCGCGCGCGAGGTTGAAGCCGCTGGCGGCGTTGCGAAAGAGTTCAACACCATCGCGGTCGATGACGGTATCGCCATGGGCCATGACGGCATGCTGTATTCTCTGCCCTCGCGCGAAGTGATCGCGGATTCGGTCGAATACATGGTCAACGCCCACTGCGCTGATGCGATGGTGTGTATTTCGAACTGCGACAAGATCACCCCCGGCATGCTGATGGCCGCGATGCGCCTGAATATCCCGGCGATCTTTGTCTCGGGCGGACCGATGGAGGCCGGCAAGATCGACATCGCCGATCTGGACGCCAAGAAGATCGACCTGGTTGACGCAATGGTCGCCGCCGCAGACGACAGGTTCACCGACGAACAGGTCCAGCACATCGAAGAGAACGCCTGCCCAACCTGTGGCTCATGTTCCGGTATGTTCACCGCAAACTCGATGAACTGTCTGGCCGAGGCTCTGGGGCTGGCGCTGCCGGGCAATGGCTCGACCCTGGCCACCCATGCGGACCGCAAAGAGCTGTTCCTTGAGGCAGGTCGCCGGATCGTGGAAATCACCAAACGCCACTACGATCTGGACGAAAAAGGCTTCCTTCCGCGCGAAATCGCCACGTTCGACGCCTTTGAAAACGCGATGAGCCTGGATATCGCCATGGGCGGTTCGACCAACACGGTGTTGCACCTGCTGGCCATCGCACATGAGGGTGAAGTGCATTTCACCATGACCGATATGGACCGCCTGAGCCGTCAGGTGCCGTGTCTGTGCAAGGTCGCGCCCAATACTGAGAATGTTCATATGGAGGACGTGCACCGCGCCGGTGGCATCTTCTCGATCCTCGGTGAACTCAGCCGCGCGGGACTGCTGCACGAAGATTGCAGCACCGTGCATTCGGCGACCATGGGCGAAGCGATTGCCAATTGGGACATCAAGGTCGCCAACAACCCCGCAGCGCAGGACCTGTTCAAGGCCGCGCCCGGCGGTGTGCGCACGACGCAGGCATTCAGCCAGTCGAACCGGTACAAGGAACTGGATACCGACCGCGAAGGCGGTGTAATCCGATCCAAGGAACACGCGTTCAGTCAGGATGGCGGTCTGGCGGTCCTGTTCGGCAACATCGCGCGCGAAGGCTGTATCGTGAAAACGGCAGGCGTTGATCCCAACAGCCTGACGTTCACCGGCTCTGCCTATGTCTGCGAAAGCCAGGATCAGGCCGTGAACGACATCCTTACCGGCAAGGTCAAAGAGGGCGACGTGGTGGTGATCCGCTACGAAGGCCCGCGCGGCGGTCCGGGGATGCAGGAAATGCTCTATCCGACTTCGTACCTGAAATCCAAAGGTCTGGGCAAAGCCTGCGCCTTGCTGACCGATGGGCGTTTCTCGGGCGGCACATCGGGCCTGTCAATCGGCCACGTTTCACCTGAGGCTGCCGAGGGTGGCGAAATCGGTCTGGTAAAGCAGGGCGACAAGATTGAGATCGACATTCCAAACCGCACCATTCATCTGGCCGTGTCTGACGAAGAACTGGCCGCTCGCCGCGAAGAGCAGGACGAAAAGGGATGGGTGCCCGCCGCACCGCGCAAGCGCAAGGTGTCAACCGCGCTCAAGGCCTATGCTAAGCTGGCGACAAGTGCCGCGAAAGGTGCCGTGCGCCAAGTCTGACGAAGCGGTTTCCAAACCACCCAAACTGCAATAACTTCAAAGGTCTCGCTAGTTCGTTTAGCGAGACCTTTTTCTTTTGTATTTAACGACATCCATAGCACAATCGGTGAGAAGCATGACATTCTGGCGCCCGCATAACGGTATCCGTGTCAAAGCCATCGGCTTGCATTGGCGGGGGGACCGCCTTCTTGCTGCTGAAGTCCCAAATGACGACGGTCGCATCAAGGGTGTTCGCCCGTTGGGCGGATCGGTCGAATTCGGCGAAACATGGCATGACGCCCTGAAACGTGAGTTCCGCGAAGAACTCGATGTGACGGTTGAAGTCAGAGGGCAACCGCTGGTGATTGAGAACCTGTACCAGCATGAAGGGCATCAGGGGCATGAGATCATCTTTGTGGCCGAGATTCAGTGCCCCGAGCTTTTGAACTGGCCCGACGCGCCGATTTCATTCACCGAAGACAATGGCCTGAGCTGGACAGCAGGATGGTTCAGTCTGGATGCTCTGGATACCGGCGGCCCAGAGCTATACCCGTCTGGCCTGAAAGAGTGCCTGATCAATCGCTGACTCGTTCGCCTAGTCGCCCAGTTTGGCGTGCACCTCGTCCAGGTCGATCTCACCGATTGGCATCTTGTTGCCCGGGTTCTCAAAATCGTATTTGAACAACTCGAAATCGTGTTTGTAGATTTCGTAGACCAGATGCATCGAAAGGTCGTCAAAGTAGTCCTCGACCGGATGCGCACGTTTGGGCCCGTGGCCTTCGGATTCATTGAATCGCGGGATTTCGGACAAATTCACAGCGTGCGGTGTCTCTAACCGATCAAGGACACTTTGCATTCCTTCGTTGAACTGCTCAGTCCAGAAAATCTGATCGTACTGCCCACCATTCACGATGAAGGTAGAAACATGCCCGGACATGGCCGACCAGTGAATGTCAGGATCCATCGGGCGGCGCCAGCGGATCGTATCACGTGCAAACAGCAAAAACCGGCGGAAACTGGCGATCTGATCGAACTCACCCTTGCCATCGTCGCCGCCAACTTCGATCCCGTAATTATAGATAAGCGTGGGCACCAAATTGCCCCGATACCGCTTGCCGTTGCGCTGAATGCCGCAGATCTTGTCGAAGAACGAGCTTAGAATTCGAGTGTAGGGATTGCGTACGCAAGTAAAGGCCAAGGACTTGTGATTGCGGACATTTCCCGAGATCTGATCCTGACTTGGACCGAAGGCCCATTTGTGCATCCCGTCTTTTGCGTCATGGATATCCCCATCAAAAAACTGCCCGTGATCGGAATAAAACATGATCTGACCAATGGTCGAACAGGCGCATTTCGGCACCACACGGTAAACCATGCTTTCGCTTTCGGTCATCCATGTACCGGGAAAACCCATCTGCTGTGCCTCCTTTGCTGATCTGGTCTTAAAATTGACGCGCCAGCATTTGAAACCAAAAAACCAAAAATATTCTATTTATTCAATCGCTCATCCTCAGTATCACGGTTGGAAACGGGCAGAAACGGAAAACAATAGGCCAATATGGCAAGAATTGCCTACATATTGCTTTGTCACAAAGACCCTGACGCAATCATCGCGCAGGCCGAGCAACTGACCGCAGCCGGGGATTGCATGGCGATCCACTTTGACGCGCGGGCCAGAGCGGCCGCTTTCGAACGCATTCGCGAGGCTTTGAAAGACAACCCCAATGTCACGTTTGCCAGCAAGCGCATCAAATGCGGCTGGGGGGCTTGGTCACTGGTTCAGGCCACGCTGAACGCCCTGCAGGCCGCTGTGGATGCGTTTCCCCGCGCCACTCATTTCTATATGGTGTCAGGTGACTGCATGCCGATCAAATCGGCTGAATACATCCACGACTTTCTGAACCAGCACGACGTTGATTTCGTCGAAAGCCATGATTTCCTGGAAAGCAACTGGATCAAGACCGGCTTGGTTGAAGACCGGCTGATCTATCGGCATTATTTCAACGAACGCACACAGGCCAAGCTGTTTTACGGGTCGTACAATCTGCAAAAACGGTTTGGTTTGACGCGCGAGATTCCGTCAGATGTTCAGATAATGATCGGCAGCCAATGGTGGTGCCTGCGCCGCAGGACCATCGAAATGATCCTGGATTTTCTGCAAAAACGCCCGGATGTGAAACGGTTTTTCTCGACCACCTGGATTCCGGACGAGACCTTTTTTCAGACGTTGGTGCGCCATCTGATCCCCAAGACTGAGATCGACAACCGCACTCCCACATTTCTGATGTTCTCTGATTATGGCATGCCGGTGACGTTCTACAACGATCACTATGACTTGCTTCTATCGCAAGATTACCTGTTCGCCCGCAAGATCAGCCCCGAAGCCCATGAGCTGAAGGACAGGCTGGGTCAGATGTACGCTACCGAAGGGATGACCTTTCACATCTCGGACGAAGGCCGCAACCTGTACAGCTTTCTGACAGGGCGTGGCCGGGTGGGGCGGCGCTATGCGCAACGGTTCTGGGAGGCAGGCAATTCACTGGGCCCCGAGCGCGAAGTGTTTCTGATCGTGAGCAAGAAATGGCATGTTGCCAAGAGGTTGGTGGATCAGATCGTCTCGGAAACCGACATTCCCTGCGTGGAATACCTGTTCAATGAAGAAGACACTTCTTTGCCTGATCTGGGCGGCATTGAATCGTCTCTGGCCAAGCGCACGCGGCACCGGCGCGCGGTGGCGCGCATGCTGTTTGAAAGCTTTGATTCCAACAAGCTGGTCTTGTGCGTGGATCCCGCAGATCTGGATATCATTCAGGATTTCTGCTCGGTTCAGGCCCGCAGCCATGTTCTGGAAATCGAGTGCGAGTACTCCGACGATTATCTGATCGGCCACGCCCGCCGCGTGGGGTTGGCCGGAGAAAGCAGTCCTCGGGAATCCGTGGCCCGTCTGATCCCAGCACTGCGCAGTTCACTGGTGCACGAATCCGAATTGATCCGCGAGGCAGAGTTCGACGGATACCTGCGTATCCGCGAGACCAACTCAAATATTGAGAATGAGACCGCGATTGCCGAGTTTCTGGGCGTGTCGCTGGACAAGGCGCAAGCCATCATGAGCCTTGACTATCTTTTTGCGGATTAACGCGGATCGTCCAGCGGCGCGCCGAAGCGCCGCTGGATAATTGGTTCAGATATCGAATTTGACGCCCTGCGCCAAAGGCAGCTCAGCCGAGTAGTTCACCGTATTCGTCTGACGACGCATGTAGGCTTTCCACGCGTCCGAGCCGCTTTCGCGCCCACCGCCAGTTTCCTTCTCACCACCGAAGGCCCCGCCGATCTCGGCACCTGACGGGCCGATATTGACGTTGGCGATACCGCAATCCGACCCGGCTGCCGTCAGGAACTGCTCTGCCTCGCGCATGTTCAGGGTGAACACGCAAGAGGACAGGCCTTGGGGAACGTCATTCTGCAGCTCAATCGCATCATCAAAATCGTCATAGCCCATGACGTAGAGGATCGGCGCAAAGGTTTCGGTTTTCACAACCGCCGTCTGGCCTGGCATTTCGACAATGGCCGGTTCCATATAGACACCAGCAGGCACACCCTCGGTCACGCGACGACCACCGTGCACCGTTCCACCTTCGGCCTTGGCAGCCTCAAGCGCTGCGGTCATGGCCGTGCCCGAGGCTTCGTCTACCAACGGGCCAATCAACGTGCCTTCGACCAGTGGGTTGCCGATGGGCAATCCCGCATAGGCTTTTTTCAAACGGCCGACCAATTCTTCGCGGATCGAGTTATGTACGATCAGGCGACGCAGCGTGGTGCAGCGCTGACCGGCCGTACCGACGGCCGAGAACACAACCGCACGGACAGCCATTTCCAGATCGGCCGAAGGACCAACGATCATTGCATTGTTGCCGCCCAGCTCCAGAATGCACTTGCCAAAACGCTGTGCTACGATAGGTGCCACGGCGCGACCCATACGGGTGGACCCGGTGGCCGAGATAACCGGAACGTCTTCGCTTGCGACCAAGGCCTCGCCCAGCGCCGCACCACCGATCAGGGTTTGCAGCAGGTTGTCCGGCGCATCGCCAAACCGGGCCAGCGCGCGTTCAAAGATTTTCTGGCAGGCCATCGCGGTCAGCGGCGATTTCTCGGACGGCTTCCAGATCACCGGATCACCGCAGACCAGCGCCAGTGCCGCATTCCAAGACCACACCGCAACCGGGAAGTTGAAGGCCGAGATCACCCCGACCGGACCTGCCGGATGCCACGTCTCCATCATCCGGTGACCCGGACGCTCGGACGCAATGGTCAGACCATACAATTGACGCGAAAGACCAACCGCAAAGTCGCAGATGTCGATCATCTCCTGCACTTCGCCCAAACCTTCCGAGGTGATCTTGCCAGCCTCCCAACTGACCAGAGCACCTAGATCGTCCTTGGCGGCGCGCAGTTCCTCTCCCAACAGGCGGATCAGCTCACCCCGGCGCGGGGCCGGTACTGTCCGCCATTCTTTGAACGCCGTTTTAGAACGGGCAAAGATGGCGTCCATGTCGGCAACGGGTGTCTCATGCACGTCGGCCAACACGCTGCCATCAATTGGAGACGTCACTTTGAGCGTGCCGCCGGTCAGTTCGGCCTCGGTCAGATCCAGATTGGCGAGGGTTGTTTGGGCTGTCATCACGATGTCTTTCATATCTCAGGCCGCCTTGTTCTGTTCGGTTACGTCGCCGGCGCGATAGAGCCGGCCAAATTCGGTGTTCAGGAAATCGGACAGGTTCACCTGTTCCTGCCGGACAAACCCTTTCGCAGGCAAAGCACCTGTCCGCATTAGATCGACGACGCCTAGAACGCCTGCGGCCGTGGTGACCTGTATAGCGCTCCAGACCTGTCCGTTGATGGTGCGGGCAAAGCTCTTGTTGATCAGGGATTTCTCGCGCAGCGCGCCGTCGATCATGCCTTTTGCGGTGCAATAGACCAGCACCACATCCTGATCGGTGCGCGGCAGGGCGGTCTCAAAAATGTCCTTCAAAAGATCGCGGCGGTGTTCCAGACCCAGGTCTTTGAGAAGCAATTTCAGGATATCGCAATGGCCCGGATACCGGATCGAACGGTAAGACACCGCCCGCGCTTTGCCGTCCAGTGTTTCGGGCAAGGTGCCCAAGCCACCGGACGTGTTGAAGCATTCGTATTCCACCCCGTCATGACCAAGAAGCTCGTAGTCTTCCAGCGGAGCGGTCTTAACCCTTTCACCGTTTACGATGGCATCGCAAGGGTTGCAGTATTCGTTGATCAACCCGTCGGTGGACCAGGTCAGATTGTATTTTAGCGCGTTGGTCGGATAGAGCGGCAGCGCCCCCACCCGCATATGCAGGCTGTCGATTTCATCGAATTCCGCCGCCAGCGATGCCCCCGCGATACCAACAAAACCCGGCGCCAGGCCACATTGCGGCATGAATGCCGTTTCACTGCCTTGTGCCAAGTCACGCACGGCATTGGTCGCCGCGACATCTTCGGTCAGGTCAAAGTAATGTGCACCAGCGGCCTGGGCCGCTTTGGCAATCTTCGGCGTCAGAAAGAACGGGGCCGCGGAGATTACGGCATCGAACCCACCCAGGCTTTCGGTCAGTTGCGCTTCGTCGCTCACATCGATTTGCCGGGTCGAAATGCCCTGCTTGTTCAATGCTGATAACGCAGCCAAATCGCGGTCGGCGACTGTGACCGAGTAATTGGCCGATGACTTCAGCAAGGTCGCGATCATCTGACCGATCTTGCCTGCTCCGATGACACAAATGTTCCAGCTCAAAACGCGCCTCCTCTTTCGTTTTTGAAAGTATGAGGCCGCTTCTGTCCGAAACGCAGGGGCAATCTTGACGAAATCGTGGTTATGCTTGTCATATTGACAAGATTTTTGTCAATTCGTCGTACCACCTGTGCGAGCTTCCGCGCTCGGCGGCACGATGAACGACATGATCACCCTATGGCTGCAACGCAATTGGCCCAATCAACAACGCCAGTGATTTTTATATTCAGATATTATACAGTACGCTCAATTGGACCGTTTTGTTCGCGCATATCAATATGTTCAATCGGTCCGCCCAGCGCGGGAAATTACGTCAGGCCGGTTTTCTATTCCGTATGACCGATGGGTGCCTGACCCATAAACAAGCTTCTGCGTTGGGTCTTTGACAATTTTCACGGCGAAGTTCAGGGGGGACAAGACGTGCCTAAAGATCCAATTGAAAGCTCTCAATCATTCAATCCATCCCAAGACGATCTGAACCTGATAGACGAGGTTCTGCCATCTAAGGATCTATCAGTCATTCATTCGAAATTCGAGTTCTACGAAGTATCCGAAGAGATGGTCCTGCCCTCTGAAGGTATGTTTGTGGTCCTTGGCGGCATGGTTCAGCTCCGGCAGGACAAAGCGGTTCTCGCGACCGCAGACACCGGGGACTATTTTTACGAAGAACATCTCGAAATCGAGGACATTCCCGTCAGTCTTCAGGCGCTTGCCACTCCGGGCACCCGATTGGCCTATCTGCCCAAACACCAATGGAAGGCAATCCCGGAAAAGATTAAAGATGCCTGTGAAGATACGCTGTTTGGCGATCTGGTCAGTGTGCATCTGAAGAACTATCAACAGCCGATCAATTGCTGCAGCGTGACCGCTGCAGCCCTTAGCATGTCGGCGCTTGGATTCAGCTACGAAGTCAACGACATCTTTCGCGAATGCGGCTTACCGACCTCGTTTGTCGTAAACGACGGAATATCGCTGGGCGAACTTTTCGATGTTGCCTGCACGTTCATCCATACTCAGGACCTGCGCGATGTCATTCAGGTGCAGGCCTATTTCATGGATGAGGCCACGACATCCGTGGATTTGCTGCTTGAGGCAATAGACGAATCCAATCGACTGGGTGGAAAGAACGATATTCTTGTGGCGAATTTTCAAGTCGGTGTCGCACATGGCAAGGAAAACATGCCGGGTGGCCATTTCGCCATTATCGCAAAGTGCAACCCAAGCACCGGCCTTGTGCATATGATGGACGTTCACCCGGAAAAGTACGGCAAGCTATGGGTGACAACCATTGATCGACTGTGGGCCGGGATGACCGACCGCGACGGAACGTCGATGCGATCACGGGGGATGCTGCGGTTTTCGGCGCTAGACGCTGTCAAAACATACCTGCAAACCCTGAAGCAGGACTGCAATTATGTCGACAGTACGCAATACCTAGCCAAGGACCCCAAAAAGCGGCGCAACCTGTTCCGGCGGGCTAGCCCGAACATGAATTCGATGGGCGTTCTTGCCGAAAGCCTGGCCATCCTTGGGGATGAACAGGTTGACGAAGACAAACTGCTGAGGGCAACGCAAACCGATTTGGCCGAAGCGCTCAGTCGTGTGTCGACAGCCCGGGAAATGCACGCGATGGCGCAACGGTACCTCAGTCAGGAACCGGACGTGCATCTGGGCAGCACTTTCCGCAGCTACGCCAAACGTTCGGACAAAAACGTCAGTTCACCCGAAGACTGGTTCCACCACCAATTGCAAAGTCTGAACGAACACAAAGATCTTCGTCATCTGATGATCAATATCGATTTCAATAAAGTCCTGGGGTCTGAGGTCATACGCCCCCCTAAGAATGCGTTCCGTGAAACGGCCCTGTTGGAGGAGTTCTGGTGCCTGTGTATCGCTTATAAAGAGGCAACCGATATGGTGACGGTTGTGGACATGAGCCCCGCAACCTCACAGGTATGGCAGGCACCGCGCGGGCATTTGTTCCGCGGCCTTCGGGACCTCAAGGACCCGGCCTTGCTCGTGATCGAAAAACAGGACCCACCCGAAGACCCCAGCGACGTAGACCAGATCGTCAAAAACAACCCACTTGTTCTGTTTTATGCGGATGAAGACCCCTGGTCCTACATGCTGCGCAGTATCCTGGCCAATATCGGCATCACCGACATCAAGCTGATTGATGTCGAGGGGCATGGTGCAAATGTTATGAAAATGCGCCGGCAACTGATCGCCCGAACCGGTAAGGAAACCGTTCCGTATCTGTTTTTCAATGGCGTTTGTCTGGGTCGGCGAAACGACATCGTGGACAGTATCCTGAAAGGTGAATTTCAGAAGGACGTGGAAAAGGCCGGGTTGCCGGTTCTGCTGCGTCATGAATCCCCCAGCTTGGACAAGAACATCTTTGGGTACCCCAAGGGCGGACTGACCGATGCCCCCAGCGAAAAGCGCAACGTGTTGCTGTGTGCTTGCGGATCATCGGCGGCGGACAAGGTGCCGCAACTGGTGAAGAAAATCACCGATGCCGGCCACAATGTGAAACTGATCCCTTCAGTGTCCGCTGAAAGGTTCTTTCGCGATATAGAGATCGAAAAGGGCGTCGAGATTGAAAGGGGGTATGAGCCGGAAAAGGTCGAGGACTATATCTCTCACAACGACTATTACCGCGACGACGACGAATGGAACTTTCGATACACCAAGTTCGGCATGCCGCTGCGCGCCTCACATCTTGCGTTGTGTGATTGGGCCGATTGCGTGATCGTGGCACCCGTGACCTGCAATACAATGGGCAAGATCGCCAATGGGATTGCCGACAACCTTTTGACCTCGGTCTTTGTCGCCTGGCAGTACCGGAACAAACCGGCGATCCTTTGCCCGGCGTGTAACACCAACATGTGGAACAACGTCACAACCCAAAGGAATGTCGAAAAGCTGCGCGATCTGGGTGTTGATCTGGTCGGTCCCCGCAAAGGGCGGCTGTCGAACGGCATGATGGGGATCGGTATGATGGCTACCCCGGACCAGATTATGGAAGTTCTGGACGAAGCGTTCGAGGAACTAGCCGATCAGGAGCACAACATCTGCAAATGGGCGCAAGAAGCCGCAGCTTCGGATGAGTTCGCGCAATGGCGCCGTGTTTTCGACGCGATTGAAAACGGGATGGCTGGGATCGACATCGTGGATGAGCACAATGGCGATACGCTGTTGCATTACGCAGCTGGCGGCGAAGGTGAGTTGCATGAAAACGGAAAGGGCTTGGGCAAACCTGACATTGAGGCCGCGCAAGAGCTGATACGGCGCGGCATCAACGTGAATGCGACCAACGACCATGGGTTTACCAGCCTGCACGTGGCGGTGATGAACAACTCGGTTGATATGGTCAAAACACTGTTGGCCGCAGATGGCATTGACGCAAGTTCGTGCATCCACTTCCTGCAAAGCCCCAAAAACGCCGAGGACGTCAATGAAGCCAAAATCTCGAATGAAGTGCTGGCCATGCTGGATGACTGGGCCAACAGCCACACACTTGCGGAGATCGAAGAAGAGAGCGAAGACGATGTCGTAGATGACCGTGAACGTACCTATCTCTACTTCACCTATGGTTCGTTGAAGAAAGGCTTCCCGAACCATGAGGCCCACACAGACGTGCTGGATGATTTCGTTGGCAAGGCCGTGACCCGACAGCGAATGCCCCTGATCGTGCCGCATGAGCCGCATTGCGATAATCCGAATTGTGGTTACCTGCATCGGATGGCCACGCTGGTCGACCAGAAAGGCCGTGGCAAACCAATCCACGGAGAGGTGTATCGGGTGACTTCGTCCGGTATGAAAGAACTCGACAAGCTCGAAGGTTTTTACGAACCTGGATCACCCGAGAACGTCTACGTCCGTAAGCGGATCAACGTGCTGATCGAGGGCGTAATGAAACCCGCATATGCCTATGTGATCGCGCAGCCCACCAAGTATCTGGATCAGTTGGAGAAGGGCGCAGCCGGGGTTGTCGGGGAATACACGCTGGACATGGCCACAGGCACATTAAAACCCGGGTGGCAGCCGCCCGCCTAGTTTTGAACCTGTATCCCGACCTCATCCTTAGGGCTGTCCTTGAGGCTGAGGTTATAGGCCGTGATGATCACCATGCACGACAGGACAAAGGGCCAGAAACAGGCCTTGGGAATCAGGTTGTCTTTATAGTGGATGAACCACAGGGACGGCACGGCCTCGGCTGCAAAGAAGTAGGTGTTTACCGACACTGCCAGCAGCAGGAAATACATCAGGAAAAAGAACGATTCCATGTAGATCACAGGAGATCCGGCGAAGCCTTCGCGCAATTGCACATGCGCCAGCAGGATCACGAAAAACAAGACTGAGCAGGTGCCGATAACGCTGGACGTACTGAAATCGTGCCGTTCCACCAGATTGGGGCGTCGCGTGACTGTCATGACAGCCCCGAACAGCAGCATCGTCACAACAATCAGCGGGATCATGTGGACGATAAAAGCATTCGCAAAGTTCCGTTTGATGACGAAATTATAGTGCAGTTCAGGCAGGTTGGTCTGATATTCGTTCTTGCCAATGCCAAGGGTCGTATCCAGATCGGACAGCCGGTAGTCGAAATAGGTGTTTTCACGCTCCCACGTTCCCATGACGATCCGGTTGTCGATGCCAAAGATATCGTTCGGCCCCGTGGCCGGATAGGCCGAAAAGTCAGGGATTAGAGCCACATTTACGTCAAACTCGCCCGGCCAGAAACGGACCCAGACGGTTTTGTGGTCAAACGGATAACTGGTATAGTCAAAGGCCTGGCGCAAGGTCTGTTCAAAATACCAGCCGATCAACTCGGACCCGCCCTCATCTATCCTGTAGGCTTCTTCAATCAGGCCACTCGCTGCCTCGGCAGCTTCCGGCAGGATGAACCCCACTTCGCCTTCGGCTGGTTTGATGGCGTCATGCACACCGTCCTCATAATGCTGCCAGATATAGCCGCTGACATGCACATCACTGGCACCGGTAAAACTGAAGGATTTGATAAATATGCCAGTTTTGACCTGATAGCCTGGCAAATTTGGAAGGTCTTGCAGGTAAGCGTCGACCGACGCCTGATCTGGCAGTTGCGTCGGATCCTCGTCGAAATGGTTCAGTTCAATCCAGAGTTTGAACAGAACAAGGGCCAGACCCAGCGTAACAAAACCCGAGATCAGCCAGACTTTCTTTTCTATGCTCATTCAGCCCCTCACCTGATTAGTCCAGCGGCCCGACCAGCGATTGCTTGATGCCCAGGTTCTGAAACCGCGCCTTCAATTCATCGAACCCTTCATGTGCCGTCACAGGAATGCCCCAACCCCCGCATTCAGCCAGTGTTCGAGCCTGCAGGATCGACAGATCAACCATCGGCAAAGGCTCATCCGCTGTGAAATCGGCCAAGGCATCTGCGTACCGCGTGGCTTCGTCCCACTGCTTGCGCGCCAGCATGACGGCAGCGGCATCCGTATAGAAATGCAGGTGGCTATGGCCAACACAGCCTTCGGCGATGATCTTCTCGCCAAGCTTTAGGTTTTCATCCTGCGCAGTTGGGTCCTCTTCGGCCATGGCTAGGGCGGACAGCGCTTTTGGTCCGACAAAATTCCGACCGTGCTCAAGGGCAATGTCGACCGCGCGGCGACCGGTTTCGCGCGCCTGTTCCAGCTGCCCGGCATAGACCTGTGTGCGGGCAAGATGTTCAAGCGCCTGCGCCTCGAGGCGTTTTGCACCAACACGGTTTGCGATCTCGGCAGACAGGGTGAAGGCGTCCAGCGCCTGATCTATTTCTCCTAAAAAAGTGTGTGCAACACCCAAACAGGTCTGCGCAACGCATTCCGGAACAAAGGCAAAATACTTCTGTGACACCTCAATGGCTTCCTGCGCATCCAGCTTTCCTTGCGCTATTTCGCCGGTATAACTACGCGCGACGCTCAGATTGTGCAGGTTTGCGGCCAAGTCACGGACCAAACCCTTTTCCCGCGCCCGTTCGACCGCCTGCGTGTAGAACCCCGTTGCGGTCTGCATCGTGGCATTCATGAAATTGGCGTCGCCAAATCCACTGAGCGCGCCAACTTCAAGTCGTGCGGATTCAAGCTTTCTGGCCAGTGTTAGAGCCTTTTCATTACTCTCAAGCGCCTTTGTCACCTGCCCCAGCGGGAAGTATACATTGCCGCGCACATAGTTGATCTGGGCAATGTCACGGTCAGACCCGCAGCGTTCTGCGGCTGCCTCGGCAATATCCAGACTTTCCAGTGCTTCCTGATACAGGCTGGCCTGCCGCGCAGCCTGCGCCAGGCCGATTTGTGCACGGCAGATTTGTTCATCCGTTTCGGCCAGTTCTGCGGCCTCTTTGAATTCACGCAGGGCATCATTGGACAGGCCTTGCAACCGGTGCGTCTCACCCCGGGCGCAGAACAGATCAAAGCGAACCCCTGCGGGTGCTGGCAGTTCCAGCCCCCGTTCGATCAACGGGCTGGCATCGTCGAACTGAAAAACCTGTATCAGCTTGTCCGCGGCTTCCAGATAAGCCTGGGCCGCATGGGTTGCACCCGCGCGATCCAGATGTTGTGCCCGCAGGGTGGCGTCACGGTCCTCAAACCAACTCGCGGCCTGACGATGCAGGCGCGCGCGTTCAGATTTCACCAAAGTTGCATAAGATCCGTCGCGGATCAGCGCGTGGGCAAACATCAGATCGGCCTCAGCCTCGCGGATCAGGGCGGAGCGGATCAGGGTCGAGGTATCCAGATGCCCTTCACCCAGAACAAAATTCAAAACTTCGGGCGAGAACCTCTGCCCCAGCACGGATGCCGCTTGAATCGACGTCCGGCTGGTCCGGTCCAGCGAATCCAGACGGGACTGAACAATGCCCTGAATGCTGCCGGGAACGGATTCCTGTTTCAGCACATCGATATTGCGCAATAACTGCTCAAGAAACAGCGGATTGCCCCCGGCGCGTTTCACGCAGGCGTCTAACAGTTCAGGATCGATCCCGGTGAACTCTTCGACCAGTTGTCGGGCTTGTTCGTCCCCCATCGGCGCCAGTTCCAGCTTGGATATCAGGGCACCATCCGTCGCAAGTTGCCATTCGCGGTCGATCGGATCGCCTTCCACGCGGCTGGTCATTAGCAACACGCAGGGCAGATTACGTGTCATCGCCGCGATATGGGCGCAAGCTGTCAGGATCTCGGGTGAAGCCCAGTGGATATCCTCGATATGGATCAACAAAGGCGTTTCCTGGCTGCGGGCCAAAATCAGGTCGTCGATGACCTGACGCCGCCCCCGCAGACGGGTTGCATTGTCCATCACCGCATAGACCTCGGCCAGACCGGGGTCTTGTTCAAGCTCAAGCAGCGCATTCAGATGCGCGGCATTCGCCGCTGTTACCCAACCCTTGCTAATTGCATCCTTCGCGACAGATGCACAGGTTTCCGTATCATCCGTCGGCTCCAGCCCCAGAATACTGCGTGTCACGGATTGGATAGCTGAATGCCCCTCGCGCGCGCCGAAATCCATGACCACGCCATTGTGGACGGAATAGGACAGGCCGTCGGCCAGCTCAGCCACCTGTTCCGACAGGTGGGTTTTGCCGATGCCCGGCTCG
The DNA here is from genome assembly GCF_059610545.1 of Ruegeria sp. CDSC068. Taxonomy (NCBI): domain Bacteria; kingdom Pseudomonadati; phylum Pseudomonadota; class Alphaproteobacteria; order Rhodobacterales; family Roseobacteraceae; genus Ruegeria; species Ruegeria sp. CDSC068. The sequence continues at coordinate 166,729 of NZ_JBXWNV010000010.1, forward strand.
CCCAGTACGATATGGACTTCACCCTTACCGTGCCGCTGGCATCGATCGAACGTTGCCGAAAACAGGGACAGCTCTCGCTCGCGGCCCACAAAGCGATGCCTGCGCGACCGGATGTTGCGCGCCATCCGGTCCAGCCGCCACAGCTCAACCGGATCACCAAGGCCTTTAATCGCCTTTTCGCCCATCGATTCACCGACAAAAAGCGGCCCTAACGCACGCTGAATGTCATGTGAAACCAGAGTTTCCCCCGGCGCTGCCATGTCGGTGATGCGCGACGCCAGGTTCACACCATCACCTGTCACAGTGTATTCCGTATGGGCCTGACTGCCTGTCGTACTGGCAATCACCTGTCCTGATGCAATCCCGATATGGCAGGTCAGCGGAGGGTTCAGGCCGGGCAGAACCGTGTGAATTTCCAGCGCGGCCCGTGCGGCTCGTTCGGTATCATTCGTGTGCGAGATCGGCGCGCCGAACACGGCCATGACCGCATCGCCAATATGCTTGTCGATCCGGCCACCGTATTTTTCGACGACCTTGTCCACCCTGGTAAAAAACGCGTTGAGCAGCGCGTGCATGTCTTCGGCATCCAGTTCACTGGTCAACCGGGTAAAACCGGTCAGATCGGCGAACATGACCGTCACCTGGCGCTTCGCAGGCTCCAGCGATTCCTCAGGCTGAAATGGAGGGGCGGTTTCGAACGTCTCAAGCTCGGCAATCGCGCGCAAAAGCCGCCGGCGATCGCCGACAGCAGTGACTCCGATTTCGATCAGGTCTTCACCCGTCAAATCGGGTAAAATTCCAAAATCAATTTTGTTATCCAAAAAGGCTTGCGCGTAGTCAGATAATCCAAGTGCGCTTAGCCAGTCCCTAAGGTCCTGAGACATTTCGCCCCTCTGAAGCCCCCAACTCCAAAGACAGACGTAGCACAACAGACCCGGATGAGTCTGCAAAGTTTGAATATTTTAATGTATATGCACACCCAATTGCCCGCATGACGGGCAATTGGGTTTTTGGAATTAGATCTCGGCCTCTAGCCCATCCGTCGACAGATCGTCCAGTTTCGGCATCAACCGCAGCAGCTCGCTTGCATATTCGGTCTGCGGGTTGGCGAAGAGTTCGTTGGTTTCCTGCAGCTCAACCACCTTGCCCTGCTTCATCACGGCCACCCGGTCGCACATCTGACGCACCACCGGAAGGTCGTGGCTGATAAACAGCAGCGTCAGACCCAGATGTTCCTGCAAATCTTTCAGGATGTTCAGGATTTGCGCCTGAATTGACACGTCCAGGGCGCTGGTCGGTTCGTCACAGATCAGGAACCGCGGCTGCGTCGCCAGCGCGCGGGCAATCGAGATCCGTTGCCTCTGACCGCCCGAGAATTCGTGCGGGTATTTCAGCCCGGCCTCATGGCCCAGCCCGACCTGATCCAACAGCTCGTCCACGCGGCGCTTGATGTCGGACCCTTCCATCAGCTTATGATGGCGGATCGGTTCGGCCACGATATCGTCGACCCGCATCCGGGGGTTCAGCGACGAATAAGGGTCCTGGAAGATCATCTGGATGTTCTTGCGATAGGCATCCAACGCGGCCCTGTTGGTCAGATCACTGACCACCTGCCCCTCAAAGGTGATCGTACCGCCATCAACCGGGTACAGCCCCGCGATCATCCGCGCGATGGTAGACTTCCCAGAGCCGGATTCACCCACGACCCCGAACACCTCACCCGCACGAATGTCAAAGCTGACATCGTCAACGGCAGTGAAATAAGTGCGGTCCCACGGCAGCAGGCCTTTGCGCTGCAGAAACTTCTTGGTCAGATTGCGGATTTCGAACACCGGTTTGCTGGTGTCATTCTCCACCTTAGGCCAGTGCCGGGCCATATCGTCGATGGCAAAACGGGTCTCGCGCCCACCATAGCTGATCTGCGGAAAGCGGTGCAGCTTCAGAGTCGGGCGCGGAACGGCGGCGATCAGTGACTTGGTGTATTCGTGCGTGGGCTGACCCATGACCTGAGACGTCGGGCCGGTTTCCACCACCTTGCCCGCATACATGACCGTCACCTTGTCCGTGGTATCCGCGATCACGCCCATGTCGTGAGTGATCAGGATAACGCCAACCTGCCGTTCCAGCGCCAGCTCTTTGATCAGGTCCAGAATCTGCGCCTGAACGGACACGTCCAGCGCCGTGGTCGGTTCATCCGCGATAATCACGTCCGGCTCGGTGCACAGCGCAAGAGCGATGACCACACGCTGCCGCATCCCGCCCGAGAACTGGTGCGGATATTGGTCCAACCGCGTGTCCGGGTCAGGAATGCCCACCCGGTCGATCAGATCACGGGCACGCTGGTTCGCCTCGGCATCCGTTCCGCCCAAATGGGCCTGGATCGTCTCGGTCAGCTGTTCGCGTACGGTAAACAACGGGTTCAGCGAGGTCAGAGGATCCTGGAAGATCATCGAGATTTTCTTGCCACGCAGGCCGCGCATTGCGACGGCATCCAGACCACTGATCTGGTCGCCGCTCAGTTTGATGGTGCCGCTGGCAATCCGGCCGGGCCGGTCCAGCAGACCCATGATGGCCGCTCCGATTGTGGATTTGCCCGCACCGGATTCGCCCACCAGACCGTGGATCTCGCCCGGTTCAACGGACAGGTCCACGTGGTCCACGGCGGTAAAAAGTTGGCGGCGCGTCGGGAATTCGACCGTCAGATCGTTGATCGTCAGAAGGCTCATGTTATCACCGCAGCTTGGGGTTCAGCGCGTCGCGCAGCCAGTCGCCCAGCAGGTTGACAGACAGGGCCAGCGCCAGAAGGGTGCAGGCCGGGAAGAACAGGATCCACCACTCACCCGAGAACAGGAAGCCCTGTCCGATACGGATCAGTGTTCCCAGCGACGGTTGGGTCGGCGGTGCACCGACACCCAGAAAGCTGAGCGTTGCCTCGGCGATAATTGCCAGCGCCAGCGAGATCGTGGCGATCACCAGAACCGGGCTGAGGACATTGGGCAGTATATGGCGGAACATGATCGGAATTGGCCCGCGCCCGATCAGACGGGCGGCCTGTACGTATTCCTTGTTCTTTTCCACCAGCGCAGCGCCGCGTACGACCCGCGCAAATTGCACCCAATCAGATAGGGCAATTGCGATGATCAGAACATAAATCGCCATTTCGTTGCGGTATTCGGGAGGCGTGACGCCCTTGGCGATACCAAAGATGAGCATTGCAACCAGAATGGCCGGGAAGGTCAGCTGCACATCGGCAATCCGCATGATGAGCGTCTCGACCCAACCGCCAAAATACGCTGCAACCAGCCCAAGGATGACACCTATGATCAGCGCCAGCATCACGGCTGACACGCCGACAAACAATGAGATGCGCATGCCATATAGAATGGTCGAGAATACGTCGCGTCCCTGATCGTCGGTCCCCAAAAAGAAGGTTTCCTGCGTAAAGGCATTGGGCGTGCCCGGCGGCGTAAAGCCGTTCATCAGGTTCAGCGATGCCGGATCAAACGGATTATAGGGTGCGATGACCGGGGCAAAAACGGCGGCCAGCAAAAGGATCAGCACCACCAGTGAGGCGATCAAGGCAACCGGAGAATGCCGGAAGGACCACGCAAAATCGCTGTCCCAGAACTTGGAAAATCGCGATTTGGTTGGGGCGGTCGGGGTTTCGATGGTATCGGTCATGTGGCCCTCGCGTCGACACGCAGGCGCGGGTCAATGGCATAATAAAGAAGATCGACGATCAGGTTGATCGAAACGAACATGACCGAAATCAACATCAGATAAGCGGCCATGACAGGGATATCGACAAACTGGATCGCGTTGATGAACAGCAGGCCAACGCCCGGCCACTGGAACACCGTCTCGGTGATGATGGCGAACGCGATGATCGAACCCAGCTGCAGACCGGTGATCGTGATCACGGGAACCATAGTGTTCTTAAGCGCGTGGCGGAAGTTGATCACCCGGTCCGACAAACCGCGAGCGCGTGCAAACCGGACATAATCGGCGCGCAACACCTCAAGCATTTCCGACCGGACCAGGCGCATGATCAGCGTCATCTGATACAGACCCAGCGTAATCGCAGGCAGGATCAGCGCCTTGAGGCCAGAAGTCGTCAAGAAGCCGGTGGACCAGTTGCCAATCATAACGGTCTCGCCCCTCCCGAAGCTGGGTAAGAGGTCTAATTCAACCGAGAAAATGTAGATCAATAAGATCCCGATCAGGAAAGTCGGTAGGGACACCCCGATCAGGGAAACGGTCATGATGATATTCGCAGCAATCCCTTGTCGTCGGATGGCTGTGAACACGCCCAGCGCAATCCCCATGGTGATTGCCAGAAAGCCGGAAACAAAAGCCAGTTCCAGTGTGGCCGGCGCGCGCTCGGCTATGATGGTCGAGACAGGACGTCCCTGACGATAAGACACACCGAAATTGCCTTGAACGGCATTTTTCAGAAACTTGTAGTACTGAACCGGAAACGGCTGATCCAGCCCCAGTTCAGCCCGCAGCCGGTCGATATCGGCTTGCGTACGTTCCTGACCCAGCATGTTGTCGATCGGATCGCCGACAAACCGGAACATAGAAAATGCGACCAGACCCACGACCAGCAGTACGATCACGGATTGGAGCATCCTTCGGACGATATATGCGAACATTCACTTTCCCCATTGATCCGCTTCTCTATGCACGGGTCGGCTAAATGGTCAAGGTATCGCTAACGGGATGGTATCAGAGCGATCCTTATTTCCTGCGTCATCGGTTTTATGCAGGGTACGATGCGGATTGGCGGTGCCGAACCGGCCCTCGCCAATCCAATGCTAAAACGTCTTCAGTTCACGGTCACCCAGCGCAGCAAAAAGAAGTTGTCGGGGCGCTGTGTCAGCTCGACATTGCTGCGCGTGCCCCAGACCAGTGGCTGCACATACATGGGCACATAGACCTGTTCGTCCTGAATGATCTTAGCCACTTCGTCCAGCATGGCCTGACGCTTAGTCTCATCCAGCTCAGATTGGATGGCAGGCAGCAGTTCATCCACGCGTGCGTTCGAGAAGCCGCCGAAATTCCAGCTGCCCAGCTTTTTCTCTTCGTTTGGCGTCGCGACTAGGAACCGGACTGGGTGTTCCGCGTCAAACGTTCCGGGGCTCCAACCCAGCAGATACATGTCATAGTTATCCTCGCGCAGCTCGGGCCAGTAGTTGCGCACGGGCATCGCTTCCAGCTCGGCCGTGATCCCGATCTGGGCCAGCATGCTGACTACGGCCTGACACACCGCTTCGTCGTTCAGATAGCGGTCATTGGGGCATTTCAGTCCAAATGAGAACCCGTCGGCATATCCTGCCTCGGCCAGCAAAGCCTTGGCACCCTCAACGTCAAATGCGGGACGTTCGGCATGGGCCGCAGAATAGCCGCTCATGGCTGGGCTCACCAATTGCGAGGCCGCTTCGGCATTGCCGCGCATGATGGTGGCCAGAATGGCATCGACATTCACGGCCTGCGCCACTGCCTTGCGGACGCGCGGATCGCGGAACGGGTTAGGCTTGCCTTCATCGTCCGTGTATTTCAGCGTCTCGGCTTCATGATCAAAGCCCAGCATGATTACACGGGCCTCGATCCCCTTGATGACTTCGACATCACTGTCTTCCTGCAGGCGCGCTACGTCCTGGATTGGCACCGGGTTGATCATATCCACATCGCCCGACAATAGCGCCGCAACGGCGGTTGCGGGGTTCTGGATCGGGTTAAACTCGGCGCGGGTGATATTGTGCTCGACGTCGCCCCACCAGCCCTCATGAGGCTCCAGTACGGTTTTCAGGCCAGGCTCACGCTCGGTGACCATGAATGCACCGGTGCCATTGGCGTTGATCGTCGCAAAATTTCCGGCCTCTTTGTCCGGAACGGCGGCATCATTGGCTTCAGTCCAGCCCTGATCCATGATCATCCAGTTGGCAATTGAAGACGGGAACAACGGGTTCGGCGCGGTCGTCATGATATCGACGGTATAATCGTCGACCACGATCACCTCACTGACCGGCGCAAACCAGCTGCGGGTATCCGCAGCCTCGCCCGAGGCGCGCTGATAGCTGAACAGAACGTCCTGCGCATCAAAGGTACTGCCGTCGTGGAAGGTCACGCCCTCACGCAGTTTGAAGCGCCAACCGTCGCCTTCGCCAATCGGCTCCCAGCTGACAGCCAGGGCGGGCTGAACACTCATGTCCTTGTCGCGGCGGACCAGTCCTTCGTAGACGTTGTTAAGAAATCCCAGAACCGGAGCCGAATTGACCGCGTGCGGGTCCATGGTTTGCGGGTCCGTGGTGGAGGCCCATTTGAAATCTGCAGCTTGAACACTGGTGGCAGCCAGCATTGCAATGCCAATGGCGCTGTTCCTGAGGATCATTGTTATGTCTCCCTGTTTCTGTGGTCGAGTTTTCTTGGTTTTTGCCGCATGCGCAAGGAAATCTCAGATCGCAACAAAAAACAGGGCGCGAAAATCGCGCCCTGTCTGATCGTCAAAGGTTTTGACTTACTTAATGGTGAAGTATTTGACCTTGGGCTGGTCTTCGGCATCCACTTCGATGCCGACACCGTCAGCCATACCCCAGTTCAGAACCTGGTGATGAATGGGGATGTAAAGCGCCTCATCCTGCACGACACGCCAGATGTCCGCGATGTCGGCATTCCGGGCGTCCAGGTCGGTGTTCGAAGCGAGCGACTTGATCTTCGTGTCCAGCGCGTCGTCCTGATAGCCGGTTCCGTTCCATGTGCCGATGTCGTCTTCGCGACCGTGGACAAGGAAGTTGAAAATGTATTCCGAGTCATATGTCGGAACACCCCAACCCAGCATGTAGAAGTCAGTCTTGCCGTCGGTGATCAGCGGGAAGTGCTGCGCCTTGGGCTTTGCGTCCAGATTCACGGTCACGCCGATCTGGCCCAACATCCCAACGGCCGCCTGACAGATCCCTTCATCGTTGATGTATCGATCATTCGGGCAGTCCAACCGGAGCGAAAAGCCATCGGCATAACCTGCCTCTGCCATCAGTTCCTTGGCTTTTTCCAGATTAGTGGCGGATTCGCCGTCCATCGCTTCGGTCCAGCCGTTCACGAAAGGCGGTGCGATCATGCCCGCAGGCTGCGACTGGCCGCGCATAACGACCTGCTTGATCGCATCACGGTTGATCGCCATCGACATCGCCTGACGCACACGCACATCGGCCAGAGGATTCTTGCCGTCTACGTTGTCTGCTTCGATATCGTCCGCACCCTGGTTCATGCCAAAGAAGATCACACGGTTCTGTGGGGCTTGCTTGACCATCAGGCCATCGGCACCATTGACGCGGTCAATGTCTTGAACCGGCATATCCTGCAGGAAGTTCACCTCACCCGACAGCATCGCCGCCACGCGGGTCGCAGCGTTCTGGATGGGGGTATAGACGATTTCGGTCACTTCCATGGGGAACTGGTCGATGCCCCAATAGTTGTCGTTGCGCACCATCACGGTTTTGACGTCAGGCTCGCGGCTTTGAAGGACATAAGGCCCCGTACCGTTGGCGTTGGTGGTGGCAAAGGTGATCTCGCCACCCTCGAAATCCTGCACATTGACAGTGTTGTTTGCCTCGGCCCAGCCTTTGTCCAGAATGAACAGGTTGGTCAGGTTCGACGGCAGGATCGGGTTCGGACCATCGGTGACGATCTCGACGGTGTAATCGTCGACCGCGCGCACTTCGGTGATCGAGCCGATCAGCTCTTTCATGTCCGAATTCGGCTGCTTGGCCCGCTCAAAGCTGAACACCACGTCTTCGGCGTTGAAGTCCGCGCCATCATGGAATTTCACGCCTTCGCGCAGTTTGAAGACCCAAACATTCGGGTCATCCGCCTTGGGCCCCCACTCGGTCGCCAGCGCAGGTTCAAACGCGCCTGTTACGTCGCGAATGATCAGCGGCTCGTACATCTGGTGCCGTATTGTGTGTGACGGGCCTTCGTTTTGCGAGTGCGGATCCAGCGTCAGCGCGTCACCAGCACGTGCCCATCGCAGCGTTTCCGCCGATGCGGCACCCGCCATCAATGCGGTCGCACTGGCAGCGATCATCAAGTTCTTCAGGATCATTATAATCTCCCCGTTTTTTCGTTAGTACCGTTCCGTGGAACGGCAGACCGGTTTTGTCGGTCTTGGTAGTGCTGATCATCCAGATCATTCTGAAGGTTGCAACACCAGATTGTGAACTATTTGGATTTCCGATCAAATTTGAAAAGCCGACATATCGCGAACACCCGATTCAGCGCAGAATGACCGAGCGCTGATGCGGATCATCCGGGAAAACGCGCCCGGATTGGACGCATTGAAAAATATGCCGGAACACCAGGCCTGCCTCGCCGCCCGGCGAAACCGGACCAAAATACTTGTGGCCGGTGGGGGTGTCATAGGCCGTATTGATATCGTCACAGTCGACCTGAAATATGTTATGCGGCGTTCGATCGATATTCTCTGGCCCCGTATGACCCAAACGGCGAGACGCCACTTTGTTCTTGAGGTTTGCTGCCTTGCTGGCCCGCAGCGCGAGATCGTCGGATGCGAAATAAACAACCACATTCCGCGACGCATGGCTGACCAGCACACCGGGCTCATGTTCATGCACGGTTTCATTGACGACATCTGCGGCAACCATGAACGTGTTGCGAAACAACAGCGGCACGCCCGACGCCAGATCATACCGATCCCATTCCATCAACGTCTGGCGCAAAACCCGATTGCCCATCGAATGCGCCAGCAGGTTGATCCGTTTCAGGCAGGGGGCAGATTCGGGCTCGTTATCCTCACTGTTGCGCCATTCCAGGAAACGCTCCAGCACCCGCGCAAAGGAAAAGCCGCTTTGGTCCGCGGATTTCTGGTCATCCCAGTATTTCTGAACGATCCCCTGCTTGGCGTCGCTGGGCCAGATCAGAGGCAACACCATCACTTCACCGGGTTTGGCCTGATCGCACAGACGCTGAAGCTCGGCCGTTGTTTGAAACACATCGTCGGGCAGGTTGTTGAACCCGTGCAAGTATAACAGGATCTGACGGCAATCGCTGTCGCGCACCCGCCGCAAGAGCTCTTTGCTGGTAATTTCGGTGTGGTGTTCATCCTCGCCTTTTTCACAATAGAACACCGAATTCGAAGGTGCGTTGTTGTCCAGATCAAAAGTGAAGCGACGTCCTTTACGGGTGCGAATACTTTGGGTTGGAAATCTGTTCGTTATAAAAAGCATGAAAGCCCCTCCTGTTCAGGATGGAACCAGCCTAACAAGTCGACCGCGTAGGCGACACAGAAATCCCGGAACTCTGACCGTATCTATGGTCGTATCTATGGTCGTATTTACACAAAGGGTTTCACATTGGGTCGGTCATGGACGCCCTGAACGAAACTGGGGCGGCTCCGCCCGTGCTTTAGCCTCATAGCTCGCGGTCATCATCAGGCATCAAGAGCCGACCGAGGGGCTCTGCGACAGGGTTTAACCATTCCAGAGGCGGCCTTACGGCCAAGATCCGACTCCGGCTGGGTCCTGTGCCGAAGCGACCTAATTCACTGCAGCGTTGATTGGTGTTGTTATGAGTGATGGAGTGATTTGGCTGATTGTTCTGCCCCATTTTGTGA
>NZ_JBXWNV010000011.1:0-150014 GCF_059610545.1 Ruegeria sp. CDSC068
AAAACGGCCTGCGTTTCGCCATCCGCGAAGGCGGCCGCACCGTCGGCGCCGGCGTCGTGTCGAAAATCGTCGAGTAATCGCTCTCGAGATATCAAACGAAAAGGGCGTCCCTCGGGACGCCCTTTCTTGTTTGCATTCCTGCTGTGGTCAGCACGCGTTGCGCAGAAAGGAATTAATCGTAGGCCGCGTCGACGATGAATTCCACCTTCAGCTCGGCGCGTGCCAATTTGGCTTCGCCGCAAGCCCGCGCGGGGGCATGGCCCTTTGGAACCCAGGCATTCCAGACCTCGTTCAATCCGGCAAAATCCTTCATGTCCGCTAGCCAGATCGTCACGCGCAACATCTTTTCGCGTGATGAGCCAGCCTGTTTGAGAAGGGCGTCAATTTTTCCGAGGCAAATACGGACCTGTTCCTGAATTGTCTCGCCCTCGGCGACTTGCCCGGTCAGGTAAGCCACGCCGTTATGTTTCACAATTTTGGAGGACCGTTCGCCGGTGTCGATGCGTTCAATCATGGGGGTATTCTCGTTTTTTGGTGTAGGATTCGTTCGTTCATGGTCACAATCCACCAGTATGGCAAACGGAAACCGTTTGAGTGCGTTTCAGAGAAATTTAATACGCAGGAAACAAACGGGATCTGAACGCGCGTGGATCTATCACGCATTCGTGCCGCCTCGATTGCTTGTTTTTGCTACCTTCCGTTAAAACGCGAACATGCTTTTCCATCCCGGCGCTGAGTGGCCTCGGCGTGGATCGTAAAGGCCGTTGATACCTACAACAAAACTGCCACCGCCAACCCCACAGCCCTTCCGTAAAATCTCTGAAAGATCTGCGGCGGGGTTTCTTCCGGCACACAGGCGAATTATTTGGCCGCGTCACCCGGGGCGGCCTTTTTCTTTTCAGAATTGTCAGTATTCTGGCGGCAGACATTCAGATTTCCGGTAACATGATAAAATCGTTAACTAAATTCACCGGGTTTCCCCTGACAGCAATGATCGCGGTTGCTGGCGTAGGGCAGGCCAAGCCGCTGCTTACGAACTCTCAGGAAACCTATGTTTCCGCCTGCCTGGATCAGAGTGACACGCCAGAGCGTATCATCGAAATCTGCCAGCACGGGCTGAGTGATGTCGGCGCGTCTGATCGGCAGCGTATTGAGATGTTGGATAAGCTGGCATGGGCCTACTATGATCTCGATGATATGGATCAGGCCGATGACGCATTTGCCGAAATTCTGGCCTTGAATCCCGATGCCGAACTTGGGCTGCAGGGGCGGGCGTGGGTGTATTACAATCGCGATGATTATGCGGCTGCGACCGCATTGTTTAGGCAAGCCGTGTCTCGCAAACCGAATGCCAGCAACATGGCCGGTCTTGCCGCCAGCGCGCGCCGGGCCGGAGAGATGGATTTTGCCGAATTCGAAGAGATGATGCAAACCGCTCTGGCCCTGAACCCTGAATACACTTGGGCGATGCGGGAGCTTGCCTGGATATTGGAGGATCATAACCGGCAGGACGAAGCGCTGAGCCTGTTCAGAACCGCCAGCGAACTGGATCCATATGATCCATATGCGGAATACGGTGTCGCCTTTCTGTTGTCCGAGCAGAACGATTGGGAAGCTGCGTTTGACCACGTAAGTCGGGCATTGGAACTGAAGCCGGATTTCGTGACCGCATTATCGCGCCGGTCCCTTATCCTGCTGATGCTGGATCGGCCCAAACAGGCATTGAAAGATGCCGAAGCGGTGATTGAGGCCGAACCTGATGACACGGACGGCTACGTGCGAAAGGCGCGGGCGCTGTCAGACTTAGGCCAAAGATCACAGGCGCATGAGGTGTTGGAGCTGGCGGAAAGCCGGGTGGGACCGGGTAGTTATCTGCTTTTTTGGCGGGCCAGCATGTTGGCGGACGACCTCGAGTATGAAGCCGCTCTTTTCCACATTCGACGCAGTGTCGCGCTTGAGGGTGCCGACCGCTTTGACCACCGCCTGCATGCGGATATCGCGTTAGGGCTGGGGTACACGGATGAAGCCCGTGATGCCATTGATCAGGCGCTTGGTCTCTACCCCGATGGAGAGTTTGAGCAGTATACGAATGCGCTGGTGCTGCTGGCCGAGGACAGGTTCGATGCAGCAGAAAGCATGTTCGATTCTGCCACCGCCGCAGGCCTGCACCAGGACTATCTTGGCGACTTTCTGGCCGCTTTGGTGGCCGAGGGGCGGTTCATGCAAGCGATCAAGATGCGTGCTCGGTACAAGAACCGCCAACCGGATGCGACAAGTGACGCGCAACGTTCCAACTAGCGCGTCACTTTGGATGCAGTGATGTTTACGAGGTCGCCGATTCCGCCGCGCTACGCACCGCTTTGATGTTTGCGCCGTATACTTCCGGGTTATTGACCGAACCGCCCTTGAATACGGCTGAACCTGCGACCAGCACATCCGCACCAGCTGCGGCCACCAACGGGGCCGTCTTGGGGTCGACGCCACCGTCAATCTCGATATGGATTGGACGGTCTCCGATCATCGACCGCAATTTGCGAATCTTGTTGGTCATGTCGATGAATTTCTGGCCGCCAAAACCGGGGTTCACTGTCATGACGCAAACCAGATCGGTCAGGTCCAGCAAGTGTTCAACCGCGTCGGCCGGGGTGCCGGGGTTCAACGCAACGCCCGCCTTCATGCCAGCGGCGCGAATCGCCTGCAAAGTACGGTGGGTATGGGCCCCGGCCTCGACATGTGCGGTCAGGATATCGGCCCCTGCATCCGCGTAGGCCTGAATGTAGGGATCAACCGGCGCGATCATCAGATGCACGTCCATGACCGTTTTGACATGAGGGCGGAACGCTTTGACGGCGGGCGGGCCAAAGGTCAGGTTGGGCACGAAATGGCCGTCCATGACGTCGATATGGATCCAATCCGCCCCCTGGGCTTCGATGGCCTGAATCTCGGCACCGAAATTGGCGAAATCTGCGGACAGGATCGACGGGGCGATCTTGATGCTGCGGTCAAAGCTCATGAATGGCCTCATATGGATAGCGTGTTGGCACAGCGTATAGCGGCGATATGCGCCAATGGGTAGGCCCTCGGTGCGCAGGGGTGTTTACAAAACTTTCACTGTGCCGACACAAAGCCGTTGAATCCCGCCTGTAGCTGGTCGCCAACACGAATTGGGGGTGGCACGTGCTGCGGATAGAAAAACTGACCAAGCGCTTTGGCGACAACGTGGCCGTTGATGCAGCGACGCTGGATGTAGACAAGCCATGCATGATTGGCATCATCGGGCGGTCCGGCGCGGGCAAGTCGACGTTGTTGCGGATGATCAACCGTCTGACGGATGCAAGCGACGGCGAGATCCTGTTTCAAGGTCGTGATATCACCAAGCTGAAAGGCCGTGATAAACGCGCATGGCAGGCTGATTGCGCGATGATCTTTCAGCAGTTCAATCTGGTGCCGCGCATGGATGTGGTGTCGAACGTGCTGCATGGCACGTTGAACCGCCACTCGACACTGGCGACCATGTTTAACCTGTTCCCGATGGAAGATATCCACCGTGCGATTGATATTCTGGATCGCCTCGGCATCGCCGCGCACGCGCCCAAACGCGCCGAAGCGCTGTCGGGTGGTCAGCAACAGCGCGTCGCCATCGCGCGCGCCCTGATGCAGGACCCTAAGATCATTCTGGCGGACGAACCCATCGCCTCGCTGGACCCGATGAACGCGCAGGTGGTGATGCAGGCGCTGCGCCGCATCCATGAAGAAGACGGCCGCACCGTCATCGCCAACCTGCATACGCTGGATACCGCCCGCCGCTATTGTGACCGGGTCGTCGGTATGCGCGACGGACGTATCGTTTTCGACGGGTTGCCCGAGCAACTGACAACTGGCGTGGCCCGCGAAATTTACGGCGCCGACGCCAGCTTCTCGGAAGAGGCAACTTCGACCCAGATTGAAACACTCGACGCGACCTCAAAAGCGTTGATGGAAGCCGAGGCGACCATCTAGGCCCAATTCACCCCTTTTATCGACCGGCCGATGAAAGGCCGGCATATCAAACCGGAGAGAGACAGATGAAAAAACTGATTGCCGCCCTGGTGGCCACAACTGCGATAGCCGCGCCAGCCATGGCGCAAGATATTTCCGAATTCCGCATTGGTATTCTGGGCGGAGAAAACGCACAGGACCGTCTGAGCAAGCAGGAATGCCTGCGCGAGCAGACCCAGGAATTGCTGGGTGTTGAAACCAAACTGTTTGCACCGGCGGACTATAACGGCGTCATTCAAGGGCTGCTTGGCGGCACTATCGACATGGCTTGGCTGGGTGCATCAGGGTACGCCAAAACCTACCTGAGCGATCCTGAGGCGGTCGAGCCTGTTCTGGTCAAAGTCAACACGGATGGTAGCTATGGCTACTATTCGATCGGATTTGCCCGCAAGGATAGTGGCATTGCCTCGTTGGAAGACATGAAGGATAAGACCTTTGGCTTCGGCGACCCCAATTCGACCTCGGGCTTCCTTATCCCGTCGATCGAAATTCCGCAGGCAACCGGTGCAACCATGACCTCGGGTGATTATTTTGGTGAAGTCAAATTCACCGGTGGTCATGAGCAGACCATTGTGGCCGTAAACAACGGTGATGTCGACGGTGGCGTGACATGGGCCGACGGCCTTGGGGACTGGGAAGACGGTTATCAGTCCGGCGCGCTGCGCCGTGCCGTGGATGCCGGCCTGGTCGACATGAACGATCTGGTCGAGATTTGGAAATCCGCTCCGATCCCTGAAGGCCCGTTTGTTCTGCGCACCGAACTGCCCGAGGATGTCAAAATCAAGATGACCGGTATGCTGGCCTCGATGAATTCGATTGATCCGGACTGCATGTACAACGTTCTGGGCGGTGAATCCAAAGGCCTTATGCCGATCACCCACGACGCCTACGAAATCATTATCGAAGCGCGCAAGCTGAAGTCCAACTAAGTCCGTAAGCACAATGATCGGGGTCCGGCGCACAACCGGACCCCGTTTTTCCACTCAGGAGCATTCCATGACAGACCTGACCGTAGGGTCCCCCAGCGTCGACCAGATCCGGGCCGACTATTCCGAGATGACACGACGCAAGCGGGTCTATGGTGGTATCCTTCTGATCGTATTCGTGGCCATGATGGCAGCGGGTTTCCGCACTGCCGACGACCGTAATGCCGGCAGCTTTGTCGACGGCTGGCACCGTATCCTCGACTACCCGACCGAGGTTCTGTCGGAAGCATGGGAAAAGATCGGCGCGATGCCGGAGAACCTTGTGAAGTTTTTCCCGGCTCTGGTCGAGACACTCAATATCGCTGCGGCTTCGACGTTGATAGGGGCCATCGCCGGGACGTTTCTGGCGCTGATGTCCACGCGTGGCATGGCATTGTGGCCCTCGCTTATCCCGCTGTTTCGTCGCATCGCTGATATCTTTCGCGCGGTGCCTGAAATCGTTATCGCTTTGGTTTTGATCTTTGTGTTGGGCGGTGGTCCGGTGCCCGCAATGATTGCCATTGCCATTCATACGGCGGGTGCGCTTGGCAAGCTGTTCTCGGAAGTGAACGAAAATGCCTCGCTGAAGCCGGTCGAAGGGCTGCATTCGGTCGGTGCAAACTGGTCTCAGCGGATGTATCTGGGCGTGATCCCGCAGGTTGGATCGAACTATGTCAGCTATGCGCTGCTGCGGTTCGAGATCAACATTCGCGCCTCGGCCATTCTTGGTTTTGTTGGCGCCGGCGGCTTGGGTTACGAGCTGCGCAACGCGATGTCCTGGGGGCAGGGGCGTTATGACGAAGCTGCTGCTATTTTCCTTCTGCTGTTCGTCACGATTGTTGTTGTCGATCAGATGTCGGGTCTGTTGCGTGCGCGTCTGACCCACGGTTCCGAGAAAGGAGCGCGGGCATGAGCACTTTTGCCACCGACCTGACCATCGATGAGTTGAAGGCCGAGGCTGATCGTTTGTTCAACCGCAAACGGCTGACCAACTTTGGATTGCCCGCGCTTGTTTTTGTCTATCTGATTTACGTGTTCTTTGCTTTCGACGTGTCTGGAATGGCCGAGCGTGCGAACTGGGAGAACGGCAAAACGCTGATTGCAGACAGCTACAGCTACAAAACGCATGTTTCGCGTGACAATCGCACCGGTGAGGTTTCCACCGCCATCGAAGGTGAACGCAAGGGCCGCTACCCCGACGGTGAGGCTCCGGGCTGGGTGAGTTTAGGCGAGACTACGGTCATTGATCTGGAAGACGGCCACATCGTCCGCTTTGGTCCCGAGACAGTGGAATACGATATCCCCGGCTATGGCATCGTCCGCGCGACACCAACCCGCTCTGCTGGTGTTCAGGCTGAACTGCCCGCGGGCGAGGCGCCGGATTGGATCAACGTTTCAAAAAACCGCATGGCGATTACAACGGATGCGGGGCGCCTGACCGTGACCCGCAACCGGTCCGAGGTCTTCCGCTATTTCAATGGGTGGGAGCTGTTCTGGTTCACGCTTGATAGCCCTTACTATGGTAAGTCGTTCCCTGAATTGGCCGGTCTGGCTGCGCAAGGCGAGGCCAGAGCGATCTTGAATGACTTCTGGACCAACAAGATGTGGCGGCATCAGGATGTTGTCTGGGCCATTTTTGAAACCATCCTGATGGCATTTCTCGGCACGTTAGGCGCAGGTATGATCGCATTGCCTTTGGCGTTTCTCGCCACGCGAAATTTCAACCCGCTCAAATCCGTCCGGTTTCTGACACGGCGTGTGTTCGACTTTGTACGCGGCGTAGACGCGCTGATCTGGACGGTTGTTCTGGCTCGCGCTTTTGGACCCGGCCCGCTGACGGGAGCGCTGGCAATTCTGGTGACCGATACCGGCACGTTCGGCAAGATCTTCTCGGAAGCGCTAGAAAACGTCGACGAAAAGCAGATCGAAGGTGTGCAATCCACCGGGGCGAATGCACCGCAACGCTATCGCTATGGTGTGATCCCACAGGTGACACCGGTGCTGCTAAGTCAGTTGCTCTACTTCCTTGAATCAAACACCCGCAGCGCAACTGTGATCGGTGCGATCACCGGCGGTGGCATCGGTCTGTTGCTGACGCAAGCGATCATCACCCAGAAGGATTGGGAAGAGGTCGCCTATTACATCGTTCTGATCACTCTGATGGTGATGCTGATGGACTGGTTCTCGGGCTGGCTGCGCCGCCGGCTTATCCAGGGTGAGACAGGCAAGATACGCAAAGCCAGGGACACAAAGGCAAAGTCGTTCTTTTTGCCGTGACTCATGACTAAGGACTACAAAACAATGGCACGACTGCGTTCCGACCAACCGTTTATCCATCCTGATTGCCAAATCTCGGGTAGTTCCTTCGGCGAATTTGTCGAAATTGGTGCGGGAAGCCGCGTTGTGAATTCTGCTTTCGGCGACTATTCGTATTGCGACCGGACCTGTGACATTGCGAATGCCGAGATCGGGAAGTTCGCCAATATCGCCAGTTTCATTCGGATCGGCGCGACAGATCATCCGATGGAGAAGGCTTCATTGCATCACTTCCTGTATCGTTCGGCAGATTACTGGGATGATGCCGAGGATGACGCGGATTGGTTCAAACATCGCGCCAGTCGCGTCGCCCGGATCGGCCATGATACTTGGATTGGGCATGCGGCAATTATCAAACCTGAAGTGACCATCGGGCACGGCGCGGTGGTTGCCTCGGGGTCTGTCGTCACTAAGGATGTAGCGCCCTATACAATTGTAGGCGGCGTGACCGCCAAACCGATCCGTACCCGGTATCCGGTTGGCGTGGCCGAGCGCATGATGGACCTGGCCTGGTGGGATTGGGACAATGACCGTCTGCGCGCCGCCCTGCCGGATTTCCGAACATTTAGCGCCGAGGCATTCCTGGAAAAATACGAGCTGACTTGAGTAGGCAAGAACCGAAACCTCCTGTGCCCGCACCCGCATCGGCTATGACCAACGGGATGAGACCTCAGTCAGGAGATCGAGACGGGCGGGAGGGTTTCTGCGGCCTAGTCCTCGTTCAGGGTCAGGGTGACCCGATCTCCGGCAAATACGGTACGCCCGAATTCAATCGGCAGACCATTAGGATCTGCGTTTATGCCGACGGAATACAGTACAGGCGCACCTTCTGTCAGTCGCAGGTGCAGGGCCTGTGTTGCCGTCGCCGCGCGCGCATTCAGGCGGGTTGAGATGCGGGTGTAATCCTTAACACCGCAGTGCTGCAAAGCCTTCGTTACCGATTCTGTCTCGGATAGCGCCTCAAGAATGCCAGGCAAGCGGTCCGCGGGAAAGACACTTTGGAACAGCCCGATTGGCTGCCCATCCGCCAGAGACAGTCCGTCATATACGTGTACCTGGTCGCCTGAAGCGATCTCCAGGGCCTCTGCTTCTGTTTCATCTGCGGCGCGCGTTGTGAGCGTAAGTATCTTTTTGCCGGGAATCTTACCGCTGGCCGAGATGCTCTTGTGGTATCGGACGCGCTTGCCGATGGCATAATCGGTCGGACGGGCCGCGACAAAGACACCGGCGCCGCGACGGGCATGCACCAGACCTTGGTCCGCCAGATCCGACAACGCGCGCCGTACCGTATGGCGGTTGACCCCGTGTTTTGCCGCCAATTGCGCCTCGGTCGGCAGCCGGTCGCCGGTGTTGTAGCGGCCTTCTGCAATGTCGGATGTCAGGTTCAGGGCGATGCTTTTCCAGACGGGTGTTTTTCTCATGTCATCAAATCTTCACAAGGTTGCGGATTGCCAGCCCAGGCATCGGGATGTAGTATTTGTCTAGTTGTATAGATCATGTAGACAACCCGGCCAAGAGGCTTTGATGACAGATCAAACATATAATTCTAAGGCAACGCGACAGGACTGGATGGGCCTGCTGGCGCGTGCGCCTGAAAGCGCGCTGATGCCCCTTTGGGACAAGTACGAAGTACGCCCGAATTTTGAATGGCTGCGCAGCCCCGAAGTGGGCGGCGTCATGGTGCGCGGGCGCACTGGTGGCACTGGCGCTCGGTTCAACCTTGGCGAAATGACCGTCACGCGGTGTTCTCTGGTGCTGCAGGATGGAACGGTTGGGCATGGATACGTGCAGGGCCGGTCCAAGCCCAAGGCCCAGGCGGCCGCGTTGATTGATGCCTTGATGCAGACCTCGGCTGCGGGTGCGGTTCATGACCAAGTGATCGCGCCGCTCAAGGGTCAGATGCAGTCCGCCAGAACAGATCGCGCCTCCAAAGCCGCAGCGACGAAGGTCGAGTTTTTCACCATGGTAAGGGGAGAGGACACATGACGGCGCAGACCCAATTTTCCGGGGGTTTTCAGAATGCACCGGTCCAGGCCGCGCATGCATTCCGCGCCGCCATGACCGTAATGGCCCAGCCCGGAGAAATCCGTGATCTGAAGGGTGCGCAACCGCCAAAGCCCCTGTCGATCGCAGCGGGAACCTTGCTGCTGACTTTGTGTGACCCCGAGACAAAGGTCCACCTGGCGGGTGCGTTCAACACCAATGCAGTACGCGAGTGGCTGACCTTTCACACAGGTGCACCCCTTTCACAGGCCGCCGTCGCAGATTTCGCCGTTGGGACTTGGGCCGAGCTCAGCCCACTGGGATCATTTCGTATCGGTACCGCAGAATACCCGGATCGCTCGACCACCTTGATTGTTGAATGTGACGCGCTGCAACAAGCAGGTGCCATTCTAAGTGGTCCAGGGATCAAAGACACTGCGCGGCTTTCCTTGCCGGATGCCCTGGCAATGCAGGCCAACGCGGCTTTGTACCCGCTTGGATGTGACTTCTTTTTTACCTGCGGCGACCGGGTGGCGGCCCTGCCTCGCAGTTCCCAAATCAGTGTGGAGGCCTAGGCAATGTATGTTGCAGTCAAGGGTGGCGAGACGGCCATCGAAAACGCACATGCCTGGTTGGCGGAAGAAAGACGCGGCGCAACCGACATTGACGAACTGAGCATCGCCCAAATCCGCGAACAGCTGGGTTTGGCGGTCAATCGGGTGATGGCCGAGGGGTCCTTGTACGACCCTGATTTGGCGGCCCTAGCTATCAAGCAGTCGCGCGGTGATTTGATTGAAGCGATCTTTCTGATCCGAGCCTATCGGACGACATTGCCGCGATTTGGCTATTCGAACCCGGTTAAGACTGATGAGATGGCGTGTGATCGCCGGATTTCGGCCACGTTCAAGGATGCGCCGGGCGGGCAGGTGCTGGGGCCAACCTTTGATTACACACACCGATTGCTGGACTTCAAACTGGCCGCAGAAGGTGAGGTTCCGGCTGCGCCTACGGCGCAACCCCGCACCGAGGCGACGCCACATATCACTAAGTTCCTGAAGGGCGAGGACATCATTCAGGATGAACCCGCCAGTGACACCACCCCGGGTGATCTGACCCGCGAACCGATGGAGTTTCCGTCGAACCGCCCCCTGCGTCTGCAATCCCTGACCCGCGGGGATGAGGGGTTTGTGCTGGGCATGGCCTATTCAACGCAACGCGGTTACGCCCGTAACCACGCATTCGTCGGTGAGTTACGGATCGGCAAGGTCTCGGTCGAAATGGAGGTCCCGGAACTGGGTTTCGCCATCGACATCGGCGAAATCGAGCTGACCGAATGCGAGACGGTGAACCAGTTCAAGGGTTCCAAGACCGAACCGCCGCAATTCACCCGTGGCTATGGTTTGGTCTTTGGTCAGTCTGAACGGAAGTCCATCGCGATGGCTTTGGTGGATCGCGCCCTGCGTTGGGAAGAGTTGGGCGAAGACAATCTGGGTGCGCCCGCGCAGGATGAGGAATTCGTCCTTAGCCACGCGGACAACATTCAGGCGACTGGATTCCTGGAACATATCAAGCTGCCGCATTACGTCGACTTTCAGTCCGAACTGGAGCTGGTTCGCAAACTGCGCCGTGAGGCCGAAGAGCGAATCACGCCAAAGGAGGCCGCAGAATGAAGGCCGTCGTGTTCAAAATCGGTAGTGTTCTGCTTGACTGGCACCCCCACTTGGCATGGGCCGACGAACTGGCGTTCGAAGACGCCGCGCAGTCCGTTTGCAAAAGCAGCGTCCACTCTACCTCTCCTCAAGTGTTGGAGGCCGAGCTGTGTGCAAGGGGTCGCTTATGAGCTGGACTGCGTCTGCATCCCCACTGGGGCGCACCAGGCTGACGAATTGCCAAACCTGCCTTACGGGCGTCGCAGGTTTCTACCGGGTGGCGGGTCCGTGCGCGCGCCAACCGAACTCCATTCGCCATTTGGATCCCGCCTTTGCGCACGACGTCGACGCTTCGCATGACGAGAGTGAAAGAAAAGATACACCAATAGCGCCAATAACAGTGCGCCCAACAGAAATACGTCCACAAAAACACCAAAAACAAAGTGATACATCAAAATGAATGAGTATAACTTCGCATATTTGGACGAACAAACCAAGCGAATGATCCGGCGCGCCATTCTGAAAGGTCTGGCTGTGCCCGGTTATCAGGTGCCATTCGCCAGCCGTGAAATGCCGATGCCATATGGCTGGGGCACCGGTGGAGTGCAGGTTTCAGCCGCTACATTAACACCCGAAGACACGTTTAAAGTGATCGATCAGGGTGCCGATGACACCACCAATGCTGTGTCGATCCGCAAGTTTTTTGAGAACACGGCAGGTGTGGAAACGACCGAGGAAACCGAAAAGGCCACAGTCATCCAGACCCGCCACCGCATCCCCGAGGCGAAGCTGCGCAAGGACCAGATCATCGTTTATCAGGTGCCGATCCCGGAACCTCTGCGCTTTCTGGAACCGCGTGAGACCGAGACCCGCAAGATGCACAGCCTCGAAGAATATGGGCTGATGCATGTGAAGCTGTACGAGGACATCAGCCAGCACGGGGCGATTTCGACCGCATATGCCTATCCGGTGAAAGTGTCGGACCGCTACGTGATGGATCCGTCGCCGATCCCGAAATTCGACAACCCAAAACTTGAGATGGACGCGATCCAGCTGTTTGGTGCGGGACGTGAACAGCGGATTTACGCGGTTCCGCCGCATACCAAGGTAGTCAGTCTGGATTTCGAGGATTACCCGTTTGAGGCCACCAAGGCCGATCACCCATGCGATCTGTGCGGGGCAGAGGATAGCTATCTCGACGAAGTGATCATGGATGATGCAGGCAACCGGATGTTCGTCTGTTCCGACACCGATTATTGCCGGTCACGCCGCGAGGCGGGCCATGTTGGCCAACTGGCCGAGGAGAATGCGGCATGACCCCCTTATTGCAGGTCAAAGGCATCGAAAAGCGCTATGGCGCGCGGATCGGGTGCTCGGATGTGAGTTTTGATCTCTTCCCTGGAGAAGTAATGGGGATCGTGGGTGAAAGCGGATCGGGCAAGTCGACGCTGTTGAATTGCATGGCCGGTCATCTGGAACCCGATGCAGGGCAGGTGATTTTTGACACACGTGCTGATGGTCCAGTGGATACGGTCACCATGTCCGAACCGGAACGCCGGATGCTGAGCCGAACGGACTGGGCCTTTGTACATCAGCATGCGCGAGACGGCCTGCGGATGTCGGTCAGTGCTGGCGGCAATATTGGTGAGCGTCTGATGGCGGTGGGGGATCGTCACTATGGCGACATCCGAGACCGTGCGATCGACTGGCTGGGCCGGGTTGAGATTGAGGAATCCCGTGTAGATGACCGTCCGTCGGCCTTTTCAGGCGGGATGCAGCAGCGATTGCAGATTGCCCGCAATCTGGTCACGGGGCCGCGCCTCGTGTTCATGGATGAACCAACTGGCGGGCTGGATGTTTCCGTTCAGGCGCGTCTGCTGGATCTGCTGCGCGGGTTGGTGCGTGAGATGGGGTTGAGCGCGATCATCGTCACCCATGACCTCGCCGTCGTACGCCTGCTGGCGGATCGACTGATGGTGATGAAAAGCGGTCAAGTGGTTGAGGCCGGGTTGACCGATCAGGTTCTGGACGATCCACAACATGCCTACACGCAGTTGCTCGTATCCAGTGTTCTGCAGGTTTGAGTATTTGGAAAAAGATGAAGTGCTATGATTGAGCTTATCAATGTCAGCAAAAGCTTTACCCTGCATAATCAGGGTAGTGCCGTAATTCCGGTGATGCAGGGTGCATCGCTGAAAGTCGCCGCAGGTGAATGCGTCGCCCTGACCGGAGCCTCGGGCGCAGGGAAATCAACACTGATGCGGGTGATCTATGGGAATTATCTGGCCGCATCAGGCCGGGTTCTTGTCGGTGGTCTGGACGTCGCCAAGGCCGAACCGCGCGAAATTCTGGCGTTGCGGCGTGAGACGCTCGGCTATGTCAGTCAGTTCTTGCGTGTGGTCCCCAGGGTTCCGACGCTTGAGGTGGTGGCCGAGCCGCTGTTGGCCGTTGGCTGCGACAAGCAAGCGGCGCTGGACAAGGCGGCGGGTTTGTTGCGGCGGTTGAACATTCCCGAAAGACTATGGAGTCTGAGCCCGACTACTTTTTCGGGCGGTGAGCAGCAGCGGGTGAACATCGCACGTGGGTTTGCGCATGATTACCCTGCGATGCTGTTGGACGAACCGACTGCCTCACTGGATGCGCAAAATCGCGAAACGGTGCTGTCTTTGATCGAAGAGGCCAAAGAACGCGGCGCGGCGATTGTTGGAATTTTCCACGATATCGAAGCGCGCAGCCGGGTCTGTGATCGCGAGATCAACGTGTCTGAATTCACCCGGGGGATGGTCGCGTGAGCCTTGCGCCGGTCATAGCCGTTGTTGGTCCGTCAGGTGTCGGCAAAGACAGCGTCATGAAGGCGTTGGTCGCGCGGTCGCCAGGTATTCTGCGGGTTCGCCGGGTGATTACCCGACCCGAAGGCGAAGAAGGCGAAGATTTCGACCGGGTGTCGATTGAAATCTTCGAGCAGATGGTGCTGGATGGAGCCTTTGCGTTGCACTGGAGCGCGCATGGGCTGCACTATGGCATCCCGATTGAGATTGCAGCCCAACGGCAAACGGCGAATGCGCTGTTGGTCAATCTGTCCCGTTCGGTTTTGTTGAACGCGCAGGTGGTTTTTGGCGACCTGATCGTGATTTCGCTGACAGCGGACCCTGAGGTGCTGGCGCAGCGCCTCTTCGCGCGTGGGCGGGAAAGCACCTCTGATCAGGCGCGTCGTTTGGGACGGGCTGGTATGCCCTTGCCCGACGGGCTGAACCGCGTGATCGAAATTGATAACTCCGGGCCGCTGGAAGTCACGATTGATGCGATCCTTGCCGGGCTTCAACCGGAAAGGGCGTAGCGATGGATCAGATGAAACCTCCCATCTCCGGCTTCGCCCATAAGCGCCAAATCCTTAATCTGAAACGGCGCGGGAAGCAGGGGGACCAGATGGTCCTCCAATGCGACCTGCACGGTTTTCAGCGTGGGTTTGTCCAGTTTTCCGCTGAGGGTGATGTGAAAGCGGAACGTGTCCATCACGTAAGGGTAACCCCAACGCAGCAGGTTGGCGTCCTGTTCCGGCGTCAGGCCCGAGGCACGTCGGCGGTCCAGTTCCGCGGCGGGCGCGGGGGCGCGGAAGCTGTCAGGCTCGCGGACGCAAGCCGCTGCAAGCGCGTTCAGCGCGTCGGTATTACCTACCGGCTGCAGGGCCAGAAAACGACCCAGCCGGGCGATCTCGAACCCGTCCAGCGTGACGGGCGGTTGCGTTCCGGCCAACCGTTCACAGGCGTCTTGCAAGTCGATCTGAGATTGCCCCTTGTTCAGGCGAAACGGCGGCTTCAACGTCGCGTGAAGACCGTATTTGCGCGGAACATCGGTCGCGGCTGCGACGTCCACGCCGTCAATGACAGGATGCGCAACTTCAGTTCCGGCTTCCATGTCCCAGCCCAACCATTGGGTCGCAAAGATTGTCCATTCGGCCTGAGCCGGTGGCGCAAAATAGATCGCGTATCGCGTGAATGTCACATTGGCCTCCTATGCGTGGCCTTTCCAATAGCTCAAACCTTGTGAAGTTCAGATGACAGAAGAAATGATACTTGCCAATGCCACGCTTGTTCTTCCCGATGAGACGGTCGTGGGCAGCCTTCGGATTGTGGGGGATACGATTGCTGAGGTCGCGACCGGCGCAACTGTTCCCGCTGGCGCAATTGACTGCGAAGGGGATTATGTCTGCCCTGGTCTGGTCGAACTTCACACGGACAACCTTGAGCGCCACATCCAGCCGCGGCCCAAGGTCGACTGGCCTCATGCAGCCGCTATTCTGGCCCATGATGCCGAACTGGCCAGTACCGGGATCACGACCGTGTTCGACGCGATGCGGATAGGCTCGATCCCGTCCGGGCAACGCTATGTCAAATACGCGCGCGGTCTGTCGCGTGAGCTGTGGCAGTTGCGGGAACAGGATGCATTGAAGATCAGCCATTTTCTGCATTTGCGGGCCGAGGTCTGCTCGGAAACCCTTGCCGAAGAATTAAACGAATTTGGACCCGAAGACCGTGTTGGCCTAGTCTCCCTCATGGATCACACGCCCGGACAACGGCAGTTCCGCGATTTGTCGAAACTGGAAGCTTATCTGAAAGGCAAACTGGGGCTTGAGGGAGATGGATTTCTGCAACACGTGGCCGACCTTAAGGCGATGCGCGACCGCTATGGTGATCTGCACGAGGTTGAGACGGTAAAAGCGGCCAAACGGTTTGGTGCGATGCTGGCCAGCCATGACGACACGACGGACGAACAGGTGCGCGTATCGGCCGGTCACGGGATCACCCTTGCCGAGTTCCCGACAACGGTCGAGGCCGCGCAGTCCTGCCAAGACTACGGTATCAAGGTGATGATGGGCGCACCCAACGTGATCCGGGGCGGGTCGCATTCCGGCAATGTCGCTGCGCATGAATTGGCGCAGCTGGGTCATCTCGACATTCTGTCCTCGGATTATGTGCCATCCGCATTGTTGCTGTCTGCTGTGAAACTGGGCGAGATGTGGGGTGATTTCGCCCGCGGATTGAAAACCGTGACAAAGACACCGGCAGAGGTCGTTGGGCTGGATGATCGTGGTGAGCTGCGGGCGGGTGCACGTGCCGACGTCATCCGGTTCCGGATGCGCGAAGGCACCCCTGCGTTGAATGGTGTTTGGTCGCGCGGACGGCGCGTGGCCTGATCAGGCCCTGTAGAACAAGTAACGGTCCGGCGCGATGGTGTCCGGTCCGCTGATCTGCTGAAAGCCGACAAGCGGTTGGCCCGAGATCAACAGTCCGCCGGGCAACATCACCTGCGCGATAAAGGGGCTGAGACGCGCCGCTTCGGCCACGTCCTCTTCCTTAACGCCGCGCCCGAAATCGTAGTGACCGAAAGCGATCCTGGGTCCACCTTCTGCCAGCTTCTGCAGCATCGGCTCGGCCTCACCCTGCAAAAAATCCTCTGCTGGCGGTGTGCTGGACGGATGGCACTGAAGCACGCGGTCCATGACCCAAATTCTCCGATCTGGTAGAATTTCCCGCAGGTGATCATAAGTGCGCCCGTTTCCAAGACCCATATCCAGAACGTCGCCCGCCATGTCCGAGACTTGGTCGACCGCCCAATTCAAACCGTCGCGTTGTGCGGTCAGGCGGCGCAGCATGGAATCCAGTCGGCTCATTCAGATCTCCGTTTTCAGTCGGCTTGGGGGGCGGACCAGACAAAGCCCGGCCCGTCCAGCAGCCGGTTCAGCAGGTCGTGGGTATAGGTCCAGATGTCCTCATCATGAACCAGATGGTGGGTCAAGATGCCAAAGGGTTCGGCGTTATCTGCGCGACCCTCGCGGCGATCCTGCAGCAGCTGAGTGGTTTTGGCGATCAACATGTCCGGGTCGGCCAGCCCGCGTGATCCGCGCCAGTCGATTGGATCCAGATGCGTGTTGATCTGGGCCAATCCAGGCGCTGCCTGAGGGCTGGACCGTGGCGTGGCGGTCGATAAGATGCGATACCCCGCTGCGGGCAATTCCTGCACCACCTCTGGCGCTATGCGGTTCCATGGCGGCACGAACATCGGGCACAATCGATCTGCAAACAGGGTGCGCAGCCGCGATATCCCAATGCCGATCTCCCCAGTGATATCGTCCATGGGCCGGTGCAGGCGGAATTCGGATTTCTTTTCATCGGGTGGTGCGTGGTTCTGATGAGCCCATCCGTGCACGACTGGGATCAGGTTTGGCCGGGCAGTTACAAATTCGACCAGTACGTCCTCGGCATTGCGGGGGATGATGGCCAGATGAACGGGCACCCCAAGGTGGTCTGACATCGCGGTCAAGCGATCAAGCTGCGGCGTTGTGGAAACCGCATCATCGTCGCGCCACCACAAAGGCAGCGCCAGTCCTTGTTGACGCCAGAGTTCCAGCTCATCCGTCAAACTGCGCCAGTCCACACTCATCCGCGGCGCTCCAAAAGTTCTTTGGCGATTCGTACGGATTGCGCAGCGCCGTCGAACCCCTGATCTGAGACCGGACGAGGTTCCGATGAAATCACACGGCCCACGGCATGGGCCAGCAGATTTCCGTTCAAATCTTTGCTTGGGATGACATCTATGGCTGGCATTTCCGCAAGGGTGCGGGCGCGCAGGCTCTGCTCGACCTCATTGCCATCATCAAATGGAATGAACACGGCAGGGGTTCCTGCTTGCAGAATATCCAATGCTGTATTGTAGCCACACATGCTGACCGAAGCCGCCGCGTGGGGCAGCATCTGGCGAAAATCGGGCCGCACCGCTTCCAGAGTGACAGGGGCGCCCTCCACATGCTTCCGCAATTCTGCAATGCGCGCCTTTGCGTCTTGCCCGCCAACCAACAGGCGCCAGCGCCTGTTCGGCATCTTTCGGGCGGCCTCGATGGCCGCGCGAAAGATCGGTTGCCCAACCGAACCGCCGCCTGCGCTGACAAGCACTTCGCCTTTGCCGATTGCATCCTTGTGCGGTATTGGGGCCAGTGGAGCCACGAAACCCGTGTAAAACATGCGGCCCTCCAGCAGCTCAGACACAGGCCAACTGACGTTCAAGGGCACAACGTTCTGATCCGAATGGACAAGGATGCCGTCGTAATGCTCTGCGACAATCTGCTCTGCCCGCTCGGCCTTTGAGGGTTTTGAGGGCGGCGCCAGAATGTCCCGGATCGATCCCAGAATTATCGGGCGCGGGTGCATATCACGGGCCGCCTCTAGCGCAGCCGAAAATTCACCTGTCAGGGATCGGCGGCCAAACGGATAAAGCTCGGTGATCAAAACATCCGGTGCAAAGCTGCGAATTGCTTCAACCAGAGCAGTTTTGCGCGCCGCTAAAAACCCGACATCCGCTACCGTTCCGGCTTGTGTCAAAAGGCGGGTGAAATCAGTGCCATCCGAGCGCAAAGGGGGCAGGCCCAACAGCGTCATTCCGGCCGTGTCCAACTGAGGAGCGGGCATCCCACCAGAGACCACGAAGGTATCATGCCCATCCGCGACAAAGGCACGGCCCAGCGTCAACGCGCGGCTCAGGTGCCCGGTGCCCAACAGGTGGGTGACAACAATCATGACTTTCATTCGCGGGGGCCTTGTCGCAGCAGTCGAACCGGTTCGGGTTGCGGCTGAAAACCATCCAGATCAATGACATAAAGTCGGTTGCGCTTGATCTTGAACGGGGCAGAGCCGTCAAAGTTCCATCCCCAGGCCGAGGCCAGAATGACGCGCATGATCCCAATGTGACACACGGCGACAGTGTCGCCCTGCAAACCGCCCAGCCAGGGTTGCAATCGCGCCCGCACTTCCGCCGGACTTTCGCCGTTCGGCGGGCAATAGTCCCAGCCCCAATCTTCGATATGGCGATATCCGCTGTCTGCGTCTGCAATCAGGTCAACGCCGCGCTTGCCTTCCCAATCGCCCCAGTTCATCTCGGTTAGGGCTTCGGACAACATAGGCTCTCGCCCCGCGACCAATGCGGCGGTTTCGCTGGCGCGCTGCAGGGGGCTGGACCAGAGCGCTGCCTTGTTCCACAACTCGGGCAATTCATATCCGGCCAGTTCGGTGCGCGCGTCATCGTCCAGCGGAATGTCACTGCGGCCCTGAATACGGCCAGCGCGGTTCCAATGGGTGTGGCCGTGGCGCAAAAGAGCAAGTTGGCTCATGCGGTGCCTCCGATCAAAGGCCGCGCAGCCTGCCAGAACCGTTCGGTTGCTGCGGGCATCAGGTGGCGGTTGGACACGTATTCCCGGGCTGTCGTACCAAGCGAACGGCGCAGGGCAGGGTCTCCAAGCAGCGTCTGTAGCCTGGCGGCAAGCGCTTCGGGTCCTGCTTCGACCTCGGGGTAGTCGGCCGGCGCCAGAACATCGCGGACACCGGGCCTGTTCTGCGCAACAACCGGAACTCCGCTGGCCTGAGCCTCAAGGTAAATCATGCCAAATGCCTCATTCACGCCGGGCCACACCAAGATGGACGCATTTGCGTATAAGTTTTGCAGGGCGTCACGATCCAGTTGCCCCAGAAACCGGACCTTGGAGCCAAACGGTGTCATAAGGTCTTCGATCTCAGCCCGCGCAGGTCCATCCCCTGCAATATCCAAAGCCCAATCCCCGTTCAAATGCGACAGCGCCTGCGCCAGCAGTTGGTACGACGCCAGTTTGTCACCATGCCGCATCATTCCCACCGTCAGCATCGGCCCGTCACATGAGGAAGCGGGCGGCAGGCTCGAGATTGGCAAAAAGGGCGGCAATTCGACCAGACGCTGATCCTCGAATTTTTCACGTTCCAGCGTGATTAGATCGTTGGCCGTGTGGTAAAAAATGACGTTCGCCGCGTCGCAGGCATCATGTGCGGCTTGCGCAAAGCCGGACCATGGGCCGCGTAACCTGCTGGTCGCACGGGTACTTTCCAATTGCACATAGGGGATGCCCCGAGCTGCGCACACTTTAGGGCCCAGCAGATCGGGGGCCTTGTAGTAGTTGTGATACGTCACCCACAAATCCGTGTCGTGGGTCATGTCCGCGATCAGTCGCCGGGCTTCGGCATTGGCGTCAGAACAGAGACGTTGTTGAACCGCCGGATCGCCCGTTTTGTCGTAAATGCGCAAGTCCGATACGAGATCGACCTCGTCGCCCTGCGCCCCGATCGCCCTGATCAGATTGCGCGCCATTTCCCTGTCACCCGATGGCACCGGGCTGTCCGGAGATTTCATCGGTGAGAAAAAGGCGACGCGGGCCATCAGTCTTTGCCCGCGCCCAATGCGCTGAGCCGTTTGGACAACAGGGCAATGCCGGGGTCCATGCGGAACTCGGCAATCAGGCGGGAATAGGCAGCGTTGGCCATAGATGCAGTACGCTCAGGAGCGGCGGCCATTTCGGTGATCGCGCTGGCAAGTGCGGACGGGTTGTCGTCGGACAAAACGCCATGCGTTCCGGTTTTTATGAATTCCGGAATGGCGGAAACCGGTGTCGACAGGATCGGCAACAGTTGAGACGCAGCCTCCATCAGAACATTTGGCAACCCGTCGCGATCTCCGTCAGCCGCGATCCGGCTGGGCAACACGAACAGATCAGAGCCGCGCATCGCCTCGATCACTTCGGGCTGGTCACAGGCGCCCTTCCAGGTGATCCGGTCCGCGATACCTTGGGCCTCAGCCCGTTCGCGCAGCGCATCACCAAGCGCACCGCCACCAATATGTGTCCAGTGCCAGTCCAGCGAATTGGGTAGCGTGGCGAACGCATCGATCAGGCGATCAAAGCCCTTTTTCTCGACCAGACGACCGACTGAGAGCATGTGAAACCGCCCATCCGGTGCCCGAGCTGCGCGGGTCGGTGGGTCGGGAAAACGGTTCAGGTCCAAGCCATGATAGATCAGATCGACCCGCGCCGGATCATCGGCCAAACTGCGCAAGTGTTCCGCCCCAATGGCAGTACAGGTTGCGCCAAAAGCGGCCCCATGCGTGCTGGCCTGCAGTTTTTCGGCTTTCTCCCAATCGGGTGACGTCCAGATGTCTTTGGCGTGTGCCGAAAAGCTCCAGGGCAGGCCGCGCATGATGGCGGCGTAGCGTGCGACCGACGACGGCGTGTGCATGAAATGCGCATACATCACCTGCGTTTCCCCGGGCAACTCGGCGGCCAGAACACAGGCCTGCCCGAAACGCCGGATGCGGTTCTGTGTCGGGTCGCGCCGCAGATCAGAGCGCCAGACCTTATAAGCCTCGGTATAGCCGGGCAGGGTCTGCGCGATGTGGCGCGCGGCCCAAACGCGATCAGGTTCTTCATACAGGTACTCGGGCAGGTAGTGGACTTGTCCCTTGAACCGATCATGCAGTGGATGACGTTTGGTGTCGGTCGGGTGGCGCAGGGACCAGATGTCAAAGCTGTGGCCTGCGTCCTGCAAGGCGACCAGTTCCTGTGCGATAAACGTCTCGGAAAGGCGCGGCCATCCTTTGACCAGCACCGTGAGCTTGGGTTTTCCTGAAGTCATCCGGTGGCTCGTTCCCGTTCCCCACCAAGCAGCGCGTCCACGCGGCTTGTGACATAGTCCAGACCATCCAGCAGGCCGTCGCGGATTGCCTGAGAAGGCAAGGGCTGATCGGGCAGATTGCGAATAGCCTCAATCATCGCGTCCGCCGTTAACCCGTCACGGTTTTCGTCCAGCATTCTGACAAGTCCCAGACCTTCGGCGCGTGAGGCGCGGATCCACTGTTCCAGCCGCGGTGTCGTGCGTGGAACGATGACGGCGCGTTTGTCGAACGAGAGCACCTCGCAGAACGTATTGTAACCGCCCATGCAGACCACACCTGCAGCGCCGGCAAACAGCGTTTCGATCTGCGATTCAAAGCCAACAGCCGTGACCCGACCATTCAGCGCAGCAACGCGGGTCTCGAAATCGTCCCGCAGCTCGCCCGACAGGAAGGGGCCGTAGACAAGGACAGCGCGTGGTGACAGGTTGGGGTCTTTTTCGTAGGCGCACAAAACCTGGTTCACCATAGCCTTGCCGTCGCCGCCGCCTCCCGGCGTAATCAGGATGTAGGGCTGTTCAGGCGGATCGCCTATCGGCCCGAGATCGCGGCGCAGATAACCAGTCCAATGGATACGCGACTGCGCGGCAGCGCTGAGCGGCAGGCCCTCGGTCGGATCATAGATTGAGCGCAGTCCGTACACCCAGATTTCGTCGTAGAACCTTTCGGTCGCCGCAATGGCTTCTTTCCGCTCCCACTCGGCGGCCAACACTTCGGGTTCATCCAAAACGTCACGCAGGCCCAGGACCATTTTGGTGCGGCGGTACCGCAGCAAATTTTCTAGGGTGGGTAACAGCTCGCTGCGGAAACCAGTTGGTTCCTTGTCGACGATAAGGACGTCAGGATCGAATTGCTGAACCGCCGTCTGGATAAGACCCGCCCGCAGCTCAGTCACTTCCTCGATGCCCATTCCAATTGTCTGGGATGCATAAGATCCATCGGCGCGTTTGGTCACTCCTGGCAAACGCACGTGGTCGACGCGACGCGGAAAGGTGAACCGCCCGGCCACGGGTGACCCGGTCAGGATCAGCGCTGATGCCGATGGGTCAGCCTGCGTCATCGCACCAGCCAGTGCACGGGATCGGCGCAAGTGACCCAACCCGAACGTATCGTGGCTGTAGAACAAGATGCGCGGCGCACGGCCGGTTGTATCGTTTTGTCTTCCTAGGCTCATGCCTTTGCCCAATTCAGTGTTCTGGTGCAACTCCGCGCGCTTGCACCCGTATCGTATATATTTTTTTTAGCCGCGTGCAAAATCACTGATCCTACCAGTCGTTACCGGCTTGTTTCGATTTTAGCCGTGGGTTTCGCATCTGCGCCCTGTTCTATATCAAATTTCCTGCCCATCCGTCATGATGGCAGCGTCAGGTTGGTCATATTCAGTTTTTTCCGGGTTGCAAACACTTCTGTTCACAGCATGGTGCGGGGAACACGGCTTGATACGATGTTGAGGCTGCGGGGGTTGAATATTTGAACCCGCCACCGGGCTTCGATAACCTGTGTTACGAATGGCGAACTGGAAAAATATCCGATGACACGAACATTGCTGGCTGGGTTAACGGTTGTAATCTGGTCCCTTACTCTGGCGCTGGTCACCGGTGCAGTTGCGCAGACCTCTCTGATACCGGGGTATCCCTCAGCCGGCGGCAGCAGCACGGACACAGCCAGCGACAGCGATCTGGCTACGGCGATCCGCTCCGCGACCGAAGCCGGGGCCAGTGTGATCGTCATCGACAGCGCTGGGCAAATCGTGTCTTCCGGCCAGCAAAACAGTGTCACCGCCGAGGCTGCACCCGGGGATCCGATGGGCGACGGTTCGCAGCTTATGAAAGCGCAGGAGCGGTTTTCGAAGTTTCGCGACTCGATGAATTCACGGCTTCAGGCGCTGCCTTATTCGATCTTCGAGGTGCAATACATCCTGCGTCAGACCAGTCCGGATGGCCGAATACAGACCTATGTCGAGGTCCTGTTCTGGAACGTTCTCTTCCTTTTGATCGGACGATGGTTGTCGATTGAAATCTACGGCAAGCGTATCGCAAAGCGAATCGTCGTCGCGCGATCCAAGGAAGATCCGCAAGGCTATCGCGAGAAGATGCCGTTTTTGGTGTTCCGGTTCCTGATGGGGATAGGCGCCACGATTTTTGCCATGGTGATGGCGCTTATCGTCGGTTTCGTGTTTTTCGGCGAGGCTGAGGACATCTCGATCCAGTTCACGGTCACAGCAATTTTTACCGCCTTCTTCCTGTCGCGTACGGTGTCTGATCTGTGGCGCATGGTTCTATCGCCATATCTGAGCCAATATCGCTTGCCGCCTTTCTCGGATCGTGACGCCAAACGCCTGTATATCTGGGCTTCGGCGCTGGCGACCTACGACATTACCGTGGTGCTTTTTGCCACTTGGGTAGCTGATTTTGGGCTGAACTATAACGTCTACGCCTTGGTCTATGGCGGCCTGACCATGTTTGGTGCGATCGGCAATGTCCTGATGATCCTGTTCAACGCCCGCGCCATCTCGAACGCTATCCGCGGCGGGCGATCACCGGATCAGGTGTCGTGGATTCTGCGCCTAATCTCGTTCGCATGGGCGCCGGTGCTGATCCTTTACATGGTGTTCAGCTGGTTCAAACTGGCCGTCGACCTGGTGCTGGAAAATCAAAACTCGATCCCAATCGTAGCCAGCAGCTATGCAATCTTTATGTCGGTCGTGGTTGCCTATGGGGCCATGAACTATCTTCTGGAACGGTATTTCAATCGCAACAACCAGCTTGACGCAATGAATGCCGATGCTGATGAGGCGGATGCCGAGGTTGAAGTGATCGAAACGCCGCAGGCCGAGATGCGCAAGCACTCGATCTTGACCTACGAAGATCTGGCGCGGCGGGTTGCCGGTATTCTGGCTTTTGTCGTCGGTCTATATGCGCTGGTGGTCATCTGGAATCCGGATGCCAGCTGGAGCGAGGACCTGCCGATCGAGCGGGCGCTGGACGTGATGGTGATCCTCTTCATGGGTTACATCCTGTTCCATTTTTTCCGCATTGGGATCGACTCGAAGATCGCGCAGGAGATTGACGACGGCGGTGGTGAGGCTGAGCTGGGCGATGAAGGCGGCGAAGGTGGGCAAAGCCGCCTGGCAACATTGTTGCCTTTGTTCCGTGGGGCCATTCTGGCCGTAGTTGTTGTGACCATAGCGCTGATTGCCCTGATGGAATTGGGTATCAATGTCAGCCCGCTATTCGCGGGTGCTGGTGTCGTGGGCCTGGCCGTGGGCTTTGGGTCGCAGACATTGGTCCGCGATATCTTTTCGGGGGCGTTCTTCCTGATGGATGACGCGTTCCGCAAGGGTGAGTACATCGACATCGGCGACGTGAAGGGAACGGTCGAAAAGATCTCGGTTCGGTCGTTCCAGCTGCGTCACCATCTGGGTGCGCTGAACACCATCCCCTTTGGTGAGATCAAGGTTCTGACCAACTATTCACGCGACTGGGTGATCATGAAACTGCCGTTACGGGTGACGTATGACACCGATGTCGAGAAGGTGCGCAAGCTGATCAAGAAGTTGGGTCAAGAGTTGTTGAGCGACCCGGTGATCGGCGACAACTTTATCCAACCGCTGAAGTCGCAGGGCGTGATCGAAATGCAGGACTCTGCGATGATCATTCGGGTCAAGTTCATGACCAAGCCGGGCGATCAATGGCTGGTGCGCAAGAAAGTCTATCAGGACATCCGGGAATTGTTCGCCCGCGAAGGCATCAAGTTCGCACACCGTGAGGTCACTGTGCGCCTGGCCGAGGGCAAGGACCCCGAGGATTTGACGCCCAAACAGCGCGAAGCTGTGACGGGTGCGGTGCAGGCGGCGATTGACGAGGATTATCTGGACGATATCGGTCCGGGTGGGGACGATCGCTGAGGGGGTCTCCCGCCCCTTTGGGTGACGCCTCTGGCAAGACGAGACCCAAAGCGTTGGGCCGGGCCGCGCGTACCGCGTGGCGATTGGCTCAGGTGATGGCCGTGGCCCAGACCGGAGCCGACGTGCCTAGTTTAGGTGCAGGCTTGTCCCAGAACATCTTGGCGTCGCCAACAGTCAGAGCAGGTTTCAGGCGGTGACCGGAGCCCCAGCCTGATTCTTCTAGAGCTTGGCTGTAGTCTGACGGACTGGCGCCGGTGATAACCTCTTTCGTGTCGGACTTGCCGAGAATGGCCAACAACTCGGCCGTGCGTGCGAGAGAGAGCTGACCCAGCATGATAGCGTTCCCTGAGGCAGCCTCAGCCAAGGCGGATAGCACAGCGGCGGCCATCAGATAGCCGGTTGCATGATCCAGCGCCTGAACCGGCAATGGTGTCGGTTTATCCGCATTTGCCCAGTCACGGCCTGCATCCGCTATACCCGCGCTCATCTGAACGAGGCTGTCGAACCCGCGCCGCGCGGCCCATGGGCCTTGCCAGCCATAAGCGTCCAATGTGACTTCGACCCGGTTTGGGGCCAATTCATCGCGCTTGGCCCTGGTCAGGCCGAGTGCGTCTAAAGCACCGGGGCGATACCCGTGGACGAACACATCGGCCTGAGACAGCAACTCTTGCAGCTTTTCCAAACCTGAGGGCGATTTCAGATCGAGGTAAGTGCAGGATTTGCCCAATGAGATGTCTGGTATGACACCGGGCTCGTCCCAACCGGGCGGGTCGACACGCAGAACGTCAGCACCAAAACCGGCGAGGGTTCGCGTTGAAACCGGCCCAGCCAGCACGCGCGTCAGGTCGAGGACGCGCAGCCCTGCCAAAGGGCGCTCAGCCGTGGCCTCGGATCGATCTCGCAGTTTGATCTGTCGCGGGCTGTGCCAACCGATCAGTGGATCGCGGGACACGGCCCGACCTTGCGGATGCTCTAACCACACTGCCCGGCTGCGCATGGCTGCGGAAACGCCACCTTGGGCCACGATTGCCGATTCCAGCTCGCTGGCGGACCATCGCCGCACCGCCTGAGAGACCGCGTCCCGATCTGCTTTGACTTCAAGAACTTTTAGTGCCGCCGCCCGGTGGCGGGGTAGGTTGGTGTGCAGCCTGATCCAACCATCCGCAGTCTGGTAATCCCCCGCGACCGCATCCCAGAGACTAGGCATCTCCCAGCCATTGGGCTTGAAGGAATATTGATACCAAAGCGAGGCCAGCCGGTGATCCACAGACACATCCGGCGCACTGGGCGACAGGTCCAGCGCCGTCATCAGACGAGCCAGTTCCTGCCCGACCGCGCCAAAGGTTGCCGTCGCCAGTTCAGATACCGCGTAGACGCTGGACCAAGCCCCGGTGCCCGTTTTGCGGTATCCGTCGGTTGCAGGAAGGGCTGAAATCAAGCTCATTGCTGGTATGGATCCAGACTGTCACGCAGCCCGTCACCCAGGAAATTGAATGCCAGCACGATAACAATGATCGGCAGCATCGGGATTGCCGTCCAGGGGTAGATCTCGATCGAGGCCAGGTTCTGCGCGTCGTTCAGCATTACACCCCAGCTGACGGCCGGGGCCCGCAGACCAAGACCCAGGAAGCTGAGCGCGGTTTCCCCGAGGATCATGGCCGGTATCGACAACGTGGCCGAGGCGATCAGGTGAGACATGAAGTTCGGCAGCAGGTGCTTGCGGATCACACGGCCCGAGCTTGCACCCATCATCTCGGCGGCGCGGACGTATTCCTCTTCCCTTAGGGACAGGAATTTCGCGCGTACCGAACGGGCGAGGCCAGGCCAATCGAGAATCCCGAGGATGATCGAGATGATGAAGAAAACAGCAACCGGGCTCCAGTTTGAGGGCACCGCCGCCGATAGGGCAAGCCAGAGCGGCAGTTCAGGTAGCGAGCGCAAGACCTCGATCACGCGGTTGATGACCCAATCGATCTTGCCGCCGAAATACCCGGCGATTGATCCAAAAAAGATGCCAAGGGTGAACGATACCGAAATCCCGATCAGACCGACCGTCAGCGAAAGCTGCGCGCCGTATAGAATGCGGCTGAACACATCGCGGCCCAAACGATCGGACCCCCAAAGGAACAGCGTTGCGCCCTCCGGCGCGCAGAACAGGTGGGTGTCTGATTTGATAAGACCTGCAAGCCTGTACTCGGTCCCCTCGCAGAAAAAGCGGATCGGGCGAGGGTCTTCCGTGTCGGGCACAAATTTCCATTGAAAGGTTTCAAGATCAGCTTCGGCCACGATCGGATAGACATACGGGCCAATGAAGGAGCCATCGTGGAACCAATTGATGCTTTGTGGTGGGGCGTAAAGGTGTTCGCCGTTTCGTTCATTCGGGCCGTAGGGGGCGATGAATCCAGCGAAGGGCAGCATCAGGTAGCAGAACAGCAGGAAGACACCTGAAATCAAACCCAGCTTATGGGTTTTGAACTTGCGCCAGACCAGAACCCAGTTGGGTGCGTCCAGATCTGCGCGCTCTAACTGTTGCAGGGCGGCATCTGCGTCGAAAGGTGCATCGTCGACAAAGCGACCGTCGGTGTGTTTGGTCACGCTTCACGCCCCTCGTACCGAATGCGCGGGTCCAGCATGACCAGCAAGATATCAGAGATCATGGTGCCGATCAGGGTCAGCAAGGCCACGAACATCAGAATGAAGGCAGACAGAAATTGGTCCTGGGTCTTGAGTGCGGTCAGCAAGGTCGGGCCGATGGTTTGCAGACCAAGCACGACTGAGACCAGTACCGACCCGGATACCATCGACGGCAGCAAGTTCCCGATATCTGCAACAAATGGGTTGAACGCCACGCGCAGCGGGTACTTTGTCAGCATTCGCGATGGTGCCATACCCTTGGCAATGGCCGTTTCCACATAAGGTTTGCCCAGTTCATCCAGCATGTTCGCACGCAGGCGCTGCATCATGGCAGAGGCGCCAGATGTGCCAATGACGAAAGTCGGCACGATCAGGTGGACAAGAATGGACTTCAGCTTTTCCCAGCTCATCGGCTGACCTTCGAAGGATGGGTCCATCAGGCCGCCGATGGGCAGGTTGAAGTAGCGGTGTCCGTAATAGAACAGGATCAGTGCCAGCAGGAAGTTGGGCGTCGCCAAACCAAGATAGCCAACAAAGGCCGACGTATAGTCAATCCAGGTTCGCGATTTTGCTGCGGCGAGGACGCCCAGCGGCAGGGCAACGGCATAAACGAACAGGATAGCGGCCAGGTTGACCACAACAGTCAGCCATAGGGTATCGCCAACGATCTCGGCCACAGGACGGTCGAATTCAAAAGACCAGCCGTAGTTGCCCTGAAGAAGGCCCTCAAACCCGTGCGGTCCGGGCCAGAAGCCCATCCAGACCAGGTACTGTTCCCATATGGGGCGATCCAGGGCGTATTCCGCGCGCAGGAATTCAGCCTTGGCGACCCCGGCAGATTGGCCCGAGGCCTGCAATTCCGCGATCTGATTGCTCAGATAATCGCCGGGGGGCAGGTTGATGATCACGAAGATCAGAACCGACACCACCAGCAAAGTCAGCAGCATCGTGAAAAAGCGATACACCGCATAGCGCAGCATTACCATTTAGCTGCTCCTGATTAGTCGGCGAAAAAGAATTCGTCGGGGCGGTGAATGCCAAAATGTGCGCCGGGCTCCCACGCCCACATGCCCTGCTCGGGCACGTTGCGCAGACGGTTGGACACTACGATGGGCTGCGGCGCGCCGTTCAGAATTCCGATGGCGAAAAGCTGATCAGCGTGGATGTTCAGCATTTCTGACCAGACTGCCGAACGCTCTTCGTCGGTGGTAGCTACCTCCCAATCATGGGCCAGCTGCATTAGACGTTCAGCCTCGGGCATGTCAGGCGCTTCACCAACATCGCCGCCGGTTTGGTAAAATTGTCCCCATTTGGGCCAGGCCAGAAACACCTGATCCGTAGGTGCCAAATAAGCAGGGGAAGTGTGCGCCTGCGGGATACCGTCATCCCAGCCAAACCAAACTGAGGCCATGGTGTTGCCAGCAAAAACGCGGTTGCGCAGAATGTCCCGGTCCAGTGGGCGCATGATCAGGTCCACACCAATTTCGCGCCACGTATCCGTGACGATCTGAAGCGCGTTCTCAACCTCTTGCCGCTCTCCTGCGGTTTCGATGATCAGTTCCATCGGGCGCCCATCCGGCAGCAGGCGAATGCCGTTTTTATCGCGCTCGGCCAGGCCAGCTTCGTCCAGGAGGGCGTTGGCCATCTCAACGTCATACTGCGCCCAGGCTTTTGCGTTTTCCTCGTCATAGAACGGAGACGCGGGTAAAACGGACATCGCACCGGGATGGGCCAGTTTGAAATAGAGCGCTTGATTGATGGTTTTGCGGTCGATGGCCAGGGACAGCGCCCGGCGAACACGAACATCGCGCAGAACGTCGCGCCAAATTTCATCCGAGTAGTTCAGGTTCGGGTAGATCGCGATTTGCGATGCGACACCGGTCTTCCACAGCAGAGTTTTGTAGTCTCCACCGGCTTCGCCCTTTTTCAAGATAGATGCATCGCGAAACGCCAGACCGCGCCCCTGCAGATCAGTTTCGCCAGCATTGGTCTTGGCCGCGACCAAGCCAGCAGCGACGATTTCCATCTCAACGATGTCGATATAGGGCAACTGAACGCCGTTGGAATCGATGCGGTGATAATAAGGGTTGCGAACGAAATTGTGGCGGATCTTCTTGCCCGAACTTGCATTCAGCCAAGGCTGCAGCGTCGGGAGTTCGTGGTTGTCGAACTTGTAGAGGTTGTCCAGCTTGTTGTGCAGCGCCGCCCAGCTTTTGACCCGTGCGTCTTCAACCTGAAAGGCGAGGTCCTCAGCATCTGCGAACTTCTCGTGATACTGTTTGAGGAATTCAGACGGCCGGTAGATGAATGGCGGGCGCGCTTGGGCCAGCGACTGCAGGAAATCAGGATTTGGGTTTTCCCACTCAAAGACAATAGTTGTCTCATCCGGGAAGGTCACGGCTGGCGTTTTACCTTCAACAATCAGGAAGTCAGGTGGGCCAGAAGGGCTGAGCATTTCATTGTTGGCAACGTCTTCCCACCAATAACGAAAGTCTTCGGATGTGAACGGCGATCCATCGGACCACTTGTGGCCGTCACGCAGATGCAGTGTGAACTTTCGATTGCCTTCGTTTTCATAGGACTCCAGCAGATCAGGGACGATGTCGTAGTTTTCGTCAAACCCAACCAATCGCGCATACCCGTAAACGACCATCTGGCGGATGTCTTTTGACCGGGTCACCATTGTGCGAAGCGTGCCGCCAGGGGCACCAAACTCGCGGCCTTTGGCTGCCAGATCCACGATCAGAGGTTCGGCTGGCAGGCGCTCTGCGACCGGCGGCAGGTTCCCGGCGCTGACCTCGGCTTTCCAGAATTCGCTTTCCTGAGGGGTCGGTGTTCCTGCCGTGGCGGGCAGGACCAAAGTGGCGACCAACGTGGCAGCCAGAATAAGCGGGCGAGTGGTTTTAAACATGGCATCGTACCTTATGGCCGGGCTCCATCTCTACCAGTGAGGGTATCACGGAGTCCGTAAATCGGAAGGTGTCATCCCAACTGTCTGGTGAACCAGCGCCCAACGCAACCAGTTTAAGGTCGATGGGCCGGTTGATGTCGGGTTCTGGTTGGGCGGCAATCAGCGCCTTGGTGTAAGGGTGTCGGGGGTTATAAAACAGTGTCTCGGGCGGGGCCTGTTCGACGACAAGACCCCGGCGCATCACGGCCACTTCGTCGGCAATGCGCGCCACAACCGCAAGGTCGTGCGAGATGAACAGGTAGGACAGGTTCAACCGGTCCTGCAGGTTTTCCAGCAAGGTCAGGATCTGTTCCTGAACCGATACATCCAGTGCCGATGTCGGCTCGTCACAGACAATCAGCTGCGGGTCCAGCATCATCGCCCGCGCAATCGACAGGCGTTGCCGCTGTCCGCCGGAAAAGGCATGGGGATAACGTTTGAGCATATCACCATTCAGTCCGACGCGCTGCAGCATCTCGACCGCTTTGTCTCGCTGTTCGGCGGTCGAACCAATGGAGTGGATTTCCAATGGTTCGGTCAGAGCGTCCTGAATGCGCATCCGTGGGCTGAGAGAGCTGTACGGATCCTGAAACACCATCTGCGCCTTGCGTTGAAAGGCCGTGCGCTGAGAGCGGTTCATGTGGTGCACGGTGATCGGGTCTTCGCCTGGCGAGGTGCGAAACAGAACCTCGCCACCCGGATCGGGCAGTTCCGCGCCAAGGGCGATCCGCGCGGCCGTTGTTTTGCCCGAGCCACTTTCGCCGACGATTGCCAGTGTTTTGCCGCGGGCTAATTTCAGATCCACACCTCGGCAGGCATGGATCAGCTTGTCCCCCTGCCAGCCCCTGCTGGACCGCATAGTGTAAGTCTTGGACACCCCCTTCATCTGTAGAATGAGGTCATCATCCGGCATAGGCAGCCCGACCGAATCTTCGTCGGGAATTGCAGGGGCCGCGTTGAACAATTGTTGTGTGTAGGGGTGCGCCGGGGCGCTTAGGATCGGGGCGGCTGCCCCTGCCTCCATCACGCGACCCTTGTGCATAACAACGACCTGTTCTGCCATATTGGCAACCACACCAAGATCGTGCGTCACAAGGATCAGAGCCATTCCTGTCTCGCGCTGTAGTTCTTTGATCAGACCAAGCACTTGCGCTTGTGTCGTTACGTCCAGCGCGGTCGTTGGCTCATCCGCGATCAGCAGTTCCGGCTTGGAAACCATTGCCATCGCAATCATGGCGCGCTGGCGCATGCCGCCCGACAACTCGAACGGGTAAGAATCATAAGCGCGCTGCGGATCAGGAAAGCCCACGCGTTCGAATTGGGTCAGGACCTCTTTGCGGGCTTGCGCCTCGGACGCGCTCCGATGCAGCCACAAGACCTCGCTGACCTGATTGCCGATCTTGTGCAACGGGGATAGTGATCGCATCGGTTCTTGAAAAATCATCGAAACCCGATTGCCGCGAATGTCGCGCATCTGGCGTTCGCTGATCTTGGTCAGATCCTCGAAGCCTTTTGAATCGTTCAGGGTTATCGTGCCACTGCGGATTTGCGCGGCACGTGGCAGAATACGCAAGGCCGCCCGGCACGAGATGGTTTTTCCCGATCCGGATTCACCGACCAGAGCCAATGTCTGCCCAGCCTCGACATCAAAGTTGACACCTTTGACGACTGAGTCGCCCGCACCAAAACCGATGCTGAGGTCTCTGACGGACAACAACGCAGTCATGCGGGTTTTCCACCCGTTCGTCCGTGGTTCGACATCGGCGTATTCAACTCCCTGTGTTTTTTGACTTAGTCTCGCGCGGTTGTGCCTGTGTAGTCAAACCCGTTCTTGGGCCGAATTGTCGCGAAAATGTGAAACTTAGGCCAATTTACCTACACAAATCCTTGAGGATTTGTCATCACATGCGGTGTCGGCCCCAAATCATGAGCTGACTGATATCAAGGAGAGATTTCCCCGTGCCCGACAACCAAAGCCGCCTGGATCTGTTCATCGACCGTATGGTGTCCCAACGGGCCTGTCTGGATTTCGCCATCTCTGAAACCAAAGGAATGCCTGGGCCAGTGTTCGAACTGGGGTTGGGCAACGGGCGCACCTATCATCACATGGTGCAGTATATTTCAGGTCGACCTGTTTATGTGTTCGAGCGCGCCGTGGCGTCGCATCCGGATTCCACGCCGCCCGCAGATCGGGTGATTTTGGGGGATGTGCGAGAAACACTACCGGCCTCGGTGGATCGGTTCGGAGCCACGGCCAGTCTGATCCACGCGGACTTGGGCGGTCACAACCGCAAAAAGAACGACGACTTCGCCAGATTTGTCTCACCATTGATCGAGCCGCTATTAGCCGAGGGTGGTTTGATGGTGTCCAGCGACCGGATGTATTTCGATACCTTGACCGAAGTGTCCCTTCCTGAAGGGGCCGTCGAGGGGCGCTGTTTCATTTATCGCCGCTGACAGGGTGGGAGAACCTGATGCTTTTTTATGATTGTTCCACGGCCCCCAACCCACGGCGCGCGCGCATGTTCATTGCCGAAAAGGGTTTGGATATCGAAACCCGAGAAATCTCGATCGGCAAAGGTGAACAACTCAGTGACGACTTTCGCGCGGTGAACCCCAATGCAACGGTTCCGGTGCTGGTGACGGATGAGGGCAGCACGCTAACTGAGAATCTAGGGATCGCCGCCTATCTTGAGGCGCGGTTTCCTGAGCCACCTTTGATGGGCCGAACTCCGGATGAAAAGGGGCAGGTTCTGATGTGGAACAGCATTGTCGAACAGCAGGGCGGCGCGCCTGTAGCCGAGGCGTTGCGGAATACACATCCAGCCTTTGCTGACAGGGCAATTCCGGGTCCGGTGAATCACGCGCAAATCCCGGAACTGGCGCAGCGCGGTTCAACTCGCGTTGACCATTTCTTTTCGCTTCTGGAACAGCGACTGAACGAAAGCGCGTTTATCGCAGGTTTGGATTTCACTCTGGCTGACATTTCCACCTTTGTCTTCGTCGACTTTGCCCGCGTGATCAAAAAGCGGATACCACAAGAAAACACAGCCACTTTGACGTGGTTTGATAAGGTCGCTTCCCGTCCCAGCGCACAACTTTGAAAACTGCCGCTCCAAGGCAGTTTTTTGGTAGGCGCAGAACTGTACAGAAATGTCTAGACAGATGTGAACAGTACCTCTAGCGTCCCTGGTGAGACATGCAGGGGAGCGCAGGATGAATTCTCAGTATCGCGTTGTGGTCATCGGGGGCGGCGTCGTGGGCGCCTCGGTTCTGTATCATCTGGCCAAGTTTGGCTGGACAGATGTGGTTATGCTGGAACGGCGGCGGCTGGCGTCCGGCTCGTCCTGGCATGCGGCTGGCGGCATTCACGCTCTGAATGCGGACCCAAACATGGCGTCCTTGCAGGCGTATACAATCGACCTGCTCAGCGAGATCGAAAAGGAATCGGGTCAGAATATCGGCTTGCACATGACCGGTGGCCTGACGTTGGCCGGAACGCCCGAACGGTGGGAATGGCTGCAGGCGAATTACCGCATCTTCCAGTCTATCGGCATTGATGACTGCGAATTGCTGAGCCCGGAGGAGGCGCAAAGGCGTTGCCCAATCATGTCCACCGACGGCGTTTTGGGGGCCATGTGGGCGGACCGCG
Source organism: Ruegeria sp. CDSC068 (assembly GCF_059610545.1). NCBI lineage: Bacteria > Pseudomonadati > Pseudomonadota > Alphaproteobacteria > Rhodobacterales > Roseobacteraceae > Ruegeria > Ruegeria sp. CDSC068. The sequence goes on from NZ_JBXWNV010000011.1 coordinate 34,613, forward strand.
AGGGCTATATCGACACGACTGGCACGGTTCAGGCCTATGCGACAGCGGCGAAAAAGAGGGGCGCGGAGTATTACGAAGAAACCAAGGTCGAAGAACTAATCCAAACCGGCGATGGCTGGCAGGTCGTCACCGACAAGGGCACGATCACCTGTGAACACGTGGTCAACGCCGCCGGCCTCTGGGCCAAGCAGGTGGGGCGTATGGCGGGGGTGGAGCTGCCGGTTTCACCGCTCAAGCACCACTATCTTATCACTGATACTGTGCCCGAGGTCGCCGAGGCAGATTTCGAGATGCCGATGACCGTCGACCTCGAAGGGTTCACCTATATGCGGCAGGATCAGAAAGGGGTTCTGGTCGGTATTTATGAGGTCGATCACGAACACTGGGCCATGGACGGTGCGCCTTGGAACTATGGTGAAGAGCTGTTTCAGGAACAGCTCGACCGGATCGAGAATGAGCTGACGCTTGGCTTTGACCGTTATCCGTCGATTCAGAACGTGGGCATCAAGACATGGGTAAACGGTGCCTTTACCTTTGCCCCCGACGGCAACCCATTGGTCGGTCCGGTGCCGGGCAAGCGCGGCTATTGGTCGGCCTGTGCTGTCATGGCGGGCTTCTTGCAGGGCGGCGGTGTCGGCAAGACACTGGCCGAGTGGATGATCCATGGCGAGCCCGAGGCGGATGCCTGGCCGATGGACGTGGCGCGTTTTGGCGATTTTGCGCAGAACAAGCGGTATACCCGTGAAACCACGGGCCAGTTTTATTCCCGTCGTTTTGTTATGACCTACCCGAACGAGCAACTGCCCGCGGGGCGGCCGCTAAAGATGGCCCCGGCGCATGACGCGATGACGGATGCGGGCTGCAAATGGGGCGTCAGCTGGGATCTTGAAGTGCCGTTGTATTTCGCGCCGAAAGGGTTCGAGGAAACACCGACGCTCAAGCGGTCGAATGCACACGAAATCGTAGCTGAGGAATGCAAGGTAATCCGCGAAGGTGCTGGTTTGTTGGACATCTCGGGCTTTTCGCGGTTCGAGGTCTCGGGACCAAATGCAGAAGTGTGGCTCGACAAAGTCATGGTCTCGAAACTACCTGCGCCGGGTCGTGCAAAGCTGGCGCCTATGTTGGGTGAAAACGGGCGGCTCAAGGGGGACCTGACAGTTCTGAACTGGGGCGATGGTACCTGGTGGATCATGGGCAGCTATTACCTGCGAGCTTGGCACATGCGCTGGTTTGACGATCACATGATCGACGGCGTTACTGTCCGGGATCTGGGCGAGGAATATTGCGGGTTCGCGGTGGTTGGTCCCAAGTCGCAAGCCGTGGTCGAAAAGTTGGCTGAACAGGACATCTCGGGTCTGAAATTCATGGGCTGTGGTGATTTCGACATCGGTCTGGTGCGCGCCCGAGTTGCGCGCATGTCGGTGACCGGCGAGAAAGGGTATGAGATCAACTGCCGCTACGGAGACCACATCAAGCTACGCCGTATGTTGCTGGAGGCCGGGGCAGATGAGGGTATTCGCGAATGTGGCTTCAACGCGATGCTGTCGGCGCGGCTGGAAAAGAGTTTTGGCATCTGGTCTGCAGAATTCACGCAGCTCTACACCCCGGGCATGACCGGGATGGATCGCTGGATCGACTGGGACAAGGACTTTGTCGGCAAAGATGCAGCAGTCGCAGAACGTGACGGCAATGGTCCGGCGCAGGTTCAGGTAACACTGGAAGTGGACGCCGCAGACGCGGACGCCAGCGGATATGAACCCGTTTGGGCGGACGATGAGCGTGTCGGCTTTGTCACTTCGGGCGGGTATGGACACTACACTGGAAAGTCGCTGGCAATGGCGTTGGTCAACCGTGAAAAGGCCGAGCCGGGGACAGAATTGTCGGTGCACGTAGTTGGCGTTGAGCGCTCGGCGCGGGTCATCGCACCTTCGCCTTACGATCCTCAAGGCAAAGCGATGAGGGGCTGATGATGATGTCGCAAACACCTGAACGCGGGCGACGAAGGCGCGGACGCAGCACCGATGCCGCCACTGGCCCAACACGCGATGTGAACTACCGACAACTCAAAAATCCGTTTCCTTTGATGGAGGTTTTCCCGGCGGATCAGATTGCGGAAATGCACGAGACAGCACTTCGGACACTGCAAGAGCTAGGGGTCAAATGTCTGTTGCCTGAAGCGCGGCGCATATTTGAAAAGGCTGGCGCGCGTGTGTATGAAGACACCGAAATGGTCTTTATCGGCCGCGACATTGTTGAAGCCGCCGTTGCATCAGCACCAAAGTCGATTGCGTGCCATGCAGGCGCGCGACACAGAGACTTCACCCTTGAGCTAGGTAGTTTGGTGTTTCAACCGGGGGCAGGGGCACCGAACGCGACAGATCTTGAACGCGGCCGCCGCCCGGCCTCGGGGCAGGACTATCTGGAGTTCCTCAAGCTTACGCATCATTTCGATGTATTCCAGATGATCTCGCCTCAGGTCGAGCCTCAGGACGTGCCAACCAACCTGCGCCACTACTTCACGACGCAGGCCCAGATGGAGTTGACCGACAAGTTCCCGTTCTTTTTCTCACGCGGGACGCCGCAGGTGATGGATTGCTTTGAAATGCTGTCCATCGCGCGGGGGCTGTCGGACGATGAGTTTCAGGCGGGCGCACATTGCTACACGATCATCAATACGAACAGCCCGCGCACGCTGGACATACCGATGGCGCAAGGGCTGATAGATTTCGCCCGCAATGGACAGATGTCGATCATCACGCCGTTTACTCTGATGGGCGCGATGGCCCCGATTACTGTGGCCGGGGCGATTACGCTGTCGCATGCCGAGGCGCTGGCGGCGCTGACGCTGACACAGCTGACCAAGCCGGGTGCGCCGGTGTGTTATGGCACGTTCACCAGCAACGTGGATATGAAATCGGGTGCGCCCGCATTTGGAACACCCTCACATTTCCAGGCTTCGCTTGCCGCAGGTCAATTGGCCCGGCATCTGGGCCTACCTTGGCGGTCAGCTGCCGGATCAGCGTCGAACATCAACGATGTTCAAGCAGCGAATGAAAACCAGTTTGGTCTTTGGGGCTGTCTGATGGCAGGAGCGACAGTAATCATTCACTCGGCCGGTTGGCTGGAGGGTGGCTTGACCGTTTCTTTTGAGAAAATGATCTGTGACGCCGAGGTCCTGAACATGGTCGCCGAACTGTGCGCGGGGGCGCAGGCGGGCAAAGCTGAGATCGGTTTCGACACCGCCCTGAGCGAAGTCGAACCCAGCGGGCACTTCTTTGCCTCAAGCCAGACGATGGAGCGGTACAACACCGAATTCTATGAACCGCATTTGCACGATTACGCAAATTTCGGAACTTGGACAGAGCGCGGATCAATGGATGCCAATCATCGCGCAACCGGGGTTTGGAAAGGCATTGTGAATGACTTTAAGGCCCCGCCCACAGACAGTGACCGCATTGGTGCCTTGCGAGACTATATTACCCGCCGTACGGCTGCGGGCGGCGCACCGCCGGAGAGTTGAATGAGCACAAAGCCCATCCTGCACCGGGATGACCCCGAAGCTGAACCCTTGGTTGGTAACATCAAGGTCACGCGTGACGACTGGCTGAACGTGGCTATGGATGTGCTGATCTCAGACGGTGTGGACCAGATCAAGGTTCTGAACCTGGCTGAACGGATGGCCGTGTCGCGGTCGTCCTTCTATTGGTACTTCAAATCCCGGCAAGAGCTTTTGGATTCCCTACTGGCGCGCTGGCATGCGACGAATACAGCGGCTTTGGTTGCGCAGACCAAAGCCCCAGCGGATACGATAACCGCAGCCGTCTGCAACGTGCATCGTTGCGTGGTGAACACCGATTTGTTCGATACCGCGCTGGATTTTGCCGTCCGGGATTGGGCGCGCAAATCGGGGAAAGTACGCCGGGCGCTCGATCAGTCGGATGCGCGCAGGCTCGACGCGCTTCACGACATGTTCGCGCGGTACGGCTATTCCGAGGTCGAGGCCGAAACCCGCGCGCGCGTTCTGTACTACATGCAGATCGGGTACGATCTGGCCCAGCTGAACGAACCAATGTCCACGCGGATCGCAATGGTTCCGCATTACCTTTATGTCTTCACCGGGGTTGAGCCCAAGCCCGAAGAAGTCGAAGAATTCAGCGCCTATTCAACGCGCTATTGGAAGGGAGAAGCCTCATGAGTCAACCTGACGCAATCATCATCGGAACAGGTGTGATCGGCGCGGCCATCGCTTTTGAAATGGCGAAAGCGGGCTGGAAAACCCTGTCGCTGGACCGAAACAGTCAGGTTGGCCACGGTTCGACTGCCGGATCCTGCGCCATTATCCGCATGCATTATTCGACTTTCGACGGAACGGCGTTTGCGTGGGAAGGTTACCACTACTGGCGCGATTGGGCGGACTACCTCGGCCTGCCCGAGGATGCCAATCTGGCGCAGTTCCGCGAAACCGGCTGTCTGGTGATGAAGACCGACGCGAACGGTATGCTGGAAAAGCACATGAAGAACAGCGCCGATCTGGATTGCCCTTTCGAGGAGTGGTCGGCCGAAAAAGTTTCCGAGCGCCTGCCGATCTATTCTCAGGACAGTTTCGCGCCGGCGCGCCGTATGGATGATCCGGAATTTGGACACCCGAACGGGCGCAAGATGCAGGGCGGTGTGTTCTGGCCACAGGCGGGATACGTCACGGATCCGGCTTTGTCCGCGCAGAACTTGATGGACGCTGCCAAGCTGCATGGCGCAGAAGTGCGCACTGGTGCCGAAGTGGTTGAGATATTGTCCAGCGACGGTCGGGTTTCGGGTGTCAAACTTGCCTCGGGCGAAGAAATCTACGCAAAAGTCGTCGTGAACGTCGCGGGCCCCGGCTCGGCGATCATCAACAAGATGGCGGGCGTTCTGGATGACATGACGATCGAAACCCGCCCCTTGCGGCAAGAGGTTGTGCACGTGCCAGCACCCGAAGGGTTCGATTTCGAAAACGATGGCACGATTGTCTCGGACAGCGATATCGCCTGCTACTGTCGGCCCGAACATGGTAACCACATCCTGGTAGGCTCGGAAGACCCGGAATGCGATCCGCATCAATGGTGCGAGGACGACGTTCATTATAACCATGACTTCACCGATCAGTGGACAACGCAAGCCATGCGGTACGCACAGCGCGTCCCAAGTCTTGGCATCCCGTCTAAAACACGCGGAGTTGTGGATCTGTATGACGCATCCACAGACTGGATTCCGATCTATGACAAATCCAGCCTGCCGGGGTTCTACATGGCCTGCGGGACCAGTGGGAACCAGTACAAGAACGCGCCGATCGCAGGCAAGATGATGACGGCCCTGATCGCGTATTGTGAAGGGGGCGCGGATCACGATGCGCAGCCGCTGCAATACGAACTTCCCTATATCGGGTGGAGCATTGATGTCGGGTTCTATTCCCGCAAGCGCCCGATCAACGAAGAAAGCAGTTTTTCTGTACTGGGGTAGTTAAGGAAAAAAAAAGCTCTATCCTTCCGGGGAACTGGAAAAAGGGCAGGGCCCAGAATGGCCGAACCGATGCATCGCGTTTTGATACTTGGAAGTGCACCGGCCGCCGCTGCAGCTCGGGAGTGGTCGAGGGATCCGTTTACCCACATCGTTGCAATCAACAACGCCTGGCGTATCCGCGACGATTGGGATTTCCTCATCCATCCCGAGGACTTCCCTATCTGCAATCGTCCGGACGAACTGGTCCGCAGCCAAAGCATCGTCGAGGCGGATGAATACGTTCCGCATCAAAACAAGTTTGGCGGATTTGTTTATGCCGGTGGCACGATGGCGTTTACGGCGGGCTACTGGGCCTTGGCCGCGCTGCAGCCAGCCGTCTTGGCCTTTTTTGGCTGTGACATGATTTACCCGAGTTCCGGCAAGACCCATTTTTACGGCAACGGAGCAGCCGACCCTTTGCGCGCTGATGTGACGCTGCGATCGCTCGAGGCAAAATCCGCCCGGTTGGCTTTGTTCGGTGCCGCGCAGAACTGCCGCGTGGTTCGACTGTCGCAGGGTGAAAGCCGGCTGGTCTTTCCTTCGGTGACGACTGACGCCCTAATATCTGACAGGCTGCTTTCGACAAAGGGTATGCAAGCGGCACTGCAGGCAGAGGCACAGTTGAATTACTTCGTTTCGTCTGGTCGCTATTGGGAGGAAGAAGAACGTTTCGACGCCGCTAGAATCGACCATTTGGATCGAATGTGGCTGGACGCGTATTGTCCGCAATCCCTGGAAAACGTCGCCTGAAGCAATCGCTGATCAGGTCGCGAATTCAGCCCAGGCCCAAACCATGGCGATGTATGTCAGGTTGTGCAGGCACTGGTCCAGACCCGCAGCCCGCCAAAACGCGGCTTGCGTCGGCATCAGTTGTTTTTTGTCCGAATAGCTGGCTTTGGCGAAATCAATATTGAAGTGAACAATCCATTCCAGTGCAGCAATGATCAAAATAAACGACCACGGCGCGCCAAAAATTAAAAAGACAATCACTGACCCGATGACATGCACGCCCGCATGCTGCGCACGGCCCACGTGAAAATACTCACCGCGCCCTGCCAACATTTTCGGAGTCTGGAGAAAAAAATCCGCAAACATATGTTTGATCTGCAACAAGCAGAGCATCAATAGCACTGCGCCTATACTGGCAGTCAAATGAGTCCTCCCGATATCGTCCCAGACAGAGTCTAGGCACTAATCTGTGGTTGCGCAAATGAACTTGTTCACACTCGGCAATTAACTGATCAGATTGGAAACTATTTGCCTCTTTTGGCTGGACTAAGGTAAATTCAGAGTGTTGGGTTTACGACACTTTCGTCAAGATCGTTTCGGTGATCCTTAGTAGGGGCAGGTTCCATAGAACGTTCAATTTTCCAGTTTATTTGGAAATACTCGAAACGCGACCAGTTGATTCTGCTGGCCGTGACCTCGACGTTGTTTCCACTACTTTATCTGACGCTCGAATTGCCCAAGCGCATCATCAACGATGCGATTGGCGCGGCCAGCCCGGTTGTAGATGTCTGGGGTTATAGCCTGCCTCAGACGACATTCCTCATCATTCTGTGTATCGCGTTTCTGATCGCGGTGCTGGCGCATGGCCTGATGAAAATGCGCATCAACACAATGAAAGGCGTGCTGAGCGAGCGTATGTTGCGCCGCTTCCGGTACGTGCTGATCAGCCGCGCGTTGCGTTTCCCGCAACCCTATTTCGAACGCGTCAGCCAAGGTGAGCTGGTGTCGATGGTCACCGCCGAAAGCGAGCCGATGGGCGGGCTCATGGGGGACGCGATCAGCCAACCGGTTTTGCAGGCGGGTCAGATGATCACCATCCTGTCCTTCCTTTTTCTGCAAAGCTTCTGGTTTGGGCTGGCGGCAGTCGCGCTGATCCCTCTGCAAGCCTGGCTGATTCCGAAACTGCAGCGTCAGATCAACCTTCTGAACAAAAAACGCATTCAGGAGGTTCGCCTGCTGGCCGCCCAAATCGGCGAGAACGCGGCGGGCGCGTCTACGTTGCGTGCCAATGGTGGGTGGCGATACCGCCGGGCGATGGTGTCTGAGCAGCTGGGGCGCCTTTTTGGTATCCGGTTCGAGATCTACCAGAAGAAGTTCTTTATGAAATTCATAAACAACTTCATCTCGCAGATGACACCGTTCCTGTTCTATTTGGTTGGCGGTCTTCTGGTCCTGCAGGGGTCGGTTTCGCTTGGTGCGCTGGTTGCGGCCCTGGCTGCGTATAAGGATCTCAGCTCACCGTGGAAGGAACTGCTGACCTATTATAACCAGACACAGGACATGTCGCTGCGCTGGGACGTGGTGACGGAACGGTTTGCACCTTCCGGAATGCATGACGAAAAACTGTTCGATGGCGAACCCGAGGCCACACCAAGGCTGAACGGTGACATCGTGCTCGACCATGTCTCGGTCCGCGATATGGACGGTAACCAGGTTCTGGATGATTTGGACCTGTCCTTTCCCAGCGGGAAAATCATCGGGATCGCGGCCCCCAGCGAAGAAGATCGCCGCGCTATGGCAGAGTTGCTGACGCGGGAAATTCTGCCCAGCTCGGGCCGGGTTCGGATCGGTGAAATCCGTTTGTCAGAGCTGCATCAAAGCGTTGTGGCCGCCCGTATTGGGTATGCTTCGTCACGACCCGTAATGTTCCAGGGTACGCTGGGCGACAACGTCATGATGCCGATGCGGTTCAAGCCACAGACATCCGAAACAAACGACCCCGGATATGATGAGACGTTGCGGGCCGGCAATAGCCCGGACCCCTTCAAGGCAAACTGGCTGGACCCGACGACTGCGGGATTAGACAGCGCTGAAGAGGTGCGCGACTGGTGGTTGAAACTGATTGACGGGATGGGTTCCGGCGCGGCGCTGTTTTTGCGCGGGGCCGAACAGGTCTTCGATGCCGCCGAGCATCCCGAGCTGGCCGACAAACTGGTCGAACTGCGACCTTTGGTTCAGGATGCGGTGAAAGCAACAGGGCTAGAGCAACAGGCCCTGATCTTTGACCGCAATCGCTATAACCCTGCCTTGCCGGTTGCGGAGAACTTGTTGTTCGCCACCCCCAAAGTCCCCGTCACACAAGAGCTTTTGGCGCAGCAGACCGTGTTCCTTGAGCAGTTGCGCGAATTTGGTTTGGACGAGACACTGGTGAGCCTGACACGCGATGTGATTGAGATGCTGCGCCAGATTTTCGGCCTGGACGGCACCGATCACCCGCTGTTTCGCAAACTGGGACTAGAGGCGCAAACGTACGAGGCTGCGGTCGAGCTTGTCGAAAAGACCCGGAACGAGGGCGTATCGGGGCTGAATGATGAACAGTTGGCAAACCTGCTGGCCGTTCCGTTTGTGATTTCGGCGGAACAGATCGGACCAGCCTTCACCGACGACCTCAAGGACCGCATCCTTGAGCTGCGACATAGCCATTCCGAAAAGCTGCTGGAGCGGTTGCTGGATGTATTTGTGCCCTTGGACAAATCAAAATTCGCGCCCGGATTGACAGTTCTTGAGAACGCCCTGTTTGGAAAGGTCAGTCAGATCGGCGGCGCCCGTTCGGACGAGGCGCGCAAACTGATCGTGGATGTATTGAGCGAAAACGGTGCGCGCCCGTTGGTGGTTGAGCTGATCTATGACGTGCCGGTGGCGCTGGGTGGTCAAAACCTGCCAGCGGTCTTTGCTGAACCTCTGTCTTTTACGCGCGCGACGATCAAGAAACCGGATATTCTGATTCTTGAGGACGCGTTGGCCAGTTATGACATGGCCTCGAAAGTGGCCGTGTACAAAAATCTACGCGCTCTGCTGCCGGATACCACGGTGATCTACCTGAACGACCAGTTCGAAAACCCGAGCGTGTTCGACATGTATGTGGAAATCAGGCAAGGTCGGGTCGTCTCGGATGAAGGACCTGCGGACGTGGAAGAAGACAGTGCCGCCTCGGCTGACCTCTCGCGCAAGCTGCGCGCGCTGGAACAGACACCGCTGTTTTCCGGGCTGGACCGCCGACAGCTGCGCCTGCTGGCCTTTGGCGCGCGCTGGTTCGATGCCAAAGCAGGAGAGGTTGTTTTCCTTAAAGACGATCAGCCAACCGACGGTGCCTATGTGGTGCTGGACGGGGAGGCCGGGTTGTACCTTCCGCAAACTGACGGAGTGGATCAGTTGATTGCCACGGTCGGCCCCGGTGCCCTGGTCGGAGAGTTGGGCCTGATCCGCAAGGAACCTCGAGCGCTGAGCATGATCGCCGAGACGGAACTGTCGTGCCTGCGTATTGGTGAAGAGGAATTCCTGGCCGTGGTCGAAAACGACGCCGCAACCGCGTTCAAACTGTTGCAGGTGATCGCGGGCTATGTATCGAACTAAGGGTTATTCGCTTTCGGGGCTGCAGAACATGTCGTAAAGTACAGCGATCACCTGCGCCGCGCCGTCGTTGTTCAGCGAGTAATAGATGGATTTTCCGTCCCTGCGCGTTGCAACAATGTTTTCAGCGCGCAGACGCGCCAGCATCTGACTGACCGCAGCCTGACGGATACGCAACAAGGCCTCCAATTCACCCACGGATTTTTCGCCGTCGGCCAGATGGCACAAAATCATCAACCGACCCTCATGCGCGAGCGTTTTTAGAAACGCAGAGGCCCGAGCCGCGCTTTCTTTCATTTCAGATAGCGCAGCTTCGGTTTGTTCGGTTTGTTCGTCTTCGAGTGTCACGCGTGGCCTGTTTAACACCTATGGGTTGGGTCAATGTGCCCCAAGACCTATTGGGTTGTCACCCCTCGGTTGCAGGGGCACCACCTTGAAAGGCGTTTCCGTTCACGTAATCACAGGGCTCTTCCTGCATCTGCAGATGCAGGCCATCACCGTTAAAAGGGTGCGCCCGTGCAAGGTCTTCGTTCACCTCGATGCCAAGGCCCGGTGCGGTCGGCGCGGGGACAAATCCGGCCTCAACCTGCAATGAGCCGTTGATGAGTTGATCGTGAAACGGCGTGTCTATGGTCTCAAGCAGCAGCAGGTTGGGGATGGACGCGGCCAGATGGATATTCGCGGCCCATTCAATCGGACCGGCGTATAGGTGTGGGGCCATCTGGGCGTTGAACACTTCGGCGATGGCCGCGACTTTCTTCATCTCCCAAATTCCGCCGGCACGCCCCAGCGCGGGTTGCAGGATCTCCGCCGCCCCAGCCCGCAAAACGGCAGAGAATTCGGCCTTGGTCGTCATGCGTTCACCGGTTGCGACCGGGATCCGAACGTTCCGCGCGACACGAGCCATATCTTCAATCATGTCCGGAGGTGTCGGTTCTTCGAACCAAAGCGGTGAATAGGGTTCAAGCGCCTGACCCAACCGGATTGCGCCCGCGGTGTTGAATTGCCCGTGGGTGCCGAACAGCAGATCGGCTTTGTCGCCCACGGCCTCTCGGATTGCTTTGCAGAACGCAACAGACATCGAGATATCGGACATCGCAGGCATGTGCCCGCCCCGAACAGTGTAAGGCCCGGCGGGGTCGAACTTGACGGCTGTGAACCCGCGCCGGACCATTTCGGCGGCACATTCGCCCGCTTGTTCAGGCGACGTCCAGAAATCGTTCAGATTATGTTGGGGCAGGGGATACAGATAGGTGTAGGCCCTTATGCGTTCGTTCACCAATCCGCCCAGCAAGGCGTAGACCGGGCGATCGCGATCTTTGCCCAGAATATCCCAACACGCGATTTCCAATCCGGAAAAAGCCCCCATCACCGTCAGATCGGGACGCTGTGTAAATCCGCTGGAGTAGGCGCGGCGGAACATCAGCTCGATGTTTTCGGGGTTCTCGCCCAGCATGTGCCGTTCAAACACGTCCCGAATGACATGGCGCATCGCCTCGGGGCCAACTGAGGATGCATAACATTCACCCCAGCCCGTGATCCCAGTATCGGTCGTGACTTTGACCAGAATCCAATACCGCCCGCCCCATCCGGGCGCAGGAGGGGCGGTGACAATGATGTCGAGGTCTTGCAGCTTCATCAGGTGGTCTCCTGCCCTGCCGGGTTAATCCCTGTCGAAAACGATCACGTTACGCTTGGCGGATCCGGTTTTGGTGTCCTCGATCGCTTCGTTGATCTGCGACAGCGACCACCGGCCCGAGATCAGTTCATCCAGTTTCAGGCGTCCCTGATCATAAAGGTCGATCATCCACGGAATATCCCGCTGGATGACAACATCGCCCATTTTTGATCCGATCAAACCCTGACCCAGCGCGGCCAGAACTACCGGCTCGTAGCTTGCCATATCCCCGGAGTGCGGCATCCCGATCATTACCGCCTTACCACCCGGACCCAAGAAACGAGGGGCTTGGTCGTAGGCAGGAATCGCGCCGACGGTGATCAAAACGGCATCTGCGCCGCGACCCCCAAGCGCCTTGTAGGCGGCCTTCCAGGGCGCTTTCTGATCGGCTAAAACGCCGTGGGTCGCGCCGAATTCCTTGGCAATGGTCAGCTTCTCTTCGGTCATGTCCACGGCCACAATACGGCGTGCACCGGCGATGCGGGCGCCCTGAATTGCGTTCAGCCCGACACCTCCGGCACCGATCACCACCACGTCCTGTCCGGGCCGCAACCCGGCGGCGTTGACGGCGGCGCCGACGCCCGTGATCACTCCGCAGGACAGCAGGCTGGCGACGTCTTTGGGCATCGACTGTGGTATTTTGACAATTTGCCGGTGGCTGACCACAACCTTTTCTGCAAATGCTCCGCAGGCCATTGCCTGCTCCAGTGGTCCGCCATCTGCTGTGCGCAACGGCCCGTTGACCTTATCATAAGGCGTTTCGCAGACAGTTGGTTTCCCCCCCGCGCAAGAGGGGCACGAGCCACATGCCCGGATCAGGGTAACGACAACCGGGTCCCCAACCTGAAACACACCTGCCGAGTCGCCGACCGCAGTGATAATGCCCGCAGCTTCGTGCCCGTAGACGGCAGGAAGATGCCCGCCCCACGCACCACCGGCAAATGAAATGTCCGAATGGCAAATTGCCACCGCATCCAGTGTCACCTCGACCTCATCTGGCTTGGGCGGCGCGATCTGAATATCTTCGATGACCAGAGGTTCACCGAACGCCCGGCAAACGGCGGCTTTGATGGTTTGCATGCTGTCCCTCTCTCGCTTTGCGCTACGGTGGCGCGCTTATGGGGACGCTGCAAGGCGGAATCCGTCAAAGGGATGTCGTAGTTATGCCATGACCCCACGTGAACGGGAAAACACAAGAAGACAGATCACCATCATGACGAATGCCAAGAGGAATGGTGCGCCTGGCAAGTAGATCGCCGCGTCGGGCTTGATGAACTGAGCGAACACGCTCGTCATGAGCAACGGTGCGATGACCATCGACAAAGCGTGCAAGGATGTCAGTACACCCTGCAGTTCACCCTGTTGCGAGTCGGGCGTCTTGCGCGACATCAGGGCCTGCAGGGCAGGGGTCACAACCGCTCCGATGGCGGTGATCGGGATCAGCATCAAGGCAATGATCCCATTGGTCAGGAAGGCCAGAAGAAAAAAGCTAAACAGCTCGAACCCCATGCCGTAGATGATTGTGACGCGTTCCCCCAAATACTTGGTTGCGGGACGGATCAGGCCGCCCTGAACGGCCGCCATGCCGATCCCGTAGACGCCTAGTGACAGGCCGATCATTTGTGGTGACCAGCCGAACCGTTCGGTTGTGAAATACGCCCAAATTGCCGGGTAGACATAGATCGATATTGAGTACAGGAGATAGACCCACAGCATCGGCCGGATCCCGGGCAACGCGGCAATCGCGCGCAACGAGTTCACTGGGTTTGCCCGCCTCAGGCTGAAGGCCCGGCGCGTCTTGTCGGTGACCGTCTCGGGCATGACACATACACCGATGACGAAGGCCAGTGCAGACAAGCCCGCCGCAGCCCAAAATGGTGCACGTGTGCCATATTCGCTCAGCAGCCCACCTAGTACCGGGCCAAAGACAAACCCGACGCCAAATGCTGCGCCCAATAGACCAAAGTTTGCAGCCTTTTCGTGGGGTTTCGACACATCCGCCATGAAGGCCGCCGCCGTTGCATGCGTGGCAGCCGTAATGCCTCCGACGATGCGTCCGGCCAACAGCAACCAGATGCTGCCCGCAAGCGCCATGACAACATAGTCCAGTGACATGACGAACAGCGAGACCAGCAATACCACCCGTCGCCCGTAAGCATCCGAAAGGTTACCCAGAACCGGTCCGAACACAAATTGCATGGCGGCAAACGCGGTGCTGAGGATGCCACCCCAGATCGCAGCTGTCGCCAATGTGCCGCCCTGAACTTCGACGATCAGTTCCGGCATGATAGGCAGGACAAGGCCGATGCCCATGGCGTCGATCATGACCGTGAGAAGGACGAAGAAAAAGGGAAGGCGCATTTGAACCGCAAGGATGATAATTTGGGCGGACCTTATCCGCAGACGATGCGGGTTGAAAGGGATGTGCTCAGACTTGTGACCCTGGCAGGTTTTTTGCGATTTTGTCCAACAAATCAGCGAGTTTTTGGGGTTGCGCAAAAAACGGGGAATGCGACGTGGCAATCGTATGCCGCATAGCTTCGGGTGCTTTATGGCTCATCTGTTCCTGGTATTCAGTCGGAATTGTCCGGTCCTTGGTTGTCCGAATATAAGCCTTAGGAACCCGGTCGAATTTGTCGCTCAGGGACAGGGGGGTGTCCTGTGGTGCGATGGCTTGAGGGCACAAGCGTGCAAACGCGTACGGCACCGTTTTGGGTGGGCAGTCATGATAGAACAGATCGTGCATTTTGTCCGGCTTAAACATGTACGACTGACCGTCGGTTGATTTTTCGACGGCATCATGGATTGTCTGCCGGGGTGCTCGTCTGCGCATTTCTACCATCGACAGGCCATCCTGCGGGACGTAGGCGGCAAGGTAGACAAGGGCGCGCATGGCCTCCGGCGTGGCTTCAGCCGCGGCACTGATCGGGTAGCCACCCCAGGAATGACCGACAATGATTGTATTGGGCGAGGTCGCATCCAAAATCGTGTCCCGACAGCTGTCCAACGTCACATCGGCAACAGGCGTCGGATCCGATCCGTGGCTGGGCAGGTCAATGGCGCGTACCTCGTGCCCCAGCGCTTCCAACGCCGGGATAAGGTCGCGCCAACACCAGGCACCGTGGCAGGACCCATGGACTAATAGAAGATCGGCCAAACCAAGGCTCCTTCAAACATGTCCGATTTCGGTCAGAAAGCTGTGCAGCAATGCCGCGTATTCTGCCGGCTGTTCCACACAAGGCAAGTGCCCAGCGCGTCGCATCAGCTCGAACCGAGAGCCGGGGATCAAGTCAACGGTTTCCCGCACAAGATCCGGTGGGGTCGATCCGTCCTCGCTGCCGGCGATGCCAAGGGTCGGCAGGCGTAGGCCACTGGTGGGGGTGTAGAAGTCTGTGCCAGAGATTGCCGCGCAGCAGCCCAGATAGCCATCCACTGGCTGGCGCACCATCATGTTGCGCCAAAGCAGATGCTCGGGCGATGCGCGGAATGCCTTGGAAAACCAGCGCTCCATGGTTGCATCAGCCAGGGCCTCGATCCCGCCCTTTTGTACCGCGTCCATGCGGTCCTGCCAGATCGAAGGGATGCCGATCTTGGCTGCGGTGTTGGACAGCACCAAGGCGCGGACCTGATCCAGACGTTTGACGGCCAGCCCTTGTCCGATCAGTCCGCCGATCGACAGGCCGACAAACACGCAATCGCGCACCTTCAGGAAATCAAGCAGACCTTCCGTATCGCGCACGAGGGCACCCATCGAATAAGGTGCCGGGGGTTGAGAGGACAGGCCGTGCCCGCGCTTGTCAAATCGGATGATACGCAGCCCGGCAGGCAGGTGCAGCAGCAAATCGTCCCACAGCCGCAGGTCGGTTCCCAATGAATTGGCAAACACAATCGGCGCGCCGTCTGGATCACCATCGATCCGATAGTGGATTTGCACGTTTCCAATGTCTGCAATTTGCACGACTCAATCCCCTGGCGTCATACGCACGATAGTAAGGTTGCCTCAGCCCAAACGGCTTGTCAGGTCAGGTATTCCAGCGCTTTTCCAAAGACTTCGGGGTCGGCGTTGCCGCCCGATGCCACAACGATCACTGCATCGCCTTCGATTTCGTCCGCGCGATACAGGGCCGAGGCCAGCGACACCGCTCCGCCTGGTTCCAGCACGATCTTGAGGCGCAAAAACGCATGCGCCATGGCGCGCAGCGCGTCTTCCTCGGACACCGACAGGCCCGGACCGCACAGCCTTTTCAGAATCGGAAAGGTGATCTGGCCCGGTTCCGGCGTCAGGATCGCATCGCAAATGTTGCCCGATGCAGCGTTGTTGCTTTGAATATGCCCTGTTGCCAAAGACCGTTTGACGTCGTCGAACCCCTGGGGCTCGCACGGGCGGGCTCGCAGCCCCGGCGCGTGGCCTTCCAGCGCCAGCGCAATGCCCGAGGTCAACCCGCCGCCGCCGCAGCACACCAGAACATCCGCCTTCTCGATACCCAAATCGGCCGTCTGCCGCGCCAGTTCCAGCCCGACGGTGCCTTGACCTGCGATGACCTGAGGTTCGTCGTAAGGCCGGATCAGGGTCAGACTGCGTTGGGACGCCAGTGCCTCGCCAATTTCTTCGCGGCTTTCGTTCGCGCGGTCATACAGAACGACCTCTCCCCCCAGCGCGCGGGTGTTGTTGATCTTTAGCTGCGGTGCGTCAGAGGGCATGACAATGACCGATGAAATCCCATGCTGAGCTGCAGCAAAGGCCACGCCCTGCGCGTGATTGCCCGAAGAATAGGCAATCACGCCGCGTTGTCGTTGCGCGTCGCTGAGCGCCGAAATGGCCGACCAAGCGCCGCGAAACTTGAAGCTGCCGGTGTGTTGCAGGCATTCGGGTTTCACCAGCACGCGGCGGCCAGCGATTTCGTCCAGAAACGGCGAGGTTAGAATCGGTGTCTCGCGAACATGCCCTCTAAGGCGCTCGGCGGCGGCCTCGATCATTTCTAGTGTGCTCATGCGGTGACCAGTACCTTGCGAATGAGTTCTACCGACTGTGGTTCATCCAGAAACGGGGGATGACCACGGTCGGGTATTTCTGCTGATATAAGATCAGGGTGGCGGTTGTGCATTTCGGTCAGCGTGTCTTTGCCCAAAATATCCGAATTTGCGCCGCGAATGACGCCGGTTGGAATGCTCTGCAGTGCTTCAAACAGGGGCCACAGATCAGGGGCGGGCCCTGCAGCGGCCTGTTCCAGAAGCGCTGTACGCAGTGCAGGATCATAGCTGAGGGTCAGACCATCAGGCGTTTCGTCGAATTGGACTTCCGCCTGCTGCCGCCAACGCGCTAGTGACACGCCGGGAAATTGGGGCCCCAAGACGTGCTGCAACGCCCGAGCCGCCAAATCATGTGTTTTGGAAACGGGCTGCTTGCCGACAAATTCCATGATCTTGGCGATACCCGATGGTTCCAGCACCGGGCCGACATCGTTCAGGACAACACCCAACAGCCGTTCGTGATGGCTGGCGGCAAGCGCCATGGCAATCAGTCCCCCACGCGAGGTGCCTATGACATTCACACGGTCCAAACCAAGATGGTCCAGCAACTCGATCGCGTCTTGAGATTCGCGAACGACGTTGTAGTTCATGAAGTCCGGGTCATGGTCCGAGCGTCCGCGACCACGGTAATCCATCGCAATTACCCGCATGTCGCCCAGATGCGGCGTGAGGAACGAAAAATCCTTGCTGTTGCGGGTCAACCCAGCAAGGCAAAGGACAGGTGCACCAGAGCCAGTGTCCTCGAAAAAAAGACGCCTGTTATCTGACGAAGTGAAAAATACCATTAAAGTCCAGCCAGTTGCGGAATCGTCGTTAGTTCGGACAGTACATGCGCAGGTTTCCATGGCAAGCGGTCCATCGGCTCCCCGGCGCGATTGACCCAGGCGGTTACAAAGCCATACCCGCTGGCACCAGCCGCGTCCCAGCCGTTTGAACTGACGAACAGCACCTCGTCACGGGCGCAGCCGAAACGCTCTTGCACAAGGTCATAGACACGCGAGTCCGGTTTGAACACGCCGACGCTTTCCACCGACAACACATCGTCCAAAACTTCTCCGATACCCGCAGACTGGACCGCGCCGTCCAGCATCGGAGGTGAACCGTTCGACAAAATCGCTGTTTGCAATCCACCCGATTTCAATGCGCGCAGCATTTCCGGAACTTCCGGGTAAGCCTGCAATTCCCAGTAGAGATCCAGCAACCGCTGCCGCAGGGTGGCGTCGCCGTGCAGCTCAGTCGCCTCAAGCGCCCAGTCGAGTCCATCCTGAGTGACATCCCAGAAATCCGCGTGCGCGTCCGTGACCGCGCGCAGCCAAGTGTATTGCAGTTGCTTCAGTCGCCAATGATTGGCCAGTTCGGGCCACTTTTGTTGCAGTTTCTCAAAGCCCGGCTCTCTGGCTGCTTGCCGCGCGGCGGCGGCCACATCAAACAGCGTTCCATACGCATCGAAAATGCAGGTTGTGATTGGCATCCGGTCCCCTCCTGATCGTCCGGCGCAGGTTTGCACAACAATAACGGGCATGAAAGAGGCCGGGGTTTACAATGTCGTGTTACCTCCTAGGCTTGGCCGCTAAACCCCAAAAGAGGCCGGAGACCAATATGACCGAAATCAAACAAGGCGACACGGTTCGCATCCACTACACAGGAACGCTGTTGGACGGAAACGTCTTTGACAGTTCCGAAGGACGTGACCCACTGGAATTCGTCGTTGGTACGGGCCAGATTATCCCGGGTTTGGATTCGGCGATGCCGGGTTTGAACATTGGCGACAAAAAGCGGGTCGAGATCGCCTGCGTGGACGCCTATGGCCCGATCAACCCCGCGGCGCGCCAGCAAATCCCGCGCGAAGGCATTCCGGACGATATTCCGCTGGATCCCGGCACCCAATTGCAGATGCAAACGCCGGACGGACAGGCCGTTCCGGTAACGGTGGTAGAGGTCGATGAAGCAACCGTCACGCTGGATGCCAACCATCCATTGGCCGGCCAGGATCTGATATTTGATATCGAGGTCGTTTCGATCAACTGATCTAGGAAACGAGTCGGATCAGCCTGTTATGAGGCTGATCCAGGCTTTGACGGTTTCCCGCATCTGCGGCTGTGTGAAAAACACAAACAACAATAGGGTGGTCAGGGCCAATAACGCGACAATGCCACGCGTGCCCAGAAATCCGGATCTGCGGCGCGACCGGATGCTGCGAGTGTTGCTGGAAAGGATATGTTCGGCTTTGCTCATGCCGATATCCCTGCCCGTGAAAGATGGTGAAATCTTGGCACCGGCAGGGAAAGATCGGGTCACATGTGATCGGGCTGCGGCATACCCAAAACGTGGAAGCCACCATCAACGCGGATGATCTCACCCGACGTGCATGCTCCGGCATCTGAAGTGAGGTAAACGGCCGTGCCGCCAACAGCCTCGAGCGTTGCGTTCGAGCGCATGGGCGCGTTCTGATCGCAGAATTTGTAGGTCTTGCGGGCACCGCCGATTGCTGCACCGGCCAGTGTCTTCATCGGGCCGGGAGAGATCGCGTTGACGCGAATGCCTTCCGGGCCCAGATCGTTGGCCAGATAGCGGGTCGCCGATTCCAGCGCGGCCTTGGCCACACCCATGACGTTATAGTTCGGAACAACCTTGTTCGATCCCTGATACGTCAGGGTCAGCAGCGTCCCGCCATTCTCTTGCATCAGCGGATAGGCGCGGCGCGCAACCTCGATGAAGGAATAGGCGGAAACATCCATCGAGTGTTTGAAGTTGGCCCGCGTTGTGTTCAGAAAACGCCCTGTCAGTTCGGATTTGTCCGAATAGGCAATGGCATGAACCACGAAGTCGATGGTGGGCCAGCGCGCGCCAAGCTCTTCGAATGCGCGATCCAGTGAGGCGTCATCCGTGACGTCCGCGTCCACCATGAAATCACTGCCCAGGCTTTGCGCCAACGGTTCAAGACGCTTTCCGAAGGCTTCGCCCTGATAGGTGAATGCCAGTTCAGCACCGGCCTCATGCATGGCTTTGGCAATGCCCCACGCGATCGAGCGGTCATTGGCCACGCCCATGATCAGGCCGCGTTTACCTTTTAGAAGATCCGACATTACATTCACCCGTTATACTTCGACAGAATCATGGAGCCGTTGGTGCCGCCAAAGCCGAAGCTGTTGGTCATCACACTGTCCAATCCTGCGTTTTCAACTACTTGAGTTGCAATTTCACCGGGCAAGATGCCTTCGGCAAGCGTGTCGACATTGATCGACGGCGTAATAAAATCATTTTCCAGCATCAGCAGGCAGAAGATCGCCTCAAGCGCGCCTGCGGCGCCCTGTGCGTGTCCGGTCATCGACTTGGTCGATGAAATCGGGGGCACATTGCCTTCGCCAAAGATGCGGCGCACAGCTTCAACTTCGCCTACATCTCCGACCGGGGTCGAGGTGCCGTGGGCGTTGATATAGCCGACTTTGCGCCCTTCGGGCATGGTCGACAGAGCCAGACGCATCGCGCGCTCGCCACCTTCACCGGACGGAGCCACCATGTCGTGGCCATCAGACGTGGCCGCATACCCGGTCACTTCGGCATAAATCTTTGCGCCGCGGGCCAACGCGTGTTCCAGATCCTCTAGAACGACGATCCCGCCACCGCCCGAGATGACGAATCCATCACGGTCCTGGTCAAACGCACGCGAGGCTTTGTCCGGCGTGTCATTGTATTTCGACGACATCGCGCCCATCGCGTCGAACAGGCAGGACAGTGTCCAGTCCAGCTCTTCTCCACCGCCAGCGAACATCACGTCCTGTTTGCCGAGCATGATCTGTTCGGCTGCGTTGCCGATGCAATGCAGCGAGGTCGAGCAAGCCGAGGTGATCGAGTAGTTGATACCCTTGATCTTGAACGCGGTCGCAAGGTTGGCCGAAATCGTCGAACACATGCATTTTGGCACGGCGAACGGGCCGATACGCTTAGTCGCACCAGTTTTCAGGACTGTCTGATGCGCTGTCAGCATCGCGCTGGTTGACGGACCGCCGGAACCGGCCACCAAACCGGTGCGCGGGTTCACGACCTGGTCTTCGGTCAGGCCCGCGTCGGCGATTGCCTGGTTCATGGCGATATGTGCGTATGCTGCACCGGGACCCATGAAGCGAAGGGTACGCTTGTCTACATGCTCAGCCGGATCAATCTTGAGCGTTCCGGCGATTTGGCTGCGAAAGCCGTGTTCGACCATCTGCTCGTTGGCCTCGATGCCGGACTTTCCGGCCTTGAGAGAGGCCATTACTTCCTGGGCATTGTTCCCGATGGAGGACACAACCCCCAAACCGGTGACAACTACTCGACGCATGTGCGTGCTCCTTATTTCGGGCCGGTCAGGCTCAGGCTTCGGACAGAACGACTTTCATGTCTTTGACATCGTAAATCATTTCACCGTCCGCTTCGACGATACCATCCGCCACACCCATGGTCAGACGGCGGGTCTGGATCGCTTTTTTGAAGTCGATCTTGTAGGTCAGCATCTTGCGGTCGGGGCGGACCATGCCGGTCAGCTTGACCTCGCCGACACCTACGGCCATGCCGCGTCCCTGCCAGCCACGCCAGCCCAGGTTGAAACCGGTCAGCTGCCACAGGCCATCCAGCCCCAGACAGCCGGGCATGATCGGGTTGCCGGGGAAGTGGCAATCAAAGAACCACAGGTCAGGGGTGATGTCGAATTCAGCCAGAATATGGCCTTTGCCATGCGCGCCACCATCGGCCGAGATGTCGGTGATCCGATCCATCATCAGCATCGGAGGTGCAGGCAATTGCGCATTGCCCGGGCCGAATAATTCGCCACGGGCGCATTTCAGCAGATCGTCCTTGTCAAAGCTGCTCGGGAATTGGGCCATTCTGCCGCCTCTCCTGCCAGGGGTCCGTTCGTTATATCTGGCCTCGTCTAGCACCCGTATGCAAGGTCCTGCAAGAGCAGCACGTCACATCCTGTTGTGCAGACGGCATTCTTTGCGAATGAATTTCATTTGAAATTACCCGAACACAGCACCTATATATGGTTCAGCAACAATTGGGTTTCGGATTGATGACACCTCAGAGCCAGAACAGAGCTACAGATTGGTTGGTTGACGCGGGGCTGCGCCCAACGCGCCAGCGTGTCGCTTTGGCCGAGCTTTTAGTCGGCGATGGACGCCATCGGCACGTCACTGCCGAAAGCCTGTTTGAGGCGGCCAAAAAGAATGGGGACGCGGTATCTCTGGCAACGGTCTACAACACGCTGCGCGCGTTTTGTGATGCCGGAGTTCTGCAGGAGATTACGGTTGATGGTTCGAAAAGCTATTTCGATACCAATACCCACGATCATCCGCACTTTTTCTGGGAAGACGAAAGCCGCCTGAGCGATGCGCCGTCGGATCAATTGGTGATTCAACGCCTGCCCGAAGCGCCCGAGGGCGTTGAGATCGCGTCGGTCGATGTGGTGATCCGTCTGCGGAAAAAATAACTCAGGCCAAAAACTCCATCAGAATCTGTTCCGCCTGCGCGATGTGTGGCTCTGTAGGGCCGGTGCCATGACGGGCCAGAACCACAGGTTCCGCAGCGATGTCATCCAGGATTCGACGACTGACCAGGGGCATTCCGTCATAGCTGAGGTCCGAGGGCGAGGTGGCATAGCTGATCGCAACCCCCTCGTGATGCGCGGCAAGACTGCGTTGGATTTCCAGCGTTGCCGCCCGGTGTGCCACTGAAGGTCGCAATCCGATCTGCCGAAACAGTCCAAGCACGTGCTGTGATGAGAGGCCTTCGTTTGACAGGATCAGCGGATGGGCGGCCAGCTCGCTCAGCGAAACAGACGGCGCGCGCACCAATGGGTGGTCCGGGGCCATGATGGCGTTTGGTCTGCTTGGGAAAAGGGTCTGCTGTTGAAATCCGGCATCCATGCTCAGGCCGTAAGTCAGCGCCAAATCTATGCGCCCGTCGATCAGGTCGGTAATTAGCCCTTCGAACCCGTCTACCTTGTACGAAACGGTCAAATCCGGCAGTGTCATGCGCAGTGGGCGCAGCGCCTTGGCCAGCAAAAACGGGGCCAAATCCACGAAACACCCCAATCGCAACTGTGCCCTGGTTGCACTGACTTGATCCGCTTTCTCAAGCCGGGCCGCATTGGTCAGCAAGTTTTCCGCGTCTTCGATAAATCTGCGTCCTTGCGGGGTCAGCGCCAGCGCGGCCCCGCGTTTTCGCGAAAATAGCGGATGGCCAAGATGCGATTCGACGCGCGTCAGAGCGGTGGACAGTGCCGGTTGTGACACGTTCAGCTGCTGCGCGGCGGCAGACAAGCTGCCGAAGCGGCCGATAGCACAGACATATTCGTATTGGCGAAGTGAAATATATAACATGAAATTAAATCTACCTTAGAAAGATATTATTTGAACAGAGGGGTCATCCATGTGCAGATCGTCGTACCACCGGCACGGAGACAGACATGACGCACCCCCTGGTTACTCACGAAATGATCGACACCTATCAACGGGACGGCGTGGTCCTGATCAAAGGGCTATTTGCCGATCACATTGAGGCCCTCCGCGAAGGGGTGGCAGCGAATATGGCGGATCCCGGACCTTATGCATCCGAGAACAAGAAAAAAGGCCAGACGGGTCGGTTTTTCGACGATTATTGCAATTGGTCGCGCATTGAACAATTTCAGACGGTAATTCACGAATCCCCGGCGGCAGAAGTCGCAGCAGATTTGATGCAGTCGGATACAGTGCAGATGTTCCACGACCACGTTTTGGTCAAAGAGCCCGGAACCTCGATGGCGACGCCGTGGCATCAGGATGGGCCCTATTACTTTGTTGAAGGGCAGCAAACGATCAGCTTTTGGTCGCCGCTTGATCCGGTCACGCAAGCCACACTGCGCTGTGTGGCAGGCTCGCACCGGTGGGAGAAAGAGGTCTTGCCGACTCGCTGGGTGTCGGAAGATGGGTTCTTTCCCGACGAAGGCCAGTACATCCCGGCCCCGGACCCGGATGCCGAAGGGATGCGGGTTGTCGAGTTTGAGATGGATCCGGGCGACGCGGTTGCTTTCAACTATCGCACGCTTCACGGTGCGCGAGGAAATCAATCCGACAGCCGCCGCCGCGCGTTTTCACTGCGTCTGGTTGGTGACGATGCGCGATATGTCGAGCGGCCAGGCCGGACATCGCCGCCGTTTCCGGGGCATGACATGGTTCCGGGCCAGCGCTTGCGCGAGGATTGGTTTCCGATGTTGCTGCGGCGGTGATCAGACACCGGATAGGTCATTGAGGCGGGTCAGAACCACTGGCCCGTTTCGATCAACCCCATCTCAAGCAACTGATTTGACGACCATTCGAACGGAATCGAATTGCGCCAGCGGAATGTCGGAATGTCGAAAGTAGATCCTGCGTTGGTTTTCAAGGCTTTGGCTGCCCGGAACGAACACACCGCAGCCGTTAGGTTGTGGTGCCACGGGCAGGAATACGTGTTGTATTCTTCGTCGTTGAACGTGTGATCCGGCCGCAATGACAATCCTTGCTTGGATTTGAATAGGGCGATCCGATCAATTCGGCGGCTTTGAGCGGGAACGTGTTCTTCGAACCGCCATCGCAAACCACCAGACATATCCAGCTGGCGCTCCTTCGGGTGCTTTATCGAATCCAGCCGCGCCTGGGCGAAATACCCGGTGCGATCCATCATCGCGTGTTCAGGTGCGACGCCGTTCGGGAATTCGTTCAGATCCTCGGCATAAAGATCGATAACATGGCTCAGCATCGAGTCGCGGCGTTCTTCGGTGTGAAACGCCAGCATTTCACCGATTGTGCGCGTCTCGCAAAAGGGAAAAAAGAGGTACTCGGCGTTGAAGCAGTAATACATCCACAAACTTGGCGCCGCCTGAATGATCCTGTTGATCGTCTCAAACACGACGGTGCGCGGGACGCAGCTGAGAGAGACGCGGTGAACTCGGTCCTCAAGCTCGGGGTCCAGCGCAAACTCCTGCGGCATGAAAACGATCAGGGACTTGAAGCCCAGATTCAGATGGTGACGGATAGTGCTATCAGTTTCAACGTCATCTTCGACAAAAACCAACGCGAGGGGTCCCTTTGCCAAAGCGGACTTGCCCGTTTGCAGGAAAGAGTCGAGAGATTCGTATTGCATTGCCTGTCCGCTGCCGCCTTGCTGGAGTTTCGGGTCAAAATCGGGTAATCGCGTCGCCATTGCAAGCGGCGTTCGTAGGGTATAGACGACGCCGATCCCGCGAATGCAAAGGCCGTTTTCATGTCAGAACCCAAAAAGCTGTACATCAAGACCTATGGTTGCCAGATGAACGTATACGACAGCGAGCGTATGGCGGAAACGCTGGGCGGTCAGGGTTACGTGGAAACCAAGAGCCCCGATGATGCGGATATGATCCTGCTGAACACCTGCCATATTCGGGAAAAAGCTGCGGAAAAAATCTATTCCGAGCTTGGCCGGTTCAAAGGTTTGAAGACCGAAAAGCCCGACCTCAAGATCGGTGTTGCTGGATGTGTTGCACAGGCAGAAGGCGAAGAGATTATGCGCCGCCAGCCGATTGTTGACCTTGTTGTCGGTCCGCAAAGCTATCACCGCCTGCCCGAGATGGAGGCGAAGACGCGCACCGGTGCCAAGGCGCTGGACACGGAATTCCCCGAAGAAGACAAATTCGAAAAACTAAAAAACCGCCCCAAGGCAAAACGCGGACCGACCGCATTTCTGACGGTGCAGGAAGGCTGCGACAAGTTCTGTGCCTTCTGCGTGGTGCCGTATACGCGCGGTGCCGAAGTCAGCCGTCCCGCCGATCGTATCCTGCGCGAGGCGAACGATCTGGTCGAACGCGGGGTGCGCGAAATCACTCTGCTGGGGCAGAACGTCAACGCCTATCACGGCGCTGGTCCGAATGGTGACATGACGCTGGCCGGTCTGATCTGGGAGCTGAACAAGGTCGACGGGCTGGAGCGGATCCGGTTCACCACTTCGCATCCGAACGACATGGCCGACGACCTGATCGAGGCGCACGGGACGTGCGACAAGCTGATGCCTTATCTGCATCTGCCGGTTCAGTCGGGTTCGGATCGCATTCTTAAGCGAATGAACCGCAGCCACACCGCCGAGAGCTATCTGCGCCTGATCGAGCGCATTCGCGCCGCGCGCCCGGATATCGTGATGTCCGGCGACTTCATCGTCGGCTTCCCTGAAGAGACCGAAGAGGATTTTCAGGCCACCATGGATTTGGTGGAAGAGGTCAAATACGGATATGCGTATTCGTTCAAATATTCGACCCGCCCCGGAACACCGGCGGCTGAGCGGTCTCAGGTTGATCCCAAGGCTGCGGATGACCGTCTGCAGCGGCTTCAGGGGTTGATTACCCGTCACCAGCGCGAGATTCAGGACGCGATGGTTGGTCGGGACGTGAAAGTTCTGTTTGAAAAACCGGGTCGTCTGCCAGGTCAGATGGTCGGAAAATCCGAGTATCTTCATTCGGTTCACGTATCTGACGCTGATGTTGCGGTGGGCGAATTGCGCGATGTCCGGATCATGTCATCGGGCGCAAATTCACTGGCGGGTGCGTTGCGCTAACGCGTCCGTTATTTGGATTTTGGAAACCATACGGATTTGTTAATTCCAAATTTACCCTTGATTTATTACTCGGAATTATGTTCCGAGAAAAATCAGGTTGCTTAGGGGTCGAGTGTTTTGTGCCTTTGGGAAACCTCATCTCTTGCCGACGGGATGGGCAGGTCGGTGAATGGAAAGGGTACGAGTGAAGACTTTGAAACGTTTTTCTGGGCGGCTGTTGAGATCCGCCCTTACAACCGCGATCGCTGTTTCGGTGCTTCCCGGCGTGACCGCTGCAGGCAATCTGGATCAAGGTCTCTCTGACCCTCCTGTCGTCAACCCAAAACGGTTCGGCAGTGACGTCAGCGCTTTTTATCTGGGTGCTACGGGCGCGTACGCTTTCGGGGGCGACGATCGATTTGGACTGACTGGACCCGGCGGAACCTCGGAAGTAGGCGACCTGGACCTGAGCGGTTCGTTGGGTGGCGTGCGTGCCGGGTGGCGCGGTGTTTTACCTGCGCGCGGCGGGCGCGACTATGTTTACGGGTTTGAGCTTGGGTACGAGTTCGGCTCGCTTAGCGATGACGCCTCCAACCAGATCAACGGCCAGACGGTCACGGGCGGGTCCGAAATATCGGACGTGTTCTCGATTCGGCTGCGCAATGGCCTGACCAATAAAAGCGGTACAGTGTTGTATTTTGTGTCGGCTGGATATGTGAATGGCGACATCAACACAACAAGCAGACAGGCCGTCCAGGGGGGCTCTCAATTCTTCGAAAGTGGCGGCCGACGCAGCGGCTTTACCGCCAGCATCGGAGCCGAACATAACCTGACCGAACACTGGTCGATCACGGGTGAGTTGGAATACGTTCAGTTCAGCGCTGAAAACGTGGATTTCGGCAATGGAACCTCAACCAGATCGACACCAAAATATCGCGGACTGAAGCTGGGTTTGAACTATCGGTTCTGACACGCCGACTAAAACAGCGGCGCCAACAGGTGCCGCGCACGGGCCGGGCGCATTGGCGGTTTTGCCATTTGGGCGGAAAAAATGAAACTGTGGCTTGCGCCCACTAAGACTTCCTGTCTACGCTCAAGGTGAAACGCCAAGACAGGAGAGCGGATTGGCCATCGGTGCCCTAAACCCACCGCAAGATGAAATGCCTCAGCGCGAAGCGTTTGTTGAGTTTCCAGACAACCGATTGTTAATAGACCTGTGCGGGGAATATGACCGCAATCTGACAGATATTGAGCAAAAGCTATCTGTTCAAATTGTGCGCCGCGGGAATCAGCTGGCCGTTATGGGTGACGAAGACGCCCAGAAGCAAGCCATCGAGGTTTTGCAGGCGCTGTACACACGCCTGGAAGGCGGACGTGACGTCGAAGCGGCCGATGTGGACCGCGAGTTGCGGATGGGTGGCTCGGAGACGGGAACCGGCAGCCGCGACGGTGATCAGCTTGAGATGTTCAGAGGCGGCACGGTCGAAATCAAGACGCGCAAGAAACTGGTCGAGCCGCGCACGGATGCGCAAAAGGCTTATGTCCAGTCGCTGTTCCAGAACGAACTGGCCTTTGGAATTGGCCCTGCCGGTACAGGTAAGACCTATCTTGCCGTGGCCGCTGGCGTGTCGATGTTTATCGGAGGCCATGTTGATCGGATCATTCTCAGCCGGCCTGCAGTCGAAGCTGGCGAAAAGCTGGGCTATCTGCCCGGTGACATGAAAGACAAGGTCGATCCTTACATGCAGCCGCTTTACGACGCATTGAATGACTTTCTTCCCGGAAAGCAGCTGGCCAAGCTGATCGAAGAAAAGCGAATCGAAATTGCGCCGCTGGCCTTCATGCGAGGACGTACGCTGGCGAACGCGTTTGTTG
Source organism: Ruegeria sp. CDSC068 (assembly GCF_059610545.1). Lineage (NCBI taxonomy): Bacteria > Pseudomonadati > Pseudomonadota > Alphaproteobacteria > Rhodobacterales > Roseobacteraceae > Ruegeria > Ruegeria sp. CDSC068. Next base: position 62,646 of record NZ_JBXWNV010000011.1, read on the forward strand.
TGCTGGATGAAGCTCAGAACGCCACGACCATGCAGATGAAAATGTTCCTGACGCGTCTGGGTGAAGGAAGCCGAATGGTGATCACCGGTGACCGCTCTCAGGTTGACCTGCCGCGCGGTGTTCAGTCAGGGCTGGCCGATGCCGAGCGTTTGTTGAATACGATACCAAACATCAGCTTCAACTACTTCACGTCCAAGGATGTTGTGCGCCACCCGCTTGTGGCCGCCATTATCGAAGCGTATGAGGCCGACTCGGGCCGCGAGAAAGCATAGTCGTCCCGGTTGCGGACACAGGGCTTTGGACACGGTGAGATGAACCTGGAAGTGACGATCGAAGATGCGCGCTGGCAACAGCTTGAACCGTTGGCTGCGCGCGCGATAAAGGCTGTTTTGGACTTTTGCGATCTGGACGCCGAGCTGTGCGAAGTCAGCCTGCTGGCCTGCGATGATGCGCGAATTGCTGATCTGAACGCGGAATTTAGGGAAAAGCCCACTCCGACCAATGTGCTGAGTTGGCCAGCCGAAGAGCTGACCGCTGACGAAGCGGGGCAGAGACCTGCCCGACCCGCGCCAGACTTTACGGGCGAAATCGCGCTAGGCGACATTGCGATTTCCTTTGATACTTGCGCACGCGAAGCGGCCGACGCCAACACAACTATGGACGATCACGTCACGCATCTGATCATTCACGGAGTGTTACACTTGCTGGGCTATGACCACATCCGTGACCCCGACGCCACTTTGATGGAAGAGGTCGAAGTCGAGATACTTGGCAAAATGGGTATAGATGACCCATATAGTATGTAATAGTGGCCGCATTGGCCGATCATTTGGAACAGGATTATGGGCGATACAGACGGCAGTTCTATGGCGGCGCAGAGCGCGCAACCGAAGGACAGCGGTGAAAATGCCAGCAAAAATGCTGGCTTCTTTTCTCGAATAGTGGACGCGTTCTCGCCGCAGAGCGACGAAGAGGTCAGCGCGACCAATGGACATGAGGTCGACATGGTTCAGCCTCGCGGCATGATCAATCTGCGGCGAATGCGGGTCGAAGATGTGGCTATTCCGACGGCGGAAATCGTGTCTGTGCCCTCGACAATCAGCAAGGATGAGCTGGCCCAGGTTTTCCGCGACAGCGGCCTGTCCCGGATCCCCGTCTACGAGGGAACGCTTGATACGCCTTTGGGGTTTGTGCACCTCAAGGATTTTGCGCTTACGCACGGATTTAATGGCACGGGTTCAGAGTTTGATCTGGTCTCGATGCTGCGCACTTTGCTGTTTGTGCCGCCGTCGATGCCTATTGGCGTGTTGTTGACGAAGATGCAGACCGAACGCCGCCATATGGCGCTGGTGATTGACGAATACGGCGGTGTTGATGGTCTGGTGTCGATCGAGGATCTGATCGAACAGGTGGTCGGTGAGATTGCGGATGAGCACGATGCCGACGAAGGCCAGCTTTGGATACAGGAAAAGCCCGGCTACTATGTCGTGCAAGCCCGCGTCCCCTTGGAGGAATTTGAGGCCGAGATAGGGCGTTCTCTGACAAGTCACGAGGACGTGGACGAGGAAGAAATCGACACCTTGGGCGGATTGGTCTTCATGCTGTCTGGTCGCGTCCCAGCACGGGGCGAGGTCGTGTTGCATCCCGAAGGTCCCGAGTTCGAGGTGATTGACGCCGACCCGCGCCGGATCAAACGTCTGCGTGTCATGTTGCCGGATCGCGTTGAATGAACCCTGCACAGGGCTGGCCGTTTTGGTTGCGGTTAATATCCGCAGCTCTGCTGGGCGCGATCGCGGCGTTTGGGCTTGCTCCGTTCGGCATTTGGCCGGCAACAATGATCGCATTGGTCCTGCTGTCGCCTCTGTTTCTTACGACTGAGACGCGGGTGAAGGCGGCGTGGTTGGGCTGGGCCTTTGCGACCGGATATTTCGCGCATGCACTCAGTTGGATTGTCGAGCCGTTCCTTGTTGATGTCCAGCGTCACGGATGGATGGCGCCTTTTGCCCTGACATTCATGGCAGGCGGCCTCGCTCTGTTTTGGGGGCTTGCCTTTTGGCTGGTGCGGCGTCCCGACAGCGATGGCGTATCACAGGCCGTGTTTCTGGCGATTTCAATCTCACTGCTGGAATTTGCCCGAGGGTATGTCCTGACGGGGTTTCCCTGGGCGGGGCTGGCGCAGGTCTGGGTGAATACACAGGTCGCGCAGCTATTGTCTCTGTTCGGGCCATATGGGCTGGGCGCGGTGACTTTGCTGGCGACTTTGCCGCTCGGGGCCGCGCTGTCGCGGCGCGATGGCTATGTGGTTCCGTCAGTCCTGACCGTTGGAACCGCGTGTTTCGCATTGATTTATGCCATGTCGCGCCCGGTTGTTACGGACACTGACAATGTTGTCCGCCTCATTCAACCAAATGCACCCCAGCATCAGAAATGGGATCCGGATTACGCCCCGCTGTTTTTTGCCCGACAACTAGAGTTTACGGCGGCGGCCCCGCGACCGGATTTGATTGTCTGGCCGGAAACCTCGGTTCCTGCATGGCTGGGCAGTGCGCAGCCTTATCTGACCGCAATCGCCGATGCCGCGCAGGGGACGCCCGTATTTCTGGGTATTCAGAGAGGGGACGGCCCGCGCATTTACAATTCGATGATCTATCTGGATGAAGATGGCCGGCAGCAGGGGCTTTATGACAAGCATCATCTGGCGCCCTTTGGCGAATATGTCCCATTTGGTGACATCTTGGCTCAGTTCGGAATTTACGGAATGGCTGCCACCACCGGTAATGGCTTTAGCGCCGGACCGGGGGCTTCGCTGATGGGAGCTGGCAAGCTGGGGAAAGCCTTGCCGCTTATTTGCTATGAGGCGGTTTTCACTCAGGACGTCTTGTCTGCACCGGGTCGTGCCGATTTTCTGCTGCAGATCACCAATGACGCTTGGTTCGGTACGCGCTCGGGACCTTACCAGCACCTGGCTCAGGCGCAAATGCGCGCCATCGAGCAAGGGTTGCCAATGATGCGGTCGGCAAATACCGGAGTGTCGGCGATGATTGACCCGCTGGGTCGGGTTACAGAAGCTTTGCCGTTGGGGCAGGCCGGTTTTGTCGATGCGACATTGCCCAACGGGCTGGCTCCGACAGTGTACGCCCGGCTGGGTGATGCACCGGTCTTCGTCGCGCTGTTGGCGCTCTATGCGCTGCTTTCACGCAACGCGAGAAGACAACAACGGTAATTTCGGATTGACGCTGTGTTTCATGGTGCGTATCCCCTTGCATGCTCATCACAACGGCTTCCTGGCGTGATGGGAAAACCTTAATGGAGCACTTTCATGTCCCGACAGAACTACACATTTACTTCGGAGTCCGTTTCCGAAGGGCATCCGGATAAGGTTTGTGACCGGATTTCTGATGCCGTGCTTGACGCATTTCTGAATGAAGAACCCGAAGCGCGCGTGGCGTGCGAAACCTTTGCTACGACTGACCGGGTCGTCATCGGTGGCGAAGTAGGTCTGTCTGATCAGGAAAAGCTGCACGACTACATGGGCCGCATCGACGAGATTGCGCGCGCCTGCATCAAAGACATCGGATACGAGCAGGACAAGTTCCACCACGAAACCGTCGAGGTAACGAACCTGCTGCACGAACAGTCCGCACATATCGCCCAAGGTGTTGATGCCGCCGCAGACAAGGACGAAGGTGCCGGTGACCAGGGCATCATGTTCGGTTATGCGACCACGGAAACGCCTGCGCTGATGCCGGCACCAATCCAGTATTCTCACGCGATCCTGCGCCGTCTTGCCGAAGTGCGCAAGAATGGCAGCGAGCCCGCGCTGGGTCCTGACGCAAAATCTCAATTGTCGGTCGTTTACCGTGACGGAAAGCCAGTCGGTGTCAGCTCGATCGTGTTGTCGACACAACACCTGGACGAAGCGTTGAGCTCGGCCGACATCCGCGCGATTGTCGAACCTTACATTCGTGAATCTCTGCCCGAAGGGTGGCTGAGCGACGAAACCGAGTGGCACGTGAACCCCACTGGCAAATTCGTGATCGGTGGCCCGGATGGTGACGCAGGTCTGACCGGGCGCAAGATCATCGTAGACACTTATGGTGGCGCAGCCCCGCACGGCGGCGGCGCGTTCTCGGGTAAGGACCCGACCAAGGTGGACCGTTCGGCCGCGTATGCCGCGCGTTACCTAGCCAAGAATGTTGTGGCCGCCGGAATGGCAGAACGCTGCACGATCCAGCTAAGCTATGCGATTGGTGTGTCCAAGCCGCTGTCTATCTATGCCGACACTCACGGCACTGGTGAAATCCCGGACGCAGAAATCGAAAAGGCTGTTGGTCAGGTCATGGATCTAACCCCGCGCGGTATCCGGCAGCACCTGCAGATGAACAAGCCTATCTATCAGCGCACGGCGGCTTACGGCCACTTTGGCCGCGAACCCGAGGCGGATGGCGGTTTTAGCTGGGAACGGACCGATCTGGCCGATGCGCTGAAAGCCACGGTCTGATCCGAATTATCAAAGCGCGCCGACAACGGCGCGCTTTTTTTGTTGGCCGGTGATTACTACGCCCCTCTTGAACCAACCTCGGCGTCGCAGTATGGCCACCGCCATGAGCACCGAGACTCCACAACGCCCGCGCAGAAACTTCTATGGCCGCTTCAAAGGGAAAACCCTGAAGCCCAGCCAAAAGACCTATCTGAACGAAGACCTTGATGCACTGTCACCGGGTGCTGTCGACTGGGAAACCAACCCCGAGCGGCATCCGCTGGACCTGCAGGCGCTGTTCGATGGCAGGGACGTCTGGCTTGAGGTCGGCTTTGGTGGGGGTGAGCATCTTGTGCACCAGGCTGCCAGCAACCCCGATATCGGCATTATTGGGGCCGAACCGTATATTAACGGCGTCGCGATGCTGTTGGGTAAGATTCGTCAAGCCGGGGTTGAAAATCTGGCGGTGCATCCGGGCGATGTGCGCGATCTGTTCGATGTTCTGCCCGAGGCCAGCATCTCTCGCGCCTTCCTACTGTATCCCGACCCATGGCCCAAGACACGGCACCACCGTCGCCGTTTCGTGACGCAGGAACATCTGGAGCCTTTGGCCCGTGCCCTGAAGCCGGGGTCTATTTTTCGCGTTGCTACGGACATTCCCGACTATGTGCGCCAGACATTGGAAGAGGTGCCGCGCGCCGGGTTCGAATGGCTGTCCGAGCGTCCTGCTGACTGGCGCGAGCCCTGGGATGACTGGATTTCCACCCGCTATGAACAGAAGGCCCTGCGTGAAGGCCGTACGCCACACTACCTGACCTTCCGCCGCAAAGACTGATTGCGGCTGGACCAACCGGCCCCAATTCGCTAATCCGCCTTGAACTGATAGCGAAAACAGGAGCCCCCATGTCCGGACACGGCACGCCCATCCCGATGACCTCGCATCCCTGCGGCCCGCTGACCGGAACCGCAGAGGTGCCCGGTGACAAATCTATTTCGCACCGGTCGCTGATCCTGGGTGCGATGGCCGTGGGCGAGACCCGGATCTCGGGTCTGTTGGAAGGTGAAGATGTTCTGGACACCGCCAAGGCCATGCGCGCCTTCGGGGCTGAGGTCACTGACCATGGCGGCGGCGAATGGACTGTGCATGGTGTAGGTGTCGGTGGCTTTGCCGAACCCGATCAGGTGATTGATTGCGGCAACTCGGGCACCGGTGTTCGCTTGATTATGGGCGCGATGGCGACCTGTCCGATTTCGGCGACTTTTACGGGCGACGCTAGCCTGAATAAACGCCCCATGGCGCGGGTCACAGATCCGCTGGCGCTGTTTGGAACGCAATCGGTGGGCCGTTCAGGGGGGCGCTTACCGATGACTATCGTTGGCGCGGCTGACTCCACGCCGGTGCGCTACGAGGTACCCGTGCCTTCCGCCCAGGTAAAATCTGCGGTGCTGCTGGCTGGCCTCAATGCCCCCGGCAAAACTGTGGTGATCGAGAAAGAGGCCACACGGGACCATTCCGAGCGGATGCTGGCGGGCTTTGGTGCGGAAATCACCGTTGAGGACACCGATGAGGGCCGGGTTATCACTTTGACTGGTCGCCCCGAGTTGAAACCGCAGGTCATCGCCGTGCCACGCGACCCGTCCAGCGCGGCCTTTCCGGTCTGCGCGGCGCTGCTCACGCCTGGGTCGGACGTTTTGGTGCCGGGCATCGGCCTGAACCCCACCCGTGCGGGGTTGTTCACTACGCTGCGCGAGATGGGTGCAGACCTGACCTATGAGAATGAGCGCGAAGAGGGCGGCGAACCTGTCGCCGATCTGCGCGCAAAGTACTCGCCGGATATGAAGGGGATCGATGTTCCACCGGAACGCGCGGCCTCGATGATTGATGAATACCCGGTTTTGTCCGTGATTGCGGCAAATGCCACCGGTGTCACGATGATGGGCGGCGTAAAAGAACTGCGCGTAAAGGAAAGCGACCGGATCGACGCAATGGCCCAGGGCCTGCGCGCCAATGGTGTAACTGTCGAAGAAGGTGATGAATGGTGGTCGGTTGAAGGGCTGGGCATCGGCAACGTCCCCGGTGGCGGCACCTGCGAAAGCTTTCTGGACCACCGGATCGCCATGTCGTTCATGATTTTGGGGATGGGGGCCAAAAAGGGTGTAACCGTCGACGATGCGGGCCCGATCGCCACTTCGTTCCCGATTTTTGAACCTTTGATGGCCACGTTGGGTGCGAAACTGCAGCGAAATAATCGGTAGATTTGATGTCGGATTCAAAGTTCACAATCGCCATTGACGGACCAGCTGCAGCGGGCAAGGGCACGATCTCAAAAGCGGTCGCTGCCCGGTTTGGGTTCGCGCATCTGGACACCGGGCTTTTGTACCGCGCGGTCGGCAGACGGACCTTGCAAGGACTGGAGCCGATTGCGGCAGCACAAGCATTGACCCCCGAAGAGTTGGAGCAGGGCGATTTGCGCACGGCCGAGATTGCGCAAGCAGCCTCAAAAGTAGCCGTGATTCCCGAGGTTCGGGCCGCGTTGGTTGACTTCCAACGGGCGTTTGCGCGCCGCAGCGGGGGCGCTGTGCTGGATGGTCGCGACATCGGTACAGTGATTTGCCCCGAGGCCGAGGTGAAACTGTTCGTCACCGCCAGTCCCGAAGTTCGGGCCGAGCGTCGGTTCCTTGAGCTCTGCGCGAAGGGCAATGATATCACGCGTGAACAGGTGCTGTCGGACGTAAAAGAGCGCGACGCGCGGGATACGGAACGTAGCACTGCGCCGATGAAGCCGGCAGAGGATGCAGTCCTGCTGGACACGTCAGATTTGAGCGTCGAAGCCGCGTTGGAAAAAGCTATCAAGGTCATTGAAGCAAAAAAGCCTGCACGGTCGTAACCGTGCAGGCCTTGGTCTTTTGTGGCCAGATTACAGTTCTCCGACCGCGATGCTTTTGATCTTGGACCACTGATTGTCAGCGGTTTCGGATGTGGCAGAGACATCTTCAAGGAACGCCGCGCGAGTATCTGCGTTCAGGAACAGATACAGCTTTCCGTCAGCCACCAAGTATTGATCCGGATCGCCGTCGAATTTTTTGCCGACAGAAACGCCGAACGAACAAAACCCGCCATGCTGCGGCAGGTAGGCCGTCGGGTTGGCCTCGAACGCTTCGAGATTGGCGGCGCTCGTGAAGTAATAGGATGCGCCGTCATAAGTGGCCGAGTGGGTGGCAAAGCCATCGACCGGGTTGCCGTCGTTAACGAGAGTCACCAGATCGACCCCATGCGCGGCAAGTGGCGCACCTGCGGCAGAAATACCGTTTGATACGTTGATCTCATCCGCAGCAAAGGCCGGGGCTGCGATCAGGGGCAATGTGGCGATCAGGGTGGTAAGAACGAGAGACTTCATTTGTATTTCCTTTCCGGTTCAGAGTCCGGCCAGCAGGTCCGCCAGCCGCTGAACCAAAGCTAGGAACTAGGTTCTGAACGAGCTATCGCAGAAAGCCCTGAGTATCTTGCAGATCGTTCAAAGCTGTCGGTGCCTTCGAAATACTGTTCACCAAGCTTTGTTTGGTCAGGTCTGCGCCCCGACCCTATTGTCGGTCTATAGCCTGCAGGAGTGATGCCATGATCCGACTAGCCTTATTGATGATTTTCCTTGCCGGAAGTGCACTGGCTCAAGAGACGGCTGAGCCGGAACCCCCAATGACGTATGAACGGTTGGGAAAGATCATCTTTGCGCTCGATTCTGACGCGAAACCGTTTGGACCGGGGTTTGAGCTGAAGGTTGGGGACGTAACGGTGCTGGTCGTTACGGATATCAATGCAGACCGGATGCGGGCCATGGTCGCGATTGGCAGCGCCGAAGAATTGTCGTCCGCTGACCTTGAACGCGTGATGCAGGCGAATTTTGACAGTACGCTAGACGCGCGTTACGCGCTCGCGAATGGTATCTTGTGGGCTGCGTACATCCATCCGCTATCCCGGCTGGACAAGAACCAACTGATCTCGGGGCTGGCCCAGACAGTGAATATCGCCAAGACTTATGGCACCTTGTACACCGGTGGCGCGGCGGAATTCGGAGGGGGCGACAGCCAGGATTTGCAGCGCGATCTGATCGAAGAGCTTCTGAAAAAAGGTGAGGAAATCTGACACGCGCCCGGGAATTGCGCTTGCTCTGATTTCAAGTTGCCGCGCAGAAGCTGCGGTCCATCGGCGGCCCGGTTTGCCTTTAACGCATCGCGGTTACTTGTACTGCCCGGGGTAGGGTGCCGTGACCGAGCGTCGCTTTGCCGAAAGAAGGAAAGTACATTCAGGTCAGGGCGCGCTAGACCCTAGCTGGACGCAGGAAACCTGCTATGCTTTGCCCATGCCAGAAGGGAAGGCTGCCAAACAATCCTCAAAAACAAAAAGGGGAAGCAGCCAAAAAATCCCTCAAGCCAACAGGGACAGAATAATATGAATAATCGTTTGCGTAAGATCACTATCGTGGGTGGTGGCACGGCGGGTTGGATGACCGCGCTGATACTGGACATGGTGTTTTCACGCACCTCGGCCCCCAAGGATCGCCCGCGCATCTGCCTGATCGAAAGCCCCAATATCGCCACCGTTGGCGTCGGTGAGGCCACGGTACCGCGTATGCCGGTCACACTGCGCCAAGCGGGCATTTCCGAGCGGGATTTTTTCCGCGAGACCAATGCGTCGTTCAAGCTGGGCGTGAAGTTCTGCAATTGGAATAAGGACGCAAAGGGCAATCGCATCGACTACGTGAACCCTTTTGCCCACGGTCAGTTGTTGGAAGGATTGGAAGCCGCCGAATACTTCTTGCGCTTTGGCAATGGCGATCGGGACTTTACGCAATCCATCTCGCCGCACGACGATCTGGCCCGCCTGTGCAAGGGCGGGCGACCGCTGGGTCAGCCCGAGTTCGAACAACGGTTTGGCTACGCATATCATCTGGACGCCGTGAAATTTGCGGGCATGCTGACCAAGGTCTGCACCAAGCGCGGGGTGGAGCACATTCAGGATGAGGTGCAGGCGGTTGAGCTGGATGAACAGGGTAATGTCAGCCATCTGATGTTAGAGCGTAAGGGCCGCCACGACATCGAGATGGTCATAGATTGCACCGGGTTCCGCGGTTTGATCATCAACAAAGCACTGGGTGAGCCGTTTATGGATTACTCGGATTACCTGCCCAACGACCGCGCCATGGCGTTGCAGATTGAACATCCCGACCCAGAGAAAATCGAAAGCGTCACCCGGTCTACCGCGCTGGGCGCCGGTTGGACATGGCGGGTGCCGCTCTACAACCGTGTGGGCACAGGATATGTGTATTCATCGGCGCATCGCACGGATGATCAGGCGGCAGATGAATATCTCGAATGGCTAGGCGACAGCGGCAAAGGTTTGACACCGCGCGTGATCCCGATGCGCATCGGGCGCGTGCGCAATGCCTGGGTCAAGAACTGTCTGGCAATCGGTTTGTCTGGCGGGTTCATTGAACCGTTGGAAAGTACCGCAATCCATATGGTTGATCACGCGGTGCGCTGGTTCGCAGAACACCTGCCTACACGCGACATCGAACCATCGCTGCGGGCAAGATATAACCGGCAAATGAACCAGATGTATGATGAGGTCCTGGATTTCATCTGTCTGCACTATCGCCTGGGCAACCGCACGGATGATCAATATTGGATCGATGCGCGCACAGAGATGAAGATACCGGATCGTTTGGCCGAAAACCTGGAATTGTGGCAGCACCGCCTGCCCATGGAACACGATATCGAATTCGCCACACTGTTTAATTTCCGCGTTTATCAGACGGTTCTTTTGGGCAAGCAGGTCTATGACACCGGCTATGGGACCGGCATCCGTGATCGTCTGCGGCCGTTGAAGAAACCGATTTGGTTCCAGTGGTGGAAGGGCGCGAAGGTGGATCTTGCGCAGATCCTCAAGGCGATGCCGGATCACAAAACACTGTTGCGCGATATCCGAGGAGAGCTGGAGCAGCCCCCAGCCTTTGGTATGGCGGCTGCGATGCAACCGACCGTCGCGATGCCGGGCGAACAACTTGCACCCGTGGCAATCCAGAACATGCCGAACCTTGCCGAAATCCAAAGCGGCAAGAAGGACCTGCAACTGTTCTAGAAGGTCCTAGCGCTCGGCGCAGCTTTGCGGTGGTGGCAGCATTGAACTGCGCTGCGCGGACCGAGGACCCACTGGAGAAATGCAAAATACCTGCGCTAAAGCGCGGGTCCTTCACGCAGCTTTTCCTGCTCGGACGGGGTCGGCGTGTGATTGAAGACAAAGGCCGTGCGGCAGGCTTCTTCTCCGCCTAGGTCTTCGATTTTCTTGCGTTGATCGGCAAAGGCGCAGGAGTTGACCTCTTCGGGGTCGCAGATTTCTCGCAGACGGCGTTCCCCTTCGACCAGCGCAGCCTTAACCTGCGGGTCATTTACCCGATCCAGCGCGCGGTTGGTCTGTTCTTGAGGATCGGTTGACAGGTCGAACAATTGCGGGGGCTGTCCGACATAATAGACGTATTTCCATTCGTCCCATCGCACCATGAAACTGCCGGTTCTTGACCCACCATCGTGGTATTCGCTGAAGCCGGTTCGGTCGGGGTCGTCCGGCGCATTGGCCAACTCGATCAGAGACAAGCCGGGTTGACCCGCGTTGCCCTCGTCGGCTTCGGCGCCGCAGACGTCCCGGGCGGTTGCAGCGATATCGGTCAGATTGGTACATGTGGTGACGCGTCGCCCCGACGGGATACCCGGGCCGGCCGCGATCATCGGAATTCCTGCACTGGCCTCATACATTACCTGTTTGGTCCAAAACCCCTGATCCCCCATCATGTCACCGTGGTCGGATACATAGATCACGACCGTATTTTCAGCATGACCACTGTCGGACAAGGCTTTCAGGATGCGCCCCATGCAATCATCCATCAGTGAGGTCAGGCCATAATAAGCCGCCTTGGCTTCGCACATTTTCTGTTCGTCAAAATAGTCATCGTAGTTGAAGAACGCGGCGATGTTGCGAAGCTCTTCATGATCCGGCAGCCCTTTGCCATACCCGACCGGCAAATCCATCTGAGCAGGGTCGTAAAGGTCGTACCATTCCTTGGGACAGGTCAGGGGATAGTGCGGACTGACCAGCGACACAAATGCTGCCCAGGGTTTGTCCTGGCGGGTGGGATCGGCCAGCCAGGCCTCGGCTGCTGCGGTAATGTCCAGATCGTAATCGGTGTAGGTGCTGGGCCCGACGCCCACATCGCCTGCCAGCTCGGATGCCGAATCATAGTCTGGTGGGTTTTCGCGCAAAAGCCCAACGGCCCAGCCGACACCTCCGACCACGTGCATCGGCAGGATCTCCTCGGAGAAGCCATTGTCGTCTTGGTTGGACCTGAAGTGCAGTTTTCCAATAGCGACGACCTCGCGCCCGGCGTCGCGCACCTGCCTCATCCAGCTGCGCGGGTGCCCGTCATAGGGGGTTGCGCTGTCCCAGTTTCCTGTCGTGTGAACCCAGTCTCCGGTCGCAAGCGCCGCCCGTGCGGGTACGCACATGGGTGAAGGCGTGTAGGCGGACTCAAACATCGTTCCGCGCGCGGCCAGTGCATCCAGATTGGGCGTTTTGACAATCGGATGGCCAGCGCATCCCATTGCGTCTTTGCGGTGTTCGTCTGAAATGATGACGAGAAAGTTCAGGTCTTGACGCATGAGATCCTCCGACTTTTTCAAAGCTTCGCAAGTGGCGCAGACTTTGCTGTTCGAAACACGACATTCTTCGCAGGAATCGGGAGTTGCGCCTAACGAGAGTGGTTGCACATGGTTTATTATAATGTAATAACATAGCAAAACTATCGAGCGAGCATGACAATATCCGTTGACACCCGACAGTCTAGGTACGTGCGCGCCGATGAATGGAGCGCACAATGACTGACCGCCGAAAGAACCGAAACCTGCGCAGCCGGATCAAACGCCGCCGGCGGACGGGATCACCAATGCAGGCCTATGACGCGTTGCCTGCCGAATTGCGATTGTGGCTTGCCTCGGCTTGTTTGCCGTGGAGCCCGGCCTCGGCGTTGCGCATTTGGGATAAGGTAGGCGGAGCGAATGATCCCGATGATGCCTATTTGCGTTTGAATGCGATTGAGCAATCCATGTTGCAACGGGACCGGCGCGTTTGGGACATGGCGTGCCTGGTGTGACGGCGGCCGATGCCCTGTATTTCAAGGCTTTCCTCTTGCACATGTCGGGAATTCCGCATATACGCGCGCTGTCAACACAAGGGCGGTCAACGTCCGGATGACGTTACTGAGCAGGGCCGGGTCACCTCGGCCCTTTGTGTTTGTTTGCTCAGGGGCGCACCGGATCACGTCCGATGACACCATGAAACAAGACCGGCGGAGACAACCGCTCGGCCAGTAAAAACGTATGTAAAGGAAAACACTGCCAGATGGCTGATACAACCATGGAGGAATTCGAAGCCCTCCTGAACGAAAGCTTCGAAATGGACACGCCCGAAGAGGGTTCTGTTGTCAAAGGCAAGGTACTGGCGATCGAAGCCGGCCAAGCCATCATCGACGTCGGCTACAAAATGGAAGGCCGCGTTGATCTGAAAGAATTCGCGAATCCCGGCGAAGCTCCTGAAATCGCTGTTGGTGACGAGGTCGAAGTCTACCTGCGTGCCGCAGAGAACGCCCGTGGCGAAGCTGTCATCTCGCGCGAGATGGCCCGCCGTGAAGAGGCATGGGACCGTCTGGAAAAAGCATATGCCGACGACCAGCGCGTCGAAGGTGCAATCTTTGGCCGCGTCAAAGGTGGCTTCACCGTCGATCTGGGTGGCGCAGTTGCGTTCCTGCCCGGCTCGCAGGTTGACGTCCGCCCCGTGCGCGACGCTGGCCCGCTGATGGGTCTGAAGCAGCCGTTCCAGATTCTGAAAATGGACCGCCGTCGTGGCAACATCGTTGTTTCGCGCCGCGCTATCCTGGAAGAATCACGCGCCGAACAGCGTGCCGAAGTCATTGGCAACCTGACCGAAGGTCAGACCGTCGAAGGCGTGGTCAAGAACATCACCGAATACGGTGCGTTTGTTGACCTGGGCGGCGTTGATGGCCTGCTGCACGTCACCGACATGGCATGGCGTCGTGTGAATCACCCGTCCGAGATCCTGACGATCGGCGAAACCATCAAGGTTCAGGTCATCAAGATCAACAAAGAGACCCACCGCATCAGCTTGGGCATGAAGCAGCTGCAGGAAGATCCATGGGATCTGGTTGCTGCCAAGTATCCGCTGAGCTCGGTCCATCAGGGTCGCGTCACCAACATCACCGACTACGGCGCGTTCGTCGAGCTGGAAGCCGGTGTCGAAGGTCTGGTGCACGTGTCCGAGATGTCCTGGACCAAGAAAAACGTCCACCCCGGCAAGATCGTTTCGACCAGCCAGGAAGTCGACGTCATGGTTCTGGAAATCGACGGCGCCAAGCGTCGTGTGTCTCTGGGCCTGAAGCAGACCATGCGCAACCCGTGGGAAGTGTTTGCAGAAACACACCCCGAGGGCACCGAAGTCGAAGGCGAAGTCAAGAACATCACCGAATTTGGTCTGTTCATTGGCCTCGAAGGCGACATCGACGGCATGGTTCACCTGTCCGACCTGTCGTGGGACGAACGTGGCGAAGATGCGATCCAGAACTACCGCAAAGGCGACATGGTTTCGGCCGTTGTCTCGGAAGTTGACGTGGAAAAAGAGCGTATCTCGCTGTCGATCAAAGCCCTGGGTGGTGACAAGTTCGCAGAAGCCGTTGGCGGCGTGAAGCGCGGTTCGATCATCACTGTCGAAGTCACTGCGATCGAAGATGGCGGCATCGAGGTAGAATACGAAGGCATGAAGTCCTTCATCCGTCGTTCCGACCTGTCGCGTGACCGTGCAGAGCAGCGCCCCGAGCGTTTCTCGGTTAACGACAAGATCGACGTCCGCGTCACCAATGTCGACAGCAAGACTCGCCGTCTGGGTCTGTCGATCAAGGCACGTGAGATCGCCGAAGAGAAAGAGGCCGTGGAACAGTACGGTTCTTCCGACTCGGGCGCATCGCTGGGCGATATCCTGGGTGCAGCGCTGAAATCCGGCGACTAAGCTCAGGTTGGATTTTCAGCCGAATTTACGGCCCCGTGCAGACGCGCGGGGCCGTTTTTGTTGCGAATCAATATGTTCCAAAATTTGGGCTTATTACGGCCGTCGTTCACGCTTTAAGAGCGGATTTTGCCTGAACAAGCAAAAAATCGCGCGACTTTTCTGTAAAATGAATGCTTTGCACACAGAGTTTACGTTCCCCCGATCACGGTTTTTTCCTATACTGTCCAGAAGTATAGACATGGTTAACCGGTCGCCTGGGAGGGTAACACTCATGATCCGTTCAGAACTGATTCAGAAAATCGCCGACGAAAACCCGCATCTCTATCAGCGTGATGTCGAGCGGATTGTGAATACCGTGTTCGAAGAAGTGACAGATGCCATGGCGCGTGGCGACCGTGTTGAACTGCGCGGCTTCGGTGCGTTCTCGGTCAAACAACGGGACGCGCGTGTTGGCCGCAATCCTCGTACGGGTGAAACCGTGCAGGTCGAAGAAAAATGTGTTCCATTCTTCAAAACTGGCAAGTTGCTAAGGGACCGATTGAACGGTAAAGCCTGACACCATGATGCGTTACCTTCGATATGCTTTCCTGGCGATCCTCGGGATCGTTCTTGTGTCAATCTCGCTGGCCAATCGCCAGATGGTCGAGTTGAAACTGATGCCGGATGCCCTGGCCGAGTTGCTGGGGCTCAATTTCTCAACGTCTTTGCCACTGTTCATCGTGGTGCTGGGCGGCGTCGTGGCCGGTTTGATCATCGGCTTCCTGTGGGAATGGCTGCGCGAGCATAAACACCGCCGCGATGCCTCGACCAAGACCGGAGAAGTGCGCAAGCTTGAGCGTGAGGTCAAGAAGCTCAAGAAAAAGCAGAACGAGGGCAAGGACGACGTTCTGGCTCTGCTGGACGAAGCCAGCTAAGGCACCTTTATGACGAACGTAGCTGTAAAAATCTGCGGGCTGACCGCACCTGATCACGTGCGCGCTGCGGCTGACGCTGGCGCGCGATATGTCGGGTTTGTCTTCTTCCAAAAATCGCCACGGCATCTGGGCATTGATGAAGCCTCGTCACTGGCACAGCTGGTGCCGGCAGGCGTGGCAAAGGTTGCCCTAACCGTGAATGCGACGGACGCTGAACTGGACCGCGTCGTCGCAAGCGTGCCCTTGGACATGTTGCAACTGCACGGCAAAGAAACACCGCAGCGTGTTTCTGAGGTTCGCGACAGGTTTGGCTTGCCGGTGATGAAAGCAATCGGCATCGCCGAGGCCGAGGATCTGAGCGCAATTGACCTGTATTCCGAGGTTGCAGATCAGTTGCTGATCGACGCGAAACCTCCGCGTACATCCGAACTGCCGGGCGGGAATGGGTTGGCCTTTGATTGGCGGTTGCTGGCCGGCCGGAAATACTGGCAAAAGCCATGGATGCTGGCCGGGGGACTGACGCCAGACAACGTTGCCGAGGCGATCCGGATGACCGGTGCAAAACAAGTCGATGTGTCTTCGGGTGTCGAAAGCGCGCCGGGAGTTAAAGATACCATTAAGATTTCCGAATTCGTATCCGCCACTCATTGATCTGCATGCTGACCTCCCCCGTATATAACGCTGGGGAGGAACAAAGATGATTGCAGCGATTGGTGGGGTTTCCCTGCAACATTGGTACAACGCGCCAGAGTTCTTTTGGCGGGCCGGGCAAGCGTTGAAGCAGGCGCGAGGGGATCCATTATGCGAGCATGCGCAGATGTTCCCTCACGGTGGGCTCTACTTTTCACTCAGTGTTTGGCAAGACGCCGAGGCCATGCTGACATTTGCCCATTCGGGACCACACAGGCGTGTTCTTGAGGCATCGGACCGGTTGTCCATCACGCATGAGTTCCATCATTTCTCATGCATCGCAGTTCCAACCGAAGAACAGGCCCTGCGGATCTGGAAGCATCGATACAGACCCGCGAAATGATACGTTTTGCCATGGCAAAACCATCCACTACCTCCTATGAACAACGGGTACGACGAGGGAGACACCCATGGCCAACGATCTTTTCAATTCCTTCATGTCCGGTCCCGACGAGCAAGGCCGGTTTGGCATCTTCGGCGGACGGTTTGTCAGCGAAACGCTGATGCCGCTGATCCTGTCGCTGGAAGAGGAATATGAGAAGGCCAAGGATGATCCGACCTTCTGGGCCGAGATGGACGATCTGTGGGCGAACTATGTGGGTCGCCCCTCGCCGCTGTATTACGCGGAACGCCTGACCGAGCATCTGGGTGGCGCGAAAATCTATCTGAAACGCGACGAACTGAACCACACGGGCGCGCATAAGATCAACAACGTGTTGGGCCAGATCATTCTGGCGCGGCGTATGGGCAAAACCCGGATCATCGCGGAAACCGGGGCAGGGCAGCACGGTGTGGCCACCGCCACCGTCTGCGCCAAGTTTGGCCTTAAGTGCGTGGTCTACATGGGCGCGCATGACGTGCAGCGTCAGGCACCGAACGTCTTCCGTATGCGCCTGTTGGGTGCCGAAGTTATTCCGGTCACCTCAGGTCGTGGAACTCTTAAAGACGCGATGAACGACGCGCTGCGTGACTGGGTGACCAATGTACGTGATACGTTCTATTGCATCGGTACCGTGGCGGGCCCGCACCCGTATCCGGCGATGGTGCGTGATTTCCAGTCGATCATCGGCAAGGAAGCCAAGGAACAGATGCAAAAGGCCGAAGGCCGTTTGCCCGACACGCTTATCGCCGCCATAGGTGGCGGATCGAACGCAATGGGCCTGTTTTATCCCTTCCTCGATGACAAGAGCGTCAACATCATTGGCGTCGAGGCTGGCGGTAAAGGCGTGAATGAAAAGATGGAACATTGCGCCTCGCTGACCGGTGGTCGTCCGGGTGTGCTGCACGGAAACCGTACCTACCTGCTGCAGGATGATGACGGCCAGATCCTCGAAGGCTATTCGATCTCGGCCGGTCTGGATTACCCTGGTATTGGCCCCGAGCATTCTTGGCTGAATGATATCGGTCGCGCGAACTATGTCTCGATCACCGATAAAGAGGCGCTGGAAGCGTTCCAGCTGTGCTGTGCAACCGAAGGTATCATCCCCGCGTTGGAGCCCAGCCACGCGTTGGCGCATGTCATGAAGATCGCGCCGGAACTGCCCAAGGATCACCTGATCTGCATGAATATGTGTGGTCGCGGCGACAAGGACGTTCAGACGGTCGCCAAATACCTGAACTTTGATATGTCCGACACCGAAGGCCGTTCGGCCGGATAACGCGCGCCCGGGGCTTTGCGCCCCGGGTCTTTCATGCCACGCTGCGTGGTATGCAGGACGCGTCCAGTTCAGATAAACTCGCTCAAAAGTACGATGCCGCAGCCCCCGGCTGGGCGGATAAGATGCGTCTGCTGGGCTATTTTGATGCCTATCTGGGGTTTCTATCGATCGGTTCAGCGGATGATCTAGGCCGGAACGGGCTGGATGTGGGGTGCGGGACAGGTGCTTTTGCCGAGGCACGGGCGGTCATTCAGCCCGAAGGTATGGTCACACTGCTCGAGCCGTCCGGGAAAATGCTGAAACAGGCCGAGGGTGCGCTGGCCCTAAGGGGCGTTACAACCCATACCGCGCGATCCCGGTTGGAGGATTTTCCACCAGCCCAGCCTTTTGATTGCGTTCTGGCAGCCCATGTCCTTGAACATTGCGATAACCCTACCGATGCCCTGCGCCACATGCGCAGGCAGGCCGCGCCAGCGGCAAAGCTGTGGTTGGTCGTCAGTAAACCACACTGGTGCAACGCGATTATTTGGCTTCAATGGCGTCACCGGTCGTACAGACCGCAACAGGTGGCCAAGATGCTTAAGGAGGCGGGGTGGGTGTTGGAGGCGGAGCACAGTTTTCCAACTGGTCCGCCCTCGCGCACATCGCGCGGCTATCTGGCGCGCGCCGTGTAATCATCAATCCGGTGTTGGCGACATGGATTGATCAGTTCTGATACAAAACCGTTTCGAACCCCTCGAACTGAGGTGGTCCGATCAGAGCCGACTGCGTCTTGCCGTTGCCAGCGTTTTTGTGCGCGTCCCGGAATTGTTGGGATTTGGTCCAGGCCGCGAAATCGCTGCGATTGTCCCAAATCACGTGGCTGGAATACAGCCGATACCCGTCGCCCTCGGGGCCTTTCAGAAGGCGGAACTCCTGAAATCCTTGCAGTTCTTTCAACCGGCTTTCGCGGTCTTTCCAAACGGATTCGAAATCGGCTTCGCTGCCCAAACGGACTTTGAAGCGGTTCATGGCGATAAAGCTCATAGCCTACCTCGTTTTTTGACGGTTTCGCGCTTGCTAAACAAAGTGTCGGCTGGCGGGTTTCTTTGATGTCTTTTTACCCCTGAGGTCAATCAGGTTCGACGGCATTTTCGCGTAAGATTCCAATAGGGACGATGTCCAGTGCCCGCTGATGCGTGGCCTCCAGATCAACCTTGGGCGCGCAGCCCTCGTCATGGGCCTGCAGGAAGCGCCCGGCACACAGGCACCAGTTGTCACCGGGCTTGAGACCGGGAAAATCGAACTCGGGGCGCGGTGTGCTCAGGTCATTGCCGACATACTTGGAATAGGCCAGAAACTCGGCCGTCATTACGGCGCAGACCGTGTGACTGCCCTGATCTTCGGCGCAGGTGTTACAGGCCCCGTCCCGAAAAAAACCGGTCTGTGGATCGCGGGAGCAGGGGGCAAGGACGCCCCCCAGAACGTTTATGCTGTCCAGTTTTTGCATGGGCACACCTTACAGGCTTTGGGCGATTGTGCGGAACATTTCTATGTTTGTTTCGTTGACGCCATCGTCACGGAAACTGCGATCAGCCCCGGTTGAAACGATAACAACACCGCGCGGTTGGTCGAAATAGATGTACTGACCATAAACACCACGGGCCAGAAACTCGCCTTCATGCGCGCCGACGGGGATCCACCACTGGTAGCCATACCCGATCTCTCCGGCTTCGGTCGGGGCGCTCGGAAAAACGGATTCCGCAATCCATTCGGCGGGCACGATCTGCTGGCCATTATGCTCGCCGTTTTGCAGGATCATCTGTCCAAACCGGGCAAAGTCGCGAGTAGTGAAGTTCAACCCGCCCAAGACGAAAGCCACGCCAGCACCGTCGGTGACATAGTAGCCGTCGCGTTCAAGGCCCAGAGGTTCAATGATCTTTTCGGTCAGCAAGTCAGCCACAGACCGATCCGTCGCACCGCGAACAACCATGCCGATAACGTGTGTGTCGATCGAGACATATTGCCATGTCTCGCCGGGCTCGACGAAGGTTTCGTTCAGCGCGGCGGCAAAGTCATCCAGCTCTCCACCCAGGGCGACGACGCGACCCATTCGGTTGATGTCGGAGTTGTAGTCCAGATAGTCCTCGTCGAAGGTCACACCGCTGGCCATGTTCAGAACATTGCGGATCGTTGCGCCGTCATAAGCGGTGCCCTGCAGTTTCGGGGCGTATTTGACCACCGGATCGTCCAGCGAGTCGATGGCGCCTTCGGCCATCAGGATGCCGAACAGGGCGGACAGATAGCTTTTGGCGACCGACCAGGATATCCGGCGATCCTCGGGGGCGGTCCCCAAATAGTATTCTTCGAACCTGATCTGCCCGTCCTGCATCACCAGCAAAGAGGTTACAGCCCGGTCTTCGACCCATTTGTCCGTGCCCTCGGGCAGGTCAAAACCGGGGCCGTAGGGCAGTTCGAATGTCGCACCTTCCCCCCTTGGCAGGTCGACAGTCAGGAAGGCGTCATCCATGTGAGAGAAGTTGTAAATGATCTTTTCTTTGGAAAACAAAGAGTTCACTGCCATCAGGCGCTGAATCTCTTCGCGCTTCCAATAGCCTACAACCACTGCTGCCAGCACCAACATCAAAACGATGCGCAGCACCCATTTCATCAGGGTTCGCATATGTTACCTCCCGCTTTTGGTGTGCATTGGAGCGCGGACTGGCGCAGTTCGCAATTGAGACGTAGCGGCAACATCGTTGGCCTTACTTGAACTTGTCCATCAGTTTTTGCATGGCGGACCTGGTGTCCGCCTCGGGTTCAGGGGTAGCTGCAGCGACCGATTTCGAGGAGGCCGCAGCGGTTTTTGATGACCGTGGCGGTGCGGTGCGTAATGCGACCGCGTTCATGAATTTGCCACCATCGCCATCTGCCAAATGACCGGCACCGTCGGAAACCCCCCGTAAGACGTCTTCCAGCCAATCCGAATCTGCCTTAGCAAAGTCACTCAGGACATAAGGCGAGACCAGTTCCTTACGGCCCGGATGCCCAATGCCCAGACGAACTCGATCATAGGCCGGGCTGATATGGTCATGAATCGACCGCAGACCGTTATGCCCAGCGTGACCTCCACCTGCTTTCGCACGCACCTTACCGGGCGCAAGATCCAGCTCGTCATGAAAAACGGTCACATCTGTCGAGTCCAGCTTATAGAAGCGCATGGCCTCACCCACGGATTGACCCGAGCGGTTCATGAAGGTTTGCGGCTTGACCAGCAGCACCTTTTCCGAGCCTAACCGCCCTTCGGCGATTTCTGCCTGAAACTTTGATTTCCACGGGCCGAAACCGTGATCGCCGGCAATCCTGTCCAGTGCCATAAAGCCGATATTGTGCCGGTTCCGGGCATATTTCTGCCCCGGATTGCCCAGTCCGACAAAAAGTTTCATGGTTCTGCTCCGCGCGTCATTGTACGACTTGTTTCCTCATGCCTCGAATTGGATCGGAATTCCAGTGAGACTTCGTCTGCCATTGCCTGTCGCTAACAGCAGCAGGTGAGGCGCGCCTGGCCAGTAGGGGCCGTGATTTCAATCCGCCAGAGTGAATGCCGGAGCCGGCGGCAAGCTAGCGCGAAGATCCGCATTCGACAAAAAAACGGGGCTCCAAAGGAGCCCCGTTTCAAATTCAAGGTACTGAAACCTGAACTTATTCTTCGGCTTCCTGACCGACGACTTCAACTTCGTCTACGGCCACTTCGCCCTCTTCACCCTCTTCGTCATCATCCGTTACCAGACCGGTCGGTGCCGAGATGTTCGCGATCACGAAGTCACGATCGATGGTCGGCTTGGTGCCTTCGGGCAGGTCGACCGACGAAATGGTGGCAACGTCGTTGATGTTCATGCCGGTCACGTCAACAGTGATCTTCTCAGGAATATCACCTGCGGTGCACAGCAGTTCGACTTCCGGACGGACAACGGTCAGAACGCCGCCCTTCTTGATGCCGGGTGCTTCTTCCTCGTTGATGAACTCAACCGGGATAAACAGCGCGATCTTGGTGGTGCGACGCAGGCGCATCAGATCCAGGTGGGTCGGCAGGTCTTTGACGACGTCACGCTGAACGTCGCGGCAGATGACGCGAACGTCTTCCTGGCCTTCAACTTTCAGGTTCCACAGGGTCGACTTGAACCGGCCAGCTTTCAGGCGCTTGAACAGTTCGTTGAACGGGATCTGAATCGGCAGCGGTTCTTTGTCGCCACCAAATACAATGCCCGGAACCATGCCGTCGCGGCGTGCCTGACGAGCGGCGCCCTTGCCTGTCCCCGTCCGTTCCAGAGCTACGAGATCAGGAATCTCTCCAGCCATGATAATTCTCCAATGTTAGGGCGGGCATCCTCCAAGGCTGTATGCCCGCGTGAAGCCGCGTCCTTAGCTTGAATTGTCAGGTTTGAAAAGGGGTTTTTAGCGGTCTTCATACTTTGCGAGGCTCTGCCTCGCGCTCCGGGATATTTGGGGCCAGATGAAGAGCTGATCCCCAGCTTCATCTGGCAAAAAATATCCCAGGGGATTCGCAGTTTGCTGCAGTGGGCGTAGAGCCCCGTTTAACATGGTTTGCTGCAAGGTTTTGCGAGATCAGGCCTGCCAACGACCGCCGAAATCCTCGGGGATCAGCAGGTTGTGACGACCCAGACTACTCACATCCCGCTCGCCGCACAGGGCCATCGTGGTATCCAGCTCTTTGTGGATGATATCCAGCGCGGTGGTGACACCTTGTTGGCCCATCGCACCCAGCCCATAGACAAAAGCGCGACCGATGTAAGTGCCTTTGGCCCCAAGTGCCAGCGCTTTGAGAACGTCCTGCCCGGACCGGATGCCGCTGTCCAGATGGACTTCGACGTCGTCACCAACTGCGTCCATGATTTCAGGCAAAACGCGGATCGAACTGAGCGCCCCGTCCAACTGTCGCCCGCCGTGGTTTGAAACAACGATGGCATCTGCGCCCAGCTTAGCCGCCATCTTCGCGTCTTCGGCATCCAGAATGCCTTTCAGGATCACCTTGCCGCCCCATTTTTCCATCAGCTTTTCGACCTTTTTCCAATCGAGGCTGGGGTCGAATTGCTCGGCCGTCCACGCGCCCAGCGATGAGGCGTCAGAAACGCCTTCGGCATGACCAACGATATTGCCAAATTCGCGCCGATGTGCGCCCAGCATTTCTATCCCCCAAGCCCATTTAGTCATGAGGTTTGCGATTGTCTTGGCAGTCAGTTTCGGAGGCGCGGACAAGCCATTTTTCAGATCTTTATGGCGCTGCCCCAGAATTTGCAGGTCCAGGGTGATCACCAATGCGGAACAATTGGCATCCTTGGCGCGCTGTATCAGGCGACCGACGTAATCCTGATCCTTCATTGCATAAAGCTGAAACCAAAAGGGTTTGCTTGTATGCCCTGCGACATCCTCGATCGAGTTGATCGACATGGTCGACAGGGTGAAGGGCACGCCGAACTCCTCGGCAGCCTTTGCGGCCTTCATCTCACCGTCCGCGTGCTGCATGCCTGTCAGGCCAACTGGGGCCAGAGCCACCGGCATCGCAACATCCTGCCCGATCATCTGCGTTGCAGTCGAGCGTCCGTCCATGTCCACGGCGACCCGCTGGCGCAGCCTGATATCTTCGAAATCCGAGCTGTTCTCGCGGAAGGTTTGTTCGGTCCAACTGCCGCTTTCGGCATAGTCGAAAAACATGCGCGGCACGCGGCGTTCGTAGATGCGTTTCAGGTCGTCGATATTGGTAATAACGGGCATTTGTTTCGGCCTTCGCGGAATTGGTTCTTTTTGTTACCAACCATTTGAGGCCCTCGCAACGTCGGGACTTTGCGATGCGACGCCACGAATTCCGGGCAAGAAAAAAACGCGGCCGGACAGGGCCGACCACGTTGAAATTTGATCAGGCCTCGCTCAGGCCGAGTGGGCGCCGTCAGCCAGAGATTTCACGAAATCCAAAACTTCGCCGGTGGGCTTGCCCGCAGCGATCTGGCTGACGATAGCGGAGCCGACCACTGCACCATCAGCAACAGTTGCGATTGCCTGTGATTTTTCAGGTGTATTGATCCCGAACCCGACGATCACTGGTAAATCGGTTGCGGATTTGATGCGGGCGACCTCGGGGCCAACATTTGTAGCTTGGGCTTCGGCCGCACCGGTAATGCCGGTGATTGACACGTAATACACAAAACCCGAAGTGTTCTGCAGAACGCGGGGCAGGCGTTTGTCATCGGTGGTTGGCGTGGCCAGACGAATGAAGTTCAATCCAGCAGCCTGCGCAGGCAAGCACAGTTCTTCGTCTTCCTCGGGCGGCAGGTCGACGACGATCAGACCGTCAATTCCGACCTCTTTGGCATCTGCAAGGAACTTATCGACGCCGCGGCTGTAGATCGGATTGTAGTAGCCCATCAGCACAATCGGAGTGGTGTCGTCGGTCTCGCGGAAAGCTCGGGCCAGATCCAAAGTCCGCTGCAAAGTCATGCCGCTGTCCAGTGCGCGTTGACCGGCGGCTTGGATCGTCGGGCCGTCTGCCATCGGATCGGTAAAGGGCAGACCCAGTTCGATGACATCGACACCTGCGCCGGGCAGGCCCTTTACGATTTCAAGCGAGGTTTCGAAATCCGGGTCACCGGCCATGATGTAGGCGACGAACGCCTTCTTTCCCTGTTCTTTCAGAGCGGCGAACTTGGCGTCGATACGGGTCATAAGCTGTCCTTGCAATCAGGTTCAGGCCTGATGTGCAGAAACTTTGAGGGGAAATCAATCCCGCCGGGGCAGATTGCTTCAGAACGCGTAATGATACCGCAGCAAAACGGAGTTGACGCCCGGGTTATCGTCCTGTGTGCTTGCGTTCGATTTGTGAGTAATTGCCAGGGACACGCTGTTGCCGTTGTTCAATGTGTAACCGAGGCCCAGCAAGCTACGAATCTGGAATTCACCACCCAGATCGTTGAGTGCGTCACCTTCTGAAAAATACCCGGGCATAACGCTTCCTTCGACGAACCAACGGTCGGCAAAGGTGTATGTCCCGATCAGGCCAATCCCGATATGAACGTCGGCGGCGGTATCTATGGTCAGGGCACCACCCCATGTGGCGGAAAAACGCGTGGCCTCGTGAAAGGGACGGTGATGGTATTCGAGCGAGATTACGGCTTCATCGTCAGAAACGCTGTCAGAAAAATCCGAGAACCCGGCGCCAAAGACAACGGATTGAGCGTGCGCCGCTTGGGCAGCTAAAAACAGCGCAACGGTAGCAGTTAAATACTTCATATCTCATATTCACTATTTGTTTGTTCACAAAGTCTTACATGGTGAGCTTAGTGTGTTGGTTTCAATCCGGGCAAGATCACGAATGCGCAACTGGGTCGTGATGTTGTAATTCGGATCGGCGGCGCCTTTTGCAGTCCGGCTTGCGCATTGCCTCGGACCTGCATAGAAGCAGCGCTCGAATGGTATGCAGGAGGCCGTCATGGGCTTTAAAATGGGAATCGTGGGTCTGCCGAATGTGGGTAAGTCGACCCTCTTCAACGCGCTGACCAAGACCGCAGCTGCTCAGGCGGCGAATTTCCCGTTCTGCACAATCGAACCCAATGTGGGTGATGTTGCCGTGCCCGATGATCGGCTCGACAAGTTGGCGGCGATCGCAAGCTCGAAACAGATCATTCCCACGCGGATGACCTTTGTTGATATCGCTGGTCTGGTGAAGGGCGCCTCGAAGGGCGAGGGGCTGGGCAACCAGTTTCTGGCCAACATCCGTGAAACCGACGCCATTGCCCACGTGCTGCGCTGTTTCGAAGATGGCGATGTGACCCACGTGGACGGCCGTGTCGATCCTGTGGCCGATGCCGACACCATCGAGACCGAGTTGATGTTGGCCGATCTGGAAAGCATCGAAAAGCGCCGCGCCAATCTGGTGCGAAAGCTGAAAGGCAATGACAAAGAGGCGCAGCAGCAGGAACGTTTACTGGCTGAAGCGCAGGCGATGCTGGAAGACGGCAAACCCGCGCGTCTGGTCGAAGTCTCTGACGAAGACGCCAAGGCATGGACGATGCTGCAGCTGCTGACCACAAAACCGGTTCTCTATGTCTGCAACGTGTCCGAGGAAGAAGCCGCCGAGGGTAACGAATATTCCGCCCGCGTGGCTGAAATGGCCGCGGCTCAGGGCAATTCCCACGTCATCATCAGCGCCAAGATCGAAGAAGAGATTAGCCTGCTGGAAGAAGACGAGGCGCAGATGTTCCTGGAGGAAATGGGTCTGGAAGAGCCAGGCCTCGACCGTCTAATCCGTGCCGGCTATGACCTGCTCAAGCTGGAAACCTATTTCACAGTCGGCCCGAAAGAGGCCCGCGCCTGGACCATCCGCACCGGCACCGCTGCGCCACAGGCCGCTGGTGTGATCCATGGCG
Source organism: Ruegeria sp. CDSC068 (assembly GCF_059610545.1). NCBI lineage: Bacteria > Pseudomonadati > Pseudomonadota > Alphaproteobacteria > Rhodobacterales > Roseobacteraceae > Ruegeria > Ruegeria sp. CDSC068. The sequence continues at coordinate 88,928 of NZ_JBXWNV010000011.1, forward strand.
ATTTCGAAAAAGGTTTCATTCGCGCTGAGACGATCGCCTATGACGACTACATCGCTGCGAATGGCGAACAGGGCGCGAAAGAGGCGGGTAAGATGCGGGCCGAAGGCAAGGGCTATATCGTCAAAGACGGCGATGTGATGCACTTCTTGTTCAATACCTGAGCGCCGATTGACCCTGCGTGAAGCGGACCATTCAGATGCGTCGAGCATCGCTGCGATCTCGATTGAAGTCTGGATCGGCACCTATCTCAAACGCGGGGTTAGCGGTTTTTTCGCGGATTACGCGCTGACCGAGTTCACGCCAGCGCGTATCGCTGCCCTGATCAGCGATCCGGAAGAGTTCATTCTGGTGTCGAATAATTCACAGGGGATCGACGGGTTCATTCGCGTCTCTCCGGGCTGTGATGCCCCCGTCGCGGGGTGGTCGGGTATGGAAATTTCGACATTCTATGTTCAGCCGCGTCATCACGGCAAAGGGATCGGCACGCGCCTGCTTACGGCAGCACTGACGCATTGCCGAGAGCAACGGGCCGGTTCCGTCTGGTTGACCACCAATGCAGAAAACGATCCGGCCATCGCCTTCTATCTGGCCAATGGTTTTGTACAGATTGGCGAAACCCAGTTCCAGATTGCGGATCAGGGCTATCTCAACAATGTCTATGCCTTGTCTTTGACCTGAACACATCGCTTTCCCCCAACGTAAAAGGCGCTAATCTGGGTTTCTGGCCTCACCTTGGGATACCGAAAAATGATCGAAATCCGCGACCTGCAATTGCTTAGCGCCTTGGCGCGGCATCGTCATTTTGCCAAGGCGGCCGAAGAATGCGGGATTTCTCAGCCAGCGTTTTCCATGCGCATTCGGAATCTCGAGGACCGGCTGGGTGTCTCCATCGTGCGCCGCGCCAACAGGTTTCAGGGTCTGACTGAAGAAGGCGAGATGATCGTCCAACGTGCACGACGCATTCTGGATGAGACAAAGGCGCTGGAACAGCAGGTTCTGGCCTCGAAGGGTGAGATTACCGGGACACTCAAACTGGGGGTGATCCCAACCGCGATTGCCTTTACCGGTCGGCTGATCAAGCGGCTGCATCAGGCGCATCCGCGCGTTGTCACACGGATCGAAACCATGTCGGCCTCGTCCATTCAGCACCGGTTGGATGAGGGTAGTCTGGATGCGGGGATCACTTATGGCGACAGCATTGGCACCGATCTGCGGCAGGTGCAGCCGTTGTACGAAGAGACTTACGTGCTGTTGATCCCGTCACATATGACCGAAGAAACCGGGCCGATCCCGTGGACACAGGTCGCCGAGTTTCCACTCAGCCTGCTTGAGCCGCAGATGCAGAACCGTCGCATTCTGGACCGCATCTTTGCTGAGCAGGGCCTCCACCCCCAAGTGGTCGCTGAAACCAGTGGCTTTACCGCCTCAATGGTCATGGCGCGTGAAGGGCTGGCAGCCACCGTTGTCCCCCGCGTTCTGGTTCGGGCGCTGGGTGAACTTAAGGGTACAAAAGTGCTGCCTCTGGTCGATCCTGTTGTAAGTAAACCGATTTGTCTGGCCACCTTAAGCCGAGACCCGGAATTGCCAACGGTTGGGGCTTTGCGCGCTGTTGTGACGTCTTTGCGGTGATAAGGTGTCGTTATCGTGCGATAGCGATAAGCGATTTGACGATATACTATTCTGATGAGACACGGAGCCTTAATCGGAGGGCATCATGGCACCATTAGATACCAAGCCATCAGGCGCACCCAAGGGCGTCTGGAAGTCAGGTAAAGGCAAAGGGCGGCATACGCCCAAAGGCCGTCAGTTCACGGATGAGGCGCAGGCCGAGATTGCGCGCCTACTGGGCGACCGCCCGCGTCGTCGCGATCTGTTGATCGAATTCCTGCATTTGATCCAGGATGAGCACGGCCATATCAGCGCCGACCATATCGCCGCGCTGGCGGTTGAGATGCGGATCGGTCAGGCCGAGATCTACGAGACCGCGACGTTTTATGCCCATTTCGACGTAGTGAAAGAAGGCGAGGTGCCGCCGCCTGCCTTGACGATCCGTGTCTGCGACTCTCTCTCCTGCGAAATGGCCGGTGCCCAGCAGTTGCAAAAGGCCCTGGAAGATGGCTTGGACGCATCCGAAGTGCGTGTAGTGCGCGCGCCCTGCATGGGGCGTTGCGATACGGCCCCGGTGCTTGAGATTGGTCACAACCACATCGACTATGCGACCCCTGAAAAGGTGCAGGCCGCAATTGCCGCTGGTGATACTCACGCCCATCTGCCCGATTACGAAACCTTTGCCGCCTATGAGGCAAACGGTGGCTACGCCAAGCTGAAAGAGCTGCGCGAGAGCGGCGACTGGGAGAAAGTACAAGAAGACGTTTTGTCCTCAGGCCTGCGCGGTTTGGGTGGTGCTGGCTTCCCGTCCGGCAAGAAATGGGGCTTTGTACGCATGAACGAAGGCACCCGCTATCTGGCCGTGAACGGTGACGAGGGCGAACCCGGTACCTTCAAAGACCGTTATTATCTAGAGCGTGCGCCGCATGTTTTCCTTGAGGGTATGCTGATCGCTGCTTGGGCGGTCGAGGCAGAGACGTGCTTCATCTACATGCGTGACGAATACCCGGCGGTGCTGGAAATCCTCGCCCGCGAGATTGCCGCGTTGGAAGAGGCCGGGATCGTCGAAAAGGGTTACATTGACCTGCGCCGGGGTGCTGGTGCTTACATCTGCGGTGAAGAATCCGCGATGATCGAGTCGATCGAGGGTAAGAAGGGCCTGCCGCGCCACCGTCCTCCGTTTGTGGCGCAGGTTGGGGTCTTTAATCGTCCGACCTTGGTGCACAATGTCGAGACGCTGTATTGGGTCTCAAAGATCTGCCGCGAAGGGCCGCAGATTCTGAACTCTGTCGAAAAAAATGGTCGCAAGGGCCTGCGCAGCTATTCAATCTCGGGGCGGGTGGCCAAGCCGGGTGTTTACCTGCTGCCGGCGGGTTCGACCATTTTGGACGTGATTGAGGCCGCTGGCGGCATGATCGAAGGTCAGACCTTCAAGGCGTATCAGCCCGGCGGTCCGTCCTCGGGTCTGCTGCCTGCGTCGATGGACGATATCCCATTGGACTTTGACACGCTGCAGCCACATGGCACCTTTATTGGATCAGCCGCTGTGGTGGTTCTGTCCGATCAGGACACCGCACGCGATGCCGCGCTGAACATGCTGCGCTTCTTCGAAGATGAGAGCTGTGGCCAGTGCACGCCTTGCCGGGCGGGCTGCGAAAAGGCTGTGAAGCTGATGCAGGCTGACAAGTGGGATCAGGATCTTCTGGAAGATCTGTGCCAGGTCATGGGCGATGCCTCGATCTGCGGTCTGGGGCAGGCGGCCCCGAACCCGATCCGCCTGGTCATGAAACACTTCGCCGACGAAATCTGAGGGAGACATAGCCATGCTTGATGCAAGCCCAACCAAGACCGTCACCTTCAACCTGAACGGCGATGACGTCACCGTGCCCGAAGGGTGGACCATCTGGGAAGCCGCCAAGGGGCAGGGATTTACCATTCCGCACCTCTGCCACAAGCCGCAGCCGGGTTACAAACCGGACGGCAATTGCCGCGCCTGTATGGTCGAGGTGGAAGGCGAGCGCACTCTGGTCGCCTCGTGCATCCGTCCGGCTGCGGACGGAATGGTGGTAATAACCGATAGCGACAGGGCCGAGAAATCGCGCGCAATGGTCATGGAATTGCTGGTCGCCGACCAACCCGAAGAGGCGCACGATAAATCCAGCCACTTCTGGGATATGGCCAAGCTGAACGATGTCAGCGACAGCCGTTTCCCGGCGAAAGAGGCCGAGAAGATCCCTCTGCTGGATGACAGCCACGTTGCAATGCGCGTCAATCTGGACGCCTGCATCAACTGCAACCTTTGTGTCCGTGCTTGTCGCGACGTGCAGGTCAATGACGTGATCGGCATGGCCGGTCGCGGACACACCGCGCAGGTGGTGTTTGACCAGAACGACCCGATGGGGGATTCGACCTGTGTCGCCTGTGGTGAATGTGTTCAAGCCTGCCCGACCGGTGCGTTGATGCCAGCCACTGTGTTGGACGAAAAGCAGCAGGGCGACAGCAAAGACTACGATTCCGAGACCGAAAGCGTCTGCCCGTTCTGCGGCGTCGGCTGCAAAGTCTCGCTGAAGGTCAAGGACGGCAAGGTCAAGTATGTCGAGGGCATCAACGGCCCGGCCAACGAAGGCCGCTTATGCGTCAAAGGCCGCTTTGGTTTCGACTATATCCACCACCCACACCGCCTGACCAAACCGCTGATCCGGCGTGAGGATGCGCCTGCAAAAGGGTTGAATGTCGATCCGGGCAATCTGGGCACTCATTTCCGCGAGACGACTTGGGAAGAGGCAATGGATCTGGCGGCCACCAAGCTGAAGGCGCTGCGTGATGAAGATCCGCGCAACGTTGCTGGCTTTGGTTCGGCCAAATGCACCAACGAAGAAGCTTATCTTTTCCAGAAGTTCATTCGTCAGGGCTTCAAGCACAACAACGTCGACCACTGCACCCGTCTGTGCCATGCCTCGTCCGTGGCGGCGCTGATCGAGAACGTGGGCTCAGGCGCGGTGACGGCCACCTTTAACGAGGTCGAGAACTCGGATGTGGTTATCATCATCGGGGCCAACCCAATCGAAAACCACCCCGTGGCGGCAACCTACTTCAAGCAGTTCACCAAGCGCGGTGGCAAGCTGATCGTGATGGACCCGCGCGGCGTCGGTATGCGCAAGTTCGCAGACGAAATGCTGCAGTTCCGCCCCGGTGCCGATGTTTCGATGCTCAACGCGATCATGAACGTGATCGTCGAAGAGGAACTGTACGACAGCCAGTACATCCACCGCTGGACCGAGAACTGGGAAGCTGAAAAAGAGCATCTGCGCGCCTTCACGCCCGAGGCAATGGCGCCCATTTGTGGCATTGAGCCAGAACAGCTGCGCCGTGTCGCGCGTACCTTCGCGCAGGCTAAGGCTGGTCTGATCTTCTGGGGTATGGGCGTCAGTCAGCACATTCACGGCACCGATAACTCGCGATGCCTGATCTCGCTGGCATTGATGACCGGCAATGTTGGTAAACCCGGCGCGGGTCTGCACCCGCTGCGTGGCCAGAACAACGTGCAGGGCGCGTCTGACGCGGGTCTGATCCCGATGTTCCTGCCAGATTATCAGTCGGTTATGGATGACGGCATTCGGGCCAAATTCAACAACGTCTGGAACTCGGACGACTTCTCTAACGAGAAGGGCCTGACCGTCACCGAGATCATTGATCAGGCCTACGCGGGTAACATCAAGGGCATGTATATTCAGGGTGAAAACCCGGCTATGTCCGACCCTGATGTTGGTCACGCACGGGAAGCTTTGGCAAAGTTGGAGCTGATGATCGTGCAGGATATCTTCCTGACCGAAACGGCCAACTATGCCGACATCATCCTGCCTGCCTCGGCGTTGTATGAAAAGAACGGCACCGTGTCGAACACCAACCGTCAGGTTCAGCGTGTGCGTCCGGCTGTGGCACCTCCGGGTGAGGCGCGTGAGGACTGGAAAATCACCGTTGAGCTTGCGCAGCGCATCGGGCTGAACTGGGATTACACCGATGTAAGCCAGGTGTTTGATGAGATGAAGCTGACTATGGCGTCACTCGACAACATCACCTGGGAGCGGCTTGAGACCGAGACGATCACCTATCCGTCGCTCAGTGAAACCGATCCGGGACAGGCGATCGTGTTCGGTGATGGCTTCCCGCGGACAGACGGACGGGCCAAGTTCACCCCGGCCAGTGTCATCCCGCCGGATGAAGCGCCGGATGAGGAATACCCGATGATTGCAACAACCGGCCGTCAGCTGGAACACTGGCACACCGGGTCGATGACTCGCCGGTCCAACGTTCTGGATGCTGTGGAACCGGAAGCAAACTGTTCGATGAACCCGCGCCAGCTGAAGCTGATGGGGATCGAGCCGGGCGAAATGATCCGTCTCACCACCCGTCGTGGCTCGATCGAGATCATGGTTCGAGCCGACCGGGCGATCGCCGAAGATATGGTGTTCATCCCGTTCGCCTATGTCGAGGCGGCGGCGAACATTCTGACCAACTCGGCCATCGACCCTTACGGCAAGATCCCCGAGTTCAAGTTCTCGGCCATTCGCGTCGAAAAGATCGAAGACGCCATCGCGGCCGAGTGAATCCGTCACATACAGTCTTGGAAAGGCGGCCCATTGGGTCGCCTTTTTCTTTCCTTGACAGCAGCTTACCTGCGGCCAACCCTGTCACCGTTCTTAGTGGAGGAGTTTTACATGGCGCGCCGCTTCGTCGATCTGTCAGTTCCGTTGGAAACCGGCATCGTGTCGGATCCGCCGATCATGTTACCCGAAATCGAATATCTGGCCCATGACCAGACCGCCGAACAAGTCATGTCCTTTTTTCCGGGCCTGCAGAAAGATGACCTGCCCGGCGGTGAGGGCTGGGCCATCGAACGCCTTCAGATCGCCACGCACAATGGCACCCATCTGGACGCGCCTTACCATCACCATTCGACCATGAACAAAGGTGAGAGGGCGATCACCATCGACGAGGTGCCGCTGGAATGGTGCATGAACCCCGGCGTGAAACTGGATTTTCGCCATTTCGACGATGGTTATGTGGCGACCGCTGCCGATGTCGAAGCCGAATTGAAACGGATTGGTCACGAATTGCAGCCGTTGGATATCGTCGTCGTGAATACCTCGGCTGGCACGCGTTATGGGCATCCGGACTATCTGGCCAAAGGATGCGGCATAGGGCGCGAAGCAACGCTGTATTTGACCAAACGCGGGGTTCGCGTGACAGGAACTGACGCCTGGAGCTGGGACGCACCGTTTCCATTGACCGCGCAGGAATATGCTGAAACGCAAGATGCATCGATTATATGGGAAGGGCACCGGGCCTCGATGGAGGTTGGCTATTGTCACATGGAAAAACTGACGAACCTTGAAACCTTGCCGCCGACTGGGTTCGAGATTTCCTGTTTCCCGTTCAAGATAAAAGGGGCTTCAGCTGGATTCATCCGCGCGGTTGCGATCTTTGAGACCCAAGAAGGAGCACCTGATGCAACCGTCGCCTGAAACGCTGGCCGGTCATGGCGGACCCTATGACGCCCCGCTTGTTTTCCGCGGGTTCAAGGCGCGCCCCGAGTGGATTGACTATAACGGTCACATGAACGTGGGCTATTACGGCGTCGCCTTCGACAATGCGCTGGAGCTGTTGATGGTGGATCATCTTGGGCTGGGTGAGGCGCAGGTAAATGCGATGAGGCAGGGACCTTACATTTTGCAATCCCACATGAATTTCCTACGCGAAGTACTGGAAGGTGAGGCCTTCAGCATCCGGTTTCGGATGCTGGACGCAGATCACAAACGTGGTCACTATTTTGCGCAGATGGTGTCTGAAAAAGACGGTGCTATCTGCGCCACTCAGGAAGCGTTGTTCATGAATGTCAGCCATACGACCGGCCGGTCGGTTCCCTATCCGGACTGGGCCGTCGCGCGTCTTCAGAGCATGGTGAGGGATCATGCGGCGATCGACCCGGCCCCAGAGGTCGGCCACCCGATAGGCATCCGCAGAAAGTGAACTGAGGCCTGCTTAGTAGTCGCGCGAAAAGAAGACCCCAACACCGGTCTCACCCCGGCCATCTACAGTGCCTTTCACGGTGAAACTGTCGGTGACATCCAAGTTCAGATTCACCTCGGTGTCGCCTTCGGTGTTGACGGTGAAATCGGTGTAAAGGTTGTCGCTCAGATACGCCCCGGCGCCGAGCCGGCCCGCGCCACCTTCGGACACGCCGATGTCCACGGTATCGACGCCCGTTGACTCGCGCAGGCCTTTGGTCGCGTCTCCGCCGGCGCCGCTGAGTTGCGCCAGCGAGGCCGCCATCTGAGCGATTACGAACGGTGACAACTCTGAGAAGCGATTACCGAACAACAGCATTGCCAGCGCTTCCTCAGCTGGGCGCTCCGGGTCGGAAAAGACGTTGACCTCGGGCGAGTCCAGTGGTCCGGCGATCTCGATCGTTGCCGTACCATCAGAGGTGCTGGTTGAGGATTCAAATTCGATATAGGGCGTCAGGTCCCCTTGCAGCGTCACAATGCCCTTGGTCAGGGCCAGCCTGCGCCCCAGAATGTCAAAGTTACCACGGATCAGTTCGATCTGGCCCGATGGGATGACCGAGGACGTGGTGCCGCCGATGTTTATTCTTCCACCCAGCTCTGCGTTGACGCCGCGCCCGCGGACAAACACGGCCTTGGGTGCCAAAAGACTGACATCCAGGGCGATACGAGAATCGCTTTTATTGCCGTCTTCACTTTGGACGAGGCCCGCGCGTTCACGGGTCACATAGCCTGACCCGCTTTCATTCACGTGAACGATGTCTGGGATAGGGGCCGCCCCCACGGCACCTGATGCGGCCGCTAGGTTGATATTGGTTTCGCCAAACGTGATCTGTCCAGCGATCGAGCTGTTACCCGCCAGCGCCCCGGTCATCGCAATTTGCCCGTTCAGCGTGGTTTCATACAGCAACTGATCGGTCAGTACGAGGCTGTTAAGGGCGGTCGTGATATTGGCATTGAATGGTGGTGAAAGGTCTACAGGCCCGCTGACGGTAAAATTGCCGCCTGCCCGTGGTCCGCCACTTAGGGAAATCGTGGCGCGGCTATTCGCAAGTTGGACCGATCCGCTGATGCCGGTGATTGTCTGTCCCGCGCCGGGAATTGCCAGCGAAGTACCTGACGTAGTGATTGATCCGGACAGGGATTCCAGTGCGGGTTTGCCCGACAGGGTCAAGTCATATCGCGCGCTGCCGTCGATCTTGTTGGGCGTGATAAATGTATTGGCAATGCCAAGATTGACGCCGCCAACGGCTTTCATGTCCGCTTCTCCGGTGCTTTCGTCGAAGGTACCAGAGACTTTGCCGCTAATCTCCGCAGGCCCGTCGGCCTGGGCGTCGATTGTCCAGACACCCTTATTGCGCTTAGCGCTGCCATTGGCGGCCACTGTACCCGGAAACTCAGGTACAAAACGCTCGATCCGGTTAAATTTAGCGTCAAAATCCAGATCCGCCGACCCATCGCTGTCCACCGTCCCGGCAAGCTTGGCGTATGAGCTGTCTGGGCCATTCAGGTTGACCGTGCCTTCCACGCCCTTGGATGTCGGGGCCACGTTTCCATCCAACGTCAGTGGACCGGACATCGTGTTCAACACCCGCGCCAGATCGTCCAGTTTGACCGAGAAATCCAGCCCGCCCGCTTGACGGTCCAGCTTACCCGAAGCCGTTGCGGTGATGGCCGTGCCGTTCAGGCGGAACGTTTCAATGCTAAGGCCATCTTCCTCATTCTGGGCATCTACGGACAGGGTCGTCTGGCCCTGAATCAGTTTGTCCACGGCCTCAATGCCGGTTTGGATGTTGTTGGCATCGAGGTTGCCCTGAACATCGAATGCCCGGGTGGACAGGGTACCGTTGCCTTGCACGTTTGCTGCGACCGAACCGGCAAGATCACGCCCGGCCAACCCGGAAAACAGGGACAGGTCCGGCACATTCAATTGCGCTTGGCCATCTGCCGACAGATCTCCGGTGGGATCGTCTACAACCGCTTGTACTTGCGCAGTGAGGGCGCGCCCATTCACCGAGGCGCTGCGGATGTCGATACTGTCTGCGGTTCTGGCGCCGTCCCATTCGATCTCGGTTCTGCCGGTCAGCAGAGGGTCGATATCGGCCATACCAGTCTTGATGTTCTGACCTATCACGCTGGCCGTGCCGTCAAATTCCAGCGTTTGTACCGTGCCTGTACCGTTCACGGTCGCCTGTAGGGAACCGCCAAGGTCGCGTTTTGCCAAGCCAGAGAAGACCGACAAATCCGATGCGTTGACCCGGGCCTGCCCATCAATGGTCAGGTTGCCGTCGGGCGTCGTCACAACACCGCTGGCCACGGCTTTGGCGGCCTTACTGTCCAGATCGAATTCACGGATAGTTATGCCGTCTGTGCCGCGGCTTGCGTCCAGAGTGATCGTGGTCTCTCCGGTGATAACCGGGTCGATATCGTCACGGCCAGTAGACAAGTCGCGGCCCTGAACCATGACTTTGCCGTCAAAGCTGCGTTCCAGCGGTGAACCTTTTCCGGTCACGCTGGCCGAGACCTGCCCGCCAAGGTCCAGCTTGGCAAGATCCGAAAAGCGCGACAGGTCAGTTGCGTCCAGCTTGGCCGTACCGTCGACCGTCAAGCCGCTGGTCAGACCTGAGATCAGCGCGTCCAGCGCCAGCGTGTAGTCAGAGCCCACAAGCTCGAACCCCGATAGGTTCAGTGACTGGTCGCTGCTATAGTCGAACTGGCCATCAAGTGTGATGCGATCGCCCAAAGCTGTGGTCAGCGCGTCATCGGCCATCTCTATTCCGCCGACCGCGATTTGAACGTCGCCGTCGACAGTCAGAACCTCGCCCTGATCCAGGTTGCCTTGTGCGGTGATCCGGGCATCACCCAGCTTGGCCTGCGGGGACGCGAATTCATTGGCAGTCAGGCTTAGGTCCCAAAGGTTGCCGTTCTGGCGGTCAAACAGTGCCGACACCTGCGCCGCCTTGATAGAGGTATCGCCCCCCGCGACCGGAAGAACGACGGCTTCCCCATCCGGCGGAGTGATGCGCCCTTGCAGGGCCGCCAGTTGCAATTCACCACCTTCGGCCAATTGAAGCTCACCCTTCAGATCCAGTGCCTGCGTGGTGAGTTCCAAATCCGAGATGTCCAGCGCGCCCTCGGGCTTGGTCTGGCCATCGACATAAAGCCGTGATTTTGGGCCGAAGAACGGATCGATGTCCTCCCCCAGAAAGGGTGTCAGATCGCCGTTCAGATCAGCGGTGAACGCAATGCCGTCCGCTGCGCCACCCTCGGCCGCCTGCAGCTGAACCTGCCCAGTGACGCGCATCTGGTTGTCGCTGCTCAGCCCAATATCGGCGGTAAAATCCGTCAGAGGACCCGCGCCCTTGGCTGCCAGGCCGATCGGCGGGCTGTCGGGGATCTTCAGCGCGGTTGAAATCAGACCACCAGAGGCTTCGTTCACCTGTAAATCCAGGTTGATCTCACTTGTAGAGTTCTGGAACCCGGCCGCCAGCTTGATCTCATCCCCTGCGCGGTCCAGTCGGATCACGTCTAGATTGGTGTCCAGCGCCCCATCTGCCAGCGACAGGTTGCCTGTCACGCTCAGATCAGCGGCGACACCGATCAATGGCTCACCAAGAGACAGTTCATCCACTCGGATTTCACCGATTTCGATGGAAACTGGCAGTTCGGGCAGTTGAAACGGTTGCGTTTCCGCCGAAGCAGGTGGTTCTTCCTTGGTCGTTGTGCCCGGTGCACGGGCAATATCGATTTCCTGCGCGGTCAGAGAGTTGACCGAAAACCGGCCGCGGATAAGCGCCAGACGGTTCCAGTCAAGTTCGGCGTCCTTGATGGTCAGCCAAACACCTTCATCATCGGCAACTGTGATCTCTTCAATCGTCGCGCGCGCGCTCAGCGCGCCTTGCAGGCCCTTAACGGTCACGTTTTGGTCGTCGCCAGAGAGCGTATCCTGCAGGAAGTTCTCCAGCATGCTGCCGCCTTCCTCCTGCGCGGCAAGTGGCAGAGGGGCAGACAGCATCAGCCCCGAAAACAATAACGGATATGCGCGACGTCCAATCAAAATGCCTGTCCGATCCCGATATAAAACTGCAAGCCGTCGCCGGTGTCACCCTGCACTGGAACGGCCAGATCCAGCCGCAACGGACCAAATCCGCCCAGATCATACCGAACCCCAAGCCCGGCACCCGCGTGATATTCTGCGCCGCTGCCGATGAATGAGGATGTGTCCACCGTACCGTAGTCATAAAACCCGACCAGAGATATGGCTTCGGTGACTTTGCCACGCACCTCGGCGGAAAGACCAAGGAAAGATTTGCCCCCTGCAATACCAGTGCCGATAGGGATGCCAAGACTCTCGTAAGGTTGGCCGCGAACCGTTCCGGCACCGCCCGAGAAAAACAGGAAGTCTGGTGTTACACCGTCCGGTGATGGCCCGAGCACTGATCCCAGCTGTACGCGACCGGCCAGAACCAGCCGTCCGCCGGTGCCGAGGCTGGTATAGCTGCGCCCGTCAAAAAACATGCGTATGCCGCTTTCGGTTTCGGACAGACCAGCAAAGGGCGTGATCTGCGCGTCCAGATAAAAGCCGCGCGTTGCGCTGACCTTACTGTCGCGCTCGTCCCATTCCGACCGCAAGGGAAGGATGAAATATCGGAACCTGCGGTCATCGCCATAGGCGTCGTCCGCGCTGGACCACTGAAACCCGGCTGAGGCTTCGGCATATAGCCGATCAGAGAACGTGCGCCGGGCACCGTAGGCCAGCGACGCAACGGTGACGTTGTAGTTTTCTGTGTTGCGCCGTTCCAGAAGCGCGTTCCAGAAAGTGTTGTCATCGGGACCAAGCCGGTCGGGCTGATCCAGACGCAAGCCGATCCGGCCGTCGATATCCTCGGCACCGCCGATATTACGGACTGCCGCCTCGAACCGCAGGCGTTCGGCACGCCGGAATACGTTGCGATGCGTCCAGGTCGCGGTCACGTCTACCCCGTCGCGCGACGCGATCTCGGCGCCAAAGGTCAGTCGGCGCTTGGGTAAATCTTCAAACGTCGCGTCGAAATCCAATGTGCCGTCCGGGTTCGGAGTGTCCCTCTCTTCAATCGAAACAACGTTGAAGGTCCCCGTCCGCCGCAACCGTGTGCCGACCTTCTGGATTTTCTCGGGCGAATATACTTCGCCTGCCGGAAACCCGGCGATCTTTTCTATTGACCGGTGGCGCACATCGGTGTCGCCCTTGATGATCATTTTGCCAAATCTCAGGCGCGGGCCGGGGGTAAGGTCGATCTCGGCATCCAGCTTGGCCTCGGCATGGCGGGCAATGACTTTCTGGCCTTCGACTTCGGCCTTGGCATGACCCGCGTTGCGCCAACCCTGCACGCCAGCTGACGCGGCTTGTTGGATCGCGCCGGTGGTCGCGAGTTTGCCGACCGCAAACTCCTCGGGCAGAACTGTTTCGGGCGTTATCGGTTGTACGATGGCTTCGCCAAAGGTGAACTTGGGGCCGGTGTTGACCGTGATTACCGCGCTATTGATCTGCGCTGGTACGCTGAGCGAGCTGATCTCAGCTGCTTCTTTTCCGTCCAGTTTGATGCTTACGACTGGGCTGAAATACCCTTCGTCATAAAGAATTTGGACTAGAGTGCGATAATCCGAAAGCGCCGCCGACAAGATCTCAAGCGGCGTGTCCAGCCCGCGAGATTCGGCCGTCGTAACCGAGGAGGTTTCCTCCATCCGCTCGACAAGCTCTTTTGAAGCACCCGGAGCTGTTAAGGTGGTTTCCAGCGCGGCCAATGCGGTCGGCAGGGTCATTGCAATCGCGCCGAGAAGGCATCTCTTCAAAAAGGCGCGCGGCCTGCTCCCCGGCATCTGATAGCTCCAACTGCCCCAACTCGAAATCACATTTGCCGTTTTTTGCAAAGCAACGGCTGATTACATTCATGTTAGAGCATCAGAGTCCTTGCAGGAAAAGACTAAATCCAGCGTCGCCTGAATTTTGCGACCTGTGTGATTGATCGGTCTCGGGATCAGGAACCTGCGTTGCGAAACCAGCGGATGATTGCCTCTCGGTCCTCGGGCTCCATGTAGGTGACGTTTGCGGGGGGCATCGCGTGGCTGACCCCCGCCTGCAGATAGATTTGCTGGGCGTTGCGGGCAATGTCGCCTTCAGTTTCCAGCAATACGCCCTTTGGCGCCCACAAAATGCCCTCCCACACCGGTTCGCGCGCGTGGCACATCGAACAGCGTCCAAGAACAACGTCATGGGCCTCTTCAAAGCCATCGGCGGCAGCATATTTCTGTTCAAACGGTGTCAGTGGCTGTGCTTCGGCCTCTTCCAGAGGTTTGTACATAGGGGCAGTAGACAACCACATGATTGCGATGAACAACAGTGCCGTGACCAACCACGTCCAGGTCGGATCGCCTGCCCGTGCGTGGCGCGTGTTGAAGTAGTGTCGGATGGTCACGCCCATCAGGAAGACCAGAGCCGCGATGATCCAGTTGTATTCTGTCGCAAAGGCCAGCGGGTAGTGGTTCGACAACATAAGGAACACCACCGGCAATGTCAGGTAGTTGTTATGCGTCGAGCGCAGCTTGGCGATTTTGCCGTACTTTGGGTCAGGTGTACGGCCGTTCTTCAGATCGTCTACCACGATGCGTTGGTTCGGCATGATGATGAAAAACACGTTGGCTGTCATGATCGTGGCCGTGAATGCCCCCAGATGCAGCATCATCGCACGACCGGTAAATACCTGATTATAGCCCCATCCCATAACAACCAGCAGCACAAACAACAGCACCATCAGCAGGGTAGGACGTTCACCCAAACCCGATTTGCATAGGAAATCATAGATCAGCCAACCGACAGTCAGCGAGGCGGCCGAAATCAGAATGCCTTGCCACAGCGCCAGATCGGCTTTTTGTGCGTCGATCAGATAAAGCTCTCCGCCCACCCAGTACACGATCATCAGCAACCCGGCCCCGCTGAGCCAGGTCGCGTAGCTTTCCCATTTGAACCAAACCAGGTGTTCCGGCATCCGTTCGGGCGCAACTAGGTATTTCTGAATGTGGTAAAAGCCGCCGCCATGTACTTGCCATTCCTCGCCATCCGCCGGGCCGGGGATGTCGCGGTTCAGACCAAGGTCCAGTGCGATGAAATAAAATGAGGATCCGATCCAGGCAATGGCGGTAATAACGTGCAGCCAGCGCACGGCAAAAGCCATCCAGTCCCAGAACACGGCGAAGTCGTACATGAGAAAGCTCTCCGATTGGTTGCCGTCACACTAGGCAAAGGGCACTTTCTTCGGTATTCCCTGATATTGTCAAACTGTATCAAAAAAAACGAAAAGATGTCCTATCTAGACAACATCCGTACCTTTGTCAGGGTTTATGACCTTGGCAGCATGTCCGCTGCTGGGCGAGACCTGCGAATCTCGCCTGCGGTGACGTCGGCGCGGATATCTCAGCTTGAAGATCATCTGGGCGTGCGCCTGTTTCAAAGAACGACGCGCAACCTCAGCCCGACAGAGCAGGGGCGGGCATTCTATCCCGGTGCTGTGGCCGTTCTGGATGCGGTGGACGATGCCGAAGCGCAGGTCGTCCATCTGACCGAGGCCCCGCGGGGATCGTTGTTTGTGGCTGCTCCACTAGGGGTGGGGCGCAGGGTTTTGGCACCGCATGTGCCCGATTTTCTTGCGGAATATCCCGAGATCGACGTGCGCCTGCGGTTGACCGACAGATCCGTTGATCTGACGACCGAAGGTTTGGATCTAGCCTTTTTCATCGGCCAACCTGAAGACAGTACCCTGCGTATTCGAAAGATCGCTGACTGCCAGCGCGTGCTTTGTGCCGCTCCGGCCTATGTTGAACGCAGGGGCATGCCAGCAACGGGCGCGGACCTGGTGTCGCAGCGCCATGAATGCCTGAATCTGAGGTTTCCCGGCGCGACCGAGTTTCAGTGGCAATTGGAAACGCCTGACGGTCCCCAGCGGTTCGCAGTCTCTGGCCGGTTCGAATGTGACGACGGTGACGTGCTGACTGACTGGGCGCTGTCGGGGCAGGGGATCGCGATGAAACCGGTTTTTGAAGTGGCCGAACACCTCAGTTCGGGGCGTCTGGTCCCCGTAGCGGTCGAAACGCCGCCGGTATCTGTTCAAATGGCCTGCCTATACACACATCGCCGCCATCAGGACCCCAAGGCGCGTTTGTTCATGGATTTCATGATTGCGCGGATCGGCAAGGTCGTGCGTGGGTCGGAATCTGCTGACACATAGAGCTGCCGCTTAACGGTAACCCCATCCCGTGGTTCAACTGCCCCGGTAGGTCGAATAGCCGTAAGGGGACAGCAGCAGAGGTACATGGTAATGTGCCTCGGCATCAGACATGCCAAACCGGAGCGGCACCTGATCCAGAAACAGCGGGTCATCAGCTGCCTGACCCGATGCGCGCAGATAGTCTCCTGCGAAGAATACCAGCTCGTAAGTACCAGTTTTGAAAGAGTCTTGTGGCAAGATTGGGCTGTCAGTGCGCCCGTCCGAATTGGTCTCCATCTCGGCGATTTTGCGATGCGAGTTCCCCGACACCCGATAGAGTGCGATTTTCAATCCTTCAGCCGGGCAGCCGCGTGCAGTGTCCAGAACATGGGTCGTCAGATAGCCAGCCACGGGTCTCTCCTTTGATTTGTCTTTTGCTTTGTCACAGTCTGACGCAAAGTTTGAAACAGTGGAAATGCCGAAAGAACCGGAAACAGCGTTCGGATTGATTTGATAATCATCGGTGTGTTTCTGGGGTAAGGCTATTCAAAAGATCAAGAATGGAAGATGCCATGCAGCCCTCTCGCTATCCTCGTGACATGATCGGATATGGTGCCAACCCGCCAGATGCCAAATGGCCGGGCGGCGCGAAGCTGGCCGTTCAGATCGTACTGAACTACGAAGAGGGCGGTGAAAATTGCGTGCTGCACGGCGATGCCGCGTCCGAGGCGTTTCTGTCCGAAATCGTGGGGGCCGCCCAATGGCCGGCCCAGCGCCATTGGAACATGGAATCGATCTATGAGTACGGCGCGCGCGCCGGATTCTGGAGGTTGCACCGGTTGATGCAGGATCTGCCGATCACGGTCTACGGTGTCGCGACTGCTCTGGCCCGCTCGCCGGATCAGGTGGCTGCGATGAAGGCAGCGGGGTGGGAGATTGCCAGCCATGGTCTGAAATGGGTCGAACATAAAGACATGCCCGCAGATGAAGAGCGCGCACAAATTGCCGAGGCTATCCGTCTTCACACCGAGGTCGTCGGAGAACGCCCGCGTGGTTGGTACACAGGGCGCTGTTCCGAGAATACTGTTCAGTTGGTGGCAGAAGAGGGCGGATTTGCCTATGTGGCCGATACATATGCGGACGACTTGCCCTATTGGGTGCAAGCGGGTGGGCGGGATCAGTTGATCGTACCCTACACGTTGGATTGCAACGATATGCGCTTTGCCACGCCGCAGGGATTCAATGCGGGTGACCAGTTCTATTCCTACCTGAAAGACAGCTTTGATGCGCTATACGCCGAGGGCGAGGGCGGAGCGCCCAAGATGCTGTCGATCGGCTTGCACTGCCGCCTGATCGGACGACCTGGCCGGGTGATGGCGTTGAAACGTTTCCTGGAATACGCGCGCGGCTTTTCCGATGTCTGGTTTGCGACACGGTTGCAGATCGCCGAACACTGGGCGGAACACCATCCGGCGGTGCCGCATCCGAAGCCTGCTCAGATGGATCGGGACGCGTTTGTCGCGACGTATGGCGGCATCTTCGAGCATTCCGCCTGGATTGCCGAACGGGCGTATGAGCTGGAATTGGGACCGGCCAATGACACGGCAGGTGGGCTGCACAATGCACTGACCCGCATGTTCCGTTCCGCCTCTGCGGACGAAAGGATGGGTGTCCTGACCGCGCACCCGGATCTTGCCGGAAAGCTGGCGCAGGCCAAACGGTTGACACAGGAAAGCACGTCCGAGCAGGCTTCGGCCGGGTTGGATGCCCTGACAGATGAAGAGCGTGTGACGTTCACCGAGTTGAACCAGAAATACACTGAGAAATTCGGCTTTCCGTTTATCATCGCCGTACGTGATCACGACAAAACGTCTATCCTTCAGGCGTTTCAACGGCGGAGCGATCAGGATAAGGACACCGAATTCGCCGAGGCTTGCCGTCAGGTCGAGCGAATCGCCGAATTCCGGTTGCGGGACGTTTTACCCTCATGAGCGCGCAAGTCAGAACTGCGCCATTGACGGCCAAGGCATTTGCCCCGTTTGGTGATGTCATCGAAGTGACCGGTGATCCGGACAAGATCATCAATCAGGGGCAATGTGGTCGCTACCATGATCTGGCGCGACTGGATTTCACAGACGGGCGCGCCGGTATCAGCCTTTTCAACGCCAATCCGCGATCCTTGCCCTATCAACTGGATATGGTTGAGCGTCACCCCGAGGGCAGTCAGGCATTCATACCGATGACACACCAGCCCTTTCTGGTTGTCGTGGCCCCGGATGAGGGCGGGCGGCCCGGACATCCGCGGGCATTTGTGACCAAGCCCGGACAGGGTGTGAACTATTTTCGCGGCACATGGCATGGGGTGCTGACCCCATTGCACGGGCCCGGCTTATTCGCTGTGATTGATCGGATTGGTGGGGGGGCTAATCTGGAGGAGTTTTGGTTTGACACCTCGTTTGAGATCATAGGCGGATAGGGCTATCCCGCCCGGTCAATGCGCATCAAAGATGCTTGTGAACCGTTTGGCCAAGCAGCGCGCGGGCAAGCCCGCCCGCTGCGCCCGCGCAAATTCAGCCATCTGTCATAAGGCGGGCAACATCCAACATGCGTGCCGAAAATCCCCATTCATTGTCATACCAGCCGAAAACACGGACCTGATGTTCGCCGACCATGCGTGTTTCGGGTCCCGCTATAACCAGCGACTCTGGGCGTGTACGCAGGTCTGACGAGACCAGAGGGGAATCGGTCCAGCCCAGCACAGGCGATGTCTGGACGGCCGCGCGCAGTTCGGCTTCGAACAACCCAGGCGACATTCCGCGATCCAGCGTCAACACCAGATCAATGGCGGATACACTGGCTGTCGGGACCCGAACAGCAGCGCCCGAGATGCGGCCGGCCAAATGCGGCATGACTTCGTCTATCAGATGAGTGGCGCTTGACGTGGTCGGCACCATAGACAGCGCGCCCGCGCGCGAACGGGCCAAATCGCCGCGTGGCGCGTCCACCATAGGCTGGCTGTTCGTATAGCAGTGAATTGTTGTCATATGGGCTGACGCAATCCCGCCAATCTGGTCCAGCACTTTGACCAAGGGCGCAAGCCCGTTGGTTGTGCAAGACGCGTTGGACACGATGCGAGCATTGCCCAACTGATCTTCGTTGGCGCCCAGAACAATAGTGATTTCGGTCGCGGGCGAGGGGCCAGAGATCAGCACCTTGCGAGCCCCGGCGGTCAGGCCCTGACTGGCCACATCCGAGGTACGAGCAACGCCAGTGCAATCCATCAGAACGTCGACACCGGATAGATCGACATGTGCCAGATTGGGGCTGTGTGTCATTGGGATTTTGCGCCCATCGACGACGATCGCCGCGTCGCCCTGTTCTACTGCTCCGGCGAAGGGGCCAAAGGTGCTGTCATATTTGAACAGGTAGGCGCAGGTCTCAAGCGGGGCGATGTCGTTGATCAGAACCAGCTCAATATCTGTATCCTGCGGCAAAGCCAGCAGCTGCCGCAGGATTGTGCGGCCAATACGGCCGAATCCGTTGATTGCAAGTTTCATGCGCAAGCTATGGCAGCGCGCTGCCAATAGCTCAATGCCCGTTGTGACCTATGGTCAGTTGCAGCTGACCTGCGAAAAGAACTGACCCGAAATGTTCTGGTACATGCTGGCCACGATCGGTCTGCACCCAGTCGCTTGCTGAAAGGCGGCTATGGCCTGAATGGTGCGCAAGCGCGGCGGTGGGCCAAAGGGGTTCAGGTTGTTGTTGTCGCGCGTCGCACGGTACACGACCGGAGCGTCCGAGACCTGTGTCACCGCCCAGGTACGGCTCATGACAGAAACCTGTTTTGTTTCTTCCTTCGCGGCGACAGGTGTTGCATCAAATGCCGTCAAACCAATTGCAGCTGCCAGTGCCAGCATCGTTACACGCAGTACCATTGAACAATCTCCAGTGCTAAAAACTGCTGTTATTTCACCAGATTCACAGGCTTCTGTGAACCCCTGACCGAAATAAAGCGTTTAAAAGCCTAGCGTTTGGACAGTGTCAACGGCATGTGCCGGTTCACATCCTTGTAAAGCAGATAGCGAAAGCGCCCCGGCCCACCCGCATAGCAGGCCTGCGGGCAGAAGGCGCGCAACCACATGTAATCGCCGGCCTCTACCTCGACCCAATCCTGGTTGAGCCGATAGACCGCCTTGCCTTCCAGCACGTACAAACCGTGTTCCATGACATGGGTTTCGGCAAAGGGAATCACGCCGCCGGGTTCGAAATTGACGATATTGACATGCATGTCATGACGCAGATCTTGCGGATCTGTGAAGCGAGTTGTGGACCAGCGCCCCTCGGTGCCGGGCATCTCGACGGGCGATACATCACGTTCGTTGGTGATGATCGGATCTGGTGCGGGCAGGCCGGGAACGGCTTCATAGGCTTTGCGAACCCAGTGGAATCGGGCGGTTTTTTCGGCGCGGTTGCGCAAGGTCCAATCTGATCCGGGCGGGATATAGGCGTATCCGCCGGTTTCGAGAACATGAATAGTGCCACCTAATGTCAGGGTCACCTCGCCTTCGACCACAAAGAGAACACCCTGCGCCTTGGCGTCTGTTTCTGGGTGGTCGCTGCCGCCACCGGGCTGGACCTCCATGATGTATTGCGAAAACGTCTCGGCAAATCCGCTGAGGGGGCGGGACAGGACCCAAAGCCGGGTGCCTTCCCAGAACGGCAGGTTGCTGGTTACGATGTCGCGCATGGTGCCTTTAGGGATAACCGCATAGGCGTCGGTAAACATGGCGCGGTCGGTCAACAGTTGGTCTTGTCCGGGGTGTCCGCCTGTGGGCGCGTAATAGGTGGGCTGTGCCATTTCATGCCTCTGGTTCGTGTTTGAGGCACTATGAGGCGATTGGCGCGGCGGTCCTAGCACCCGAGTCGCGATAGGTTTGTTCGGTATTATTTGAAGGTCGGCCAGAGGGGCTTGGCCCCCGTTCCCCGGCGGTATAGTCTTGTGACCAAACTTATTTCAGCAAGGCGAGAAGATCATGAAAGCCTGGATTTCACCCTTTTTTGCAGCAGCCGTTGTGATCGGCGCGATTTCACTGGCACAGGCCAAGCCACTTTCGAGAATCATCGCTGAAATGGGGTTGAGCCCCGAGGACTACAGTGTCGTCAACGCCACGACCAATGCGATGTTGGCAGATGGAACGCCTCAGGTCGGAACCGAACGCAACTGGTCGAACGACGACACCGGATCAAAAGGCACTGTCCGAGTGCGCGAGGTCCGGGACAATTGCGTGCATCTCCAGCATTTCATCGTGCCCGCCGGGGCCGAACAATCACGCGAAGTCAGAACCCGCAACTGCCGGGACGCCGGCGGGAACTGGGTTCTGACGCCCTGATTTCGACTCAGTAGCCGCGTGTGCGGTCGACTTCGTGCAGTAAGGGCTTCCCTGCGGACAACCGTTGGAAATTCTCGGCAACGTCGGCCAATGCTTCACCTAAGTGCCAGCCAGAAACATGCGGAGTGATTGTGACGCCCGGGTGTGCCCAGAGCGGACTGTCTGACGGTAAGGGTTCTGTACTGGTTACGTCCAGAACGGCGTGGCCGGGCGTTCCACGGTCCAAGGCTTCGATCAGCGCATTTTCGTCAATCAGATCACCACGCCCTGCGTTCAACAGCTGACTGCCGGGCTTCATGGCTGCCAGCATCTGCACATCGAACAAGCCGAGTGTTTGCGGCGTGGAAGGCAGAATGGCGCAAACGTGGTCGCATTGGCCTAGCAACCTCGGCAGCGCATCCTCGCCATGCAGGCAGGTCACGCCCTCGATCTCTTTCGGGGATCGGCTCCATCCCATGACCTGAAAACCGATGGCGCGCAGCATTCTGGCGCTGCGGGCGCCGATATGGCCCAGACCCAGAACGCCCACTACGGTGTCCGGCGTGAATACCGGCGCTTTGGGTACCCATTCTGCCTTGCGCTGGGCGGCTTCGTGAAAGGCCATATTCCGTTGGTGGTGAAGGACATAGGCGACGAACCACTCGGCAATACCTTGCGCCGGCGCATCGGGCTTGAGTCGTGCGATACGGACGTGATCGGGCAGGCTCGGGTTGCCAACAATCGTTTCAACGCCCGCGCCCAGTTTCTGGACCAGTTGCAGGTTCGGCAGCCGTTTGGGGTGGTCGTTGTTCAGGCCGACAACAGCGACCATGGTGATTTCGCTTGCATCTCCAATCGTTTCCCGGGTGCGCACATCCGCACCGGGGTTTATGTTTCGGATCGTTTTGGCGATGTCATCATCGCTTATCCAGTCGGTTAGACCGGTTTCGATCAGTAGCGCCATGAATCACCCTCGCAATTTCATTTTGATTGAGTTGACGTTCCGTCACACAGCTAGACATTCTATCGGCAGCTAAGTCATTCTCTGTTCAAAGGTAAAGCCCGCTCTTTGGGCCTGAGGAGGAAAGCTCATGAACATGTCATTCGGTCTGCGCGAAGAAAACCGCGCGCTGCTGCAACGTGTGGCAGATATGATCCGGGATGAGATCATGCCGCTGGAAGAAGAATATCAGGCCGAAATCGATAAAGGCGACCGCTGGCAATACACCGAACGTCAGGCTGAAATCCTGGAAGGGCTGAAAACCAAGGCCAAGGCTGCCGGATTATGGAACTTCTGGCTGACCGACAGCGACAAGGGCTTCGGTTTGACCACGGTCGAGTATGCTTACTTCGCCGAAGAGATGGGCAAAACGCCTCTTGGGGCCGAGGTGTTCAACTGCTCGGCCCCCGATACCGGTAATATGGAAGTGTTCGAGCGCTACGGCACGGACCAGATGAAAGAGCAGTGGCTGAAACCCCTGCTGAACGGCGATATCCGGTCCGCGTATTTAATGACGGAACCGGATGTGGCGTCATCGGATGCCACGAACGTGTCGATGTCCTGTTTGCAAGATGGGGATGATTTTGTTCTGAACGGAGAAAAATGGTGGTCATCGGGGGCGGGTGATCCACGGTGCAAGGTCTATATCGTCATGGTCAAGACGGCAGGCGACGAGCAACCCAAACACAAGCGGCAGTCGATGATTGTTGTGCCTGCTGATGCGCCGGGGATCGAGGTTCTGCGCCCAATGCAGGTTTACGGCCACGATGATGCCCCGCACGGCCACATGCATATCCGCTTTACCAACGTCCGGGTGCCAGCTGAGAGCATCCTGTTGGGCGAAGGCCGCGGGTTCGAGATCGCGCAAGGCCGTCTCGGGCCCGGTCGTATCCACCATTGTATGCGCGCAATTGGGCAGGCTGAATCGGCGCTGGAACAGATGTGCAAACGGTCGCTGCAGCGCGAAGCCTTCGGCAAGAAACTGGCGCAACTCGGGGCCAATTTCGATATCATTGCCGAATGCCGGATGGAGATTGAAATGGCGCGCTTGCTGTGCCTGAAGGCTGCCTGGTACATGGATCAAGGCGATGCCCGTGCAGCGGCACCCTGGATCAGCCAGATCAAGGTCGTCGCCCCGCGTGTCGCACTCAAAGTCATCGATGAGGCCGTTCAGATGTTCGGCGGGCAGGGGGTCAGTCAGGACACGCCGCTGGCGACGGCCTGGACCCATGTGCGTACTTTGCGGTTGGCCGATGGGCCTGATGCGGTACACCGCCGTCAGGTGGCGCGGGCCGAGTTGAAAAAGCACACGCAGGAAAAAGTCTGAGGTTTTAGGTGGTGTTGAAACCGGATCTGAAGGAACAGACCTATTTCCACGTTCGGGCTGACGGCGCTTTTGTCGGCAATGATCCCGCACGCGGGCCGTGGTCTGCGGATCATTGTCATGCGGGCCCGGTCGCGGGGCTGATCGTTCGTTCAGCTGAAACAGAGGTTGGGCCGGAAAAGATGCTGACACGGCTGACCGTGGACTTGCTGCGCCCTCTGCCGCTGACAGGTCTGCGTGTGGCGGCGGAGACGACGCGACACACCAAGACGCTAGCCACAACCCGCGTCACTGTGCACGATCTGGACGATACACTATGCGCTACGGCCACCACGATGCATATGGTGCGTCGCGATTTGGGGGCGGTTCCCAACGTCTCGCTTGCGACACCCGGCTTTGAGGACGCGGTGACGGGCCCGTTTCCGATTGGCGAAACGCGTCACGACTTGCCGGGGTTCGCAAACCATTCGGACATTCTCTACCCCAAGGGTGGCAACCAGAAAGCCGGTCCAAAGACGATCTGGATGCGCACCCCGAAGCTGTTGGAGGGCGAGGCGCAATCGCCGATTCAGGCGCTATGCCCGCTGGCGGATTGTGGCAACGGGATCTCGTGGAATGCACCGACGTCTGAGATGGGGTTCATGAACACCGACCTGACGGTGCAGATTCATCGTGAACCCAAATCGGACTGGTTGGCCTCGCAGTCCGTATCTCATTGGCAACCGTCAGGAATAGGGATGTCGCAATCGGTTCTGTTCGACACCGAAGGCCCGGTTGGAACAGCGTTGCAGACACTGGTTTTGTTCCCGCCGAAGTGATTGGTTTGGCCAGTTCCTGCATAGGCCCGCCGAAACACGTTGCCGGGCACGGGCCAAGCCCCTATCTTTCGCCTATGCGATGGCTCATTACCCTTTTCTCCTGTTGCCTGCCGGTTCCGGCATTGGCCCACCCGCATGTCTTTATCGACACCGGGCTGGAATTCATTGTGGACGACAGCGGCCAGTTGACCCATGTCAGGGTAACCTGGGCGTATGATGAGCTTTTCTCTTTGTTTCAGTTGGAAGACATGAAACTGGATCAGGATTCTGATGGCATTCTGACCGAGAGCGAAGAAAAGTTTCTGTCCGGCTTTGATGCCCAGTGGGTCGAAGGATATAATGGCGATATCGTGGTGTTCGCCGATGGCGCGCCGGTCGATTTGTCAGGGCCGATGGAGGCCAAAGCGACCACCGAGGATGGCCGTATCGTGACAACCCACCTGCGCGCGGTGGAAGGCGGTGGAGTGCCGGCAACCGAGGTCGTCGCCAAAGCATACGATGAATCCTATTACACGGCTTATGAAGTGACCCGCCCTGTATCGGTATCCGGACCCACCTCTTGTGAGATCAGCCGGATTGACGCGGATATCGACGGGCAACTGGCGCAGATGCAGGCGTTCCTGCAGACCCTGGATGCCGACTACGACCTTGAAGAAAACGATATCCCGCTGGTCGGGGAAAACTTTGCGTCCGAGATCCGCCTTTCATGTCCAAGTACCTGATTATTCCTGTCGCCATCTCCATTGGTTTGCTGCTGTGGTTCTGGGGCAGCGGTGGCTTTGACCACTTGGCCGCATGGGCTGCGGGTGAGCAGCGCGAGTTCCAAAATCAGATCGCGCGTTCCCTACGCGCAGCCCGCGCGGAACAGCCCGAGGCCGTTGCAACACTGCTGACAGTCTGTTTTGCCTACGGCTTTTTTCACGCCATCGGCCCTGGTCACGGCAAGGTTTTGATTGGCGGCTATGGATTGGGGCGCAACGTGGCGTTCCTGCGTTTGTCTGCAATCAGCTTGTTGTCCAGCCTGGGGCAGGCAGTCACTGCGGTTGTTCTGGTCTATGCCGGGGTACTGGTGTTCCAGATGTCCCGGGCAAGCCTTGTCGATACCACCGAACGGGTCATGGCTCCGATCAGTTATGGTGCTATCGCGGCGATTGGATTGTGGCTGATCTTTCGATCCATTTGCAGTTTCGCGCGACGTCATCGCAGCAAAAAAACCCATCATCATGAGCACAAGCACGACCATCACCACCCGCACGACGAGGACCACAAACATCACGACCATGACCATGGCGTATGCGCAGATTGCGGGCATCGCCACGGTCCCACCGCCGACGAAGTGGCCCAAGTTGGCAGCTTGCGCGAAGCTGCGGTACTGATCGCTGGGATTGCCGCACGTCCCTGTACCGGAGCGCTGTTTGTGCTGATCCTGACCTGGCAGATGGGCATCGCAATGGTTGGCATTGCCGGTGCTTTCGCCATGGCTTTGGGCACGGCGACTGTCACAACGCTTGTCGGTTGGACCTCATTTGGTTTGCGCGGAGGACTGCTTGCCTCAGCCTCGGCGACGCGATTTGCCTCGGTTCTGGCTCCGACGATTGAACTGGTCGCGGGGCTGCTGATCGCCGTGATTGCAAGCGGTCTGCTGTTGCGCTCGATTTAATCGAACACGGGCTCCGGGTACCCGACCCGCGCCAGATACAGCCCTTGCGGCGGACACACCGGCCCGCAGGCGGCGCGGTCGGTGGCCTCCAACGCATCCCGTACATCTTCAGGCGACCATGTCCCGGCACCAACACGTTCAAGCGTTCCAACAAAGCTGCGCACTTGATTGTGCAGGAAAGACCGGGCGCGAACGTGAAAATGAACCTCTGGTCCGGAAAAGCCTTCAACCTGTTCGACCCGCAGCTCATCCAGGGTTTTGACCGGGCTTGCAGCCTGACAAATCGAAGACCGGAACGTGGTAAAATCATGCCGCCCGATCAGCATATCCGCGCCCGCCTGCATCGCGTCTACGTCCAGTTGATGGTTGATCCGCCAGACCTGCCCAGCGTCATGCGTAGCAGGTGCGCGGCGCATCAGGATGCGGAACAGGTATTGCCGTTCGAGTGCTGAAAACCGCGCATGCCAGTCATCGTCTACCCGTGCTGCCTTAACGATGGCAACAGGCTGCGGTTTAAGGTGATAGTTCAGCGCCTCAGACAGGCGGAACGGGTCCCAGTCCTTTGTCAGATCACAATGCGCAACCTGCCCCAGCGCGTGCACGCCCGCGTCTGTACGCCCGGCCGCGGCAATGGTGTGATCGCCGGGTTGAATACACGACAAGGCCTGTTCGATTGCCCCTTGAACAGACAGCAATTCCTTTTGCCGCTGCCATCCGGCAAACGGTTTCCCCTGGTATTCGACTTTCAGCGCGTATCTAGGCATGGGCTGCTGGTAACGCGCCGTGCCGCAACGGGCAAGAGTGGGAAAGCGCTGGTATGTCCGACAGCCGCTACCTATCTTGGGAAAAACGAAAAAAGCGGGGCGACGGTTTGGTCATCTCATCTCTGGCAGACAGTCTGACGCGCGGCGTCGAATCCGTGGGTGACCGCGTGTCTGAGGCATTGTTTGAGCCGGTGATCCGACTGGGTGTCACCGGGCTGGCGCGTTCAGGAAAGACAGTATTCATCACGTCTCTGGTCGCGAACTTGCTGGACCGGGGGCGGATGCCGGGCCTCGTGGCGCAGCAAGAAGGGCGGATCAACGCGGCTTACCTGCAGCCGCAACCAGACGACACCGTGCCCCGGTTCGACTACGAAAATCACCTGGCGGCGCTGACCGGGCCTCAGCCGCACTGGCCCGAAAGTACGCGCGCAGTGTCAGAACTGCGTTTATCGTTCAAAGCCCGTCCCGCGGGGCTTTTGTCAGGGTTGCAGGGACCACGCACTATCCATCTGGATATCGTGGATTACCCCGGCGAATGGCTGCTGGATCTTGCGTTGCTGGACAAAACCTATGAGGTCTGGTCGCAGGAAACACTGGAGCGCATCGCCAATCGCAATGAGGCGACGACCTTTCTGGCGCAGGCAAAGGCGGTTGACCCTTCTGACAGCCACGACGAACCAAAGGCCCAATCACTGGCCAAAAAATTCGCCTCTTATCTGAACGCAGCCCGCGATGCCGGGTTTTACGACTGCACGCCAGGGCGGTTCTTGCTGCCGGGCGATCTGGCAGGCTCGCCGGTGCTGACATTTGCACCCTTGCCGGTCGAGGGTCACGGCCCGCGACGCAGTCTGCACCGCGAGATGGCCCGGCGGTACGAGGCCTATAAATCTCAGGTCGTGAAACCGTTTTTCCGCGATCATTTTTCCCGGATCGACCGTCAGGTGGTTTTGGTGGACGCGCTGGGCGCGATCCATAACGGGCCACAGGCGGTCGAGGATATGCGTCGCGCGATGGCCGATATCCTGTCGGCGTTTCGGCCCGGACGAAATGCGTGGCTTAGCCAGTTGTTGCTCGGCAAACGGGTCGAGCGCATCCTGTTTGCGGCCACCAAGGCAGACCATTTGCACCATCTTCAACACCACCGCCTGACCAATATAATGGAGGCCCTGACCCGCGAGGCGCGCGATCGTGCCAGCTTCGCCGGGGCCGAGACGGCGGCGCTGTCGCTGGCCTCGTTAAGGGCAACGACCGAGGAAATCCGCACCCATAACGGGGCCGAGCTGCCCTGCGTGCGTGGTACCTTGCTGGACAGCGGCAAGCAGGCCGCTTTCTATCCCGGTGATCTGCCCGAAGATCCGACGAATTTGCTTGGCCCGGCGCGCAACGGGTCCGAAGGATGGCTGGGTGAGGATTATGAGTTCATGGCATTCGCGCCGGCACACCTGACACTGCGGCCCGGGGATGGCCCGCCACACATACGGCTGGACCGCGCAGCCCAGTTCCTGATCGGAGACCGGCTGTGAATGTCATTCTTCGCCCCGCCCGCAGCACAGATGCCGGTGCCACCGGAGAGATTTTGCATGGCTTCGCCCGTGAAAACGATTGGATGCCGGAACTGCACTCGCAGGCGGAAACCATCGCGTTTTGTGGCCGTATGATTGAATTGGATTGGGTGACAGTGGCCGAAACCGGTGACGGTGTGATCGGGTTTTTGGCGCTCAACGGTGCCGAAATCCACTCACTGTACCTGGAACCTGGGGTTCGGGGGCGGGGGATCGGTCAGCAATTGCTTGAACATGCCAAATCGTGCCGATCCGAATTGTCATTGTTTGCATTTCAGGCCAACCATCCAGCGCGTCGGTTCTATGAGCGCAACGGCTTTGCTGAGGTTGCGCGCAGCAACGGCGCTGACAATGACGAGAACCTTCCCGACATAAAGTATGTCTGGAACAGTGAAGGAGCAGCCAATGACTAAGGGGCCGGTTCTGATTGATCTGGAGGGTGATGAACCCGCGGCTGATGTTTCGCAAGCACCTCCGGTCCCGGATTTCGCACAGCCTCAGGGTCAGGCGATGCAAGGTGCAGCGCGTTTGGCGGCGCGCAAACCTTCGACCCTGTCGCGGTGGTTCTGGGGTTTGGCGCTTGCCGCGCTTGGGGCGGTTGTTTCAGTGGCGGCTTGGGACTTTGTGAATTCCCTGATTCTCCGCGCGCCGATCATTGGATGGGTGATTACGGGTTTGTTTGCAGCACTGGTGCTGGTCGCGTTGATCATCGCTGTGCGCGAGCTGGCCGCAATCGGGCGGTTGTCCCGTGTGGACGGGATGCGGCGTGCGGCAGATACTGCCTTGGCCGAAGATGATCTGGCGCAGGCACGCGCAGTCACGAACCGATTGATCTCGTTCTACAAAGGGCGCGAAGAAACCCGTTGGGGGCGCGATCGGCTGTCCGAACGGATCGACGAACAATTTGACGCGTCTGGTCTGCTGACCCTGGCCGAGGACGAGCTGCTGGCCCCGCTGGATGTCGCTGCCAGTCGCGAAGTCGAGGCTGCCGCGCGTCAGGTTGCAACGGTGACGGCGTTGGTGCCTTTGGCGCTTGCGGATGTTGCAACAGCGCTGGCCGCTTCGTTGCGGATGATCCGGCGCATCGCTGAAATCTATGGCGGGCGCGCAGGATTTTTGGGCAGTTGGCGACTGACGCGGGCCGTGTTCGTGCACCTTGTGGCCACCGGGGCCGTGGCCGTCGGGGACGACCTGCTGGAACCTGTGCTTGGGGGATCTATCCTTAGCAAGCTGTCGCGCCGGTTTGGCGAGGGGCTTGTCAACGGCGCGCTAAGTGCGCGGGTCGGGGTCGCCGCGATGGAGGTCTGCCGTCCGCTGCCCTTCTCGGATCGGCACAAGCCATCGACCCGCGGCATCATCAAACGTGCTCTGGCTGGCTTGTTTTCCAAAACTTGACCTGACGCAAGGTACAGTGGTTGGCTGTCGTGCATAACAGTGTCAGAGCCAGCCATGACCGATCACGGACACAGCCAGCAAGAGATTGCAGAACGCATCAACGCGCCACCGGGGCGCGGTGTTTTGCGGGATGTGGTCTATGGTGGGATCGATGGGTCCGTAACCACCTTTGCCATTGTGGCGGGTGTAGCCGGGGCGGGCCTGTCACCCTTTATTATCGTTGCGCTGGGACTGGCCAATGTATTGGCGGACGGGTTTTCCATGGCGGCGGGTAATTACTCGGGCACCAAGGCCGAGCTGGACAATATCCGCCGCATCCGGTCCATCGAAGAACGTCACATCAGACTATACCCGGAAGGCGAGCGGGATGAAGTGCATGCGATCTTGTCGCAAAAGGGCCTGTCGGGGCGCGTGCTGGATGAGGCCACGGACGCCATCACAGCCAACCGCGAGAATTGGATCAATCTGATGATCGAGGGTGAATACGGATTGGGCAGCGTTGATCCGAACCCGTTCAAAGCCGCGATGGCAACGTTTTTAGCGTTTCTTGTGGCCGGCATGGTCCCGCTGCTGCCGTTTCTGCTGTCGTTTGATCGGGCCTTTCAGCTCTCGGTTATCATGACCATGGCGGTCTTCTTTATCATAGGAGCTTTGAAAAGCAGGTGGTCACTGGCTCCGTGGTGGCGGTCGGGTCTAGAGACTTTTGCGATCGGCGGCGCGGCCGCACTGATGGCGTATTTTGTTGGCTCGTTGTTCCATCCCTAGTGACCAGAAGTGTCGCTGGGCGCGCGGTGTAGATGGTTAATTTTGTAAAGCCGATGATGGACCCTGATCTGATCCGGCGACGGTAAAACTTGTCGACGCCTGTTTCGCATCTGGTTCGATTGCCGCTGTGTTGGCCATTATCTGGTTGATGATGGCCAGACTGTCCCTTGGCTGGGGATAAGGCGTTCTGAACTGCGTAGCCCGCAAAAACACGGTTTTTCGGACTGTTGCGCAAATCGACACCCGGCTAGGTTGACGGCACATTTGCCCGGAGGCCTCTGTTGGAATCGCTGCTCGTACTCGTTGGATTGATCGTTCTGGCCGTCCCGGTGGCCATCCTTGTTCTGTTGGTATCCCAGGTTCGACTGCGCCGCCGGGTGGAGCAGCTTGAACAGCAGATCCGCACACATGGTGGCGACCTGCCTGCGCCAGAAATAGTACCTGAATCGATGCAAGCGAGGGATAAAAAGAGCTCTCCGTGGCCGGCAATCAAAACAGAACCACTCGAGGTCGAAACGAAAGAAGGCACCTCAGCACCTGAGCCACAAAAGATACCCCTTCCCGAAACGATGAAGGACGATCGAATCGCCGCACTGAGCGCTTGGCTACGCGAGAACTGGTTCTATGCGGTATCCGCCCTGTCTTTGGCGCTGGCTGGTGTTTTTCTGGTCCAATACGGGGTCGAAAGCGGGTTGTTGTCGCCAACGATGCGCGTCATTGCGGCCCTGATGTTCGGCGCGACGCTGATCGGCGCGGGTGAGGTGATCCGCCGGAAGTATGGCGATGACGAGTCTTCAGCCACAGCTTACCTGCCATCGGTCTTTTCTGGGGCCGGGCTGGTGACGCTGTTCGGTGGCTTGCTGGCTGCAAGGCAGTTGTACGATCTGCTTGGTCCCGAAGCGGCCTTGATTGCCATGATTGCTGTTGCGCTTGTGGGGCTTGTTTTGGGCTGGTTCCACGGCCCCTTGCTGGCGGCCGTCGGTTTGATTGGTGCGTTTGCGTCACCCTTCGTGGTGGGCGGGACCTCGACCGACCCCGGCTGGTTGTACGGCTATTTCTTTGTGATCGCCGTCCTTGGGTTGGGGATCGACACTGTGCGGCGCTGGGGGTGGATATCCGTTCTGACGCTAGTCGGGGCTTATACCGCGTGCCTGCTTTTGGTGCTTTCGGCACCGGCGACCGAGCCGGGTTATCTCGTCGGCGTAACCGCATTGGCGGTTATCGCGATCGCGATCCCCGTGCGGCGGATCTGGCCAGATCACGAGGGGCGTATGATCAGTGAGATCATTGCCATTCAAAAAGGCCTTCAGTGGCCGGAGTTTCCGACTCGCCTTGCCTTTGGCGCGGTGATCGTCAGCGCAGTAATCCTGGCGATACACTGGCCGGACTCGGCGGCAGAATTCTGGCTGGGTGTCATGCTGTTGGCGGGCCTGACGCTGGGACTAATGACCTGGGCAAGCCAGGCGCGGGCCCTGCAAGACCTGACCATACTGCCAGCCGCTGGTCTAACTTGGTTCGTACTGATCCAAGGGTGGGACAACGGCTCTGTCGCGCGCCGCTTCGCTGAGACCTATACCGAAACCGCCGAGGCGGATTTCCCGTGGGCGGTTACCCTGTTGGTGGCACTGGGTGCATTGATCTCAGGCCTTTCAGCTTGGCGATCGTTTCGCGCAACCGAGTACCGGGCTGTATGGGCGGGCGGTGCCGCAGTATTTGCACCGTTGTTGGCAATCGCGCTGGAGCTTGGATGGCATCCCGATGAAGTTATCGGAGCCTATCCGTGGGCGCTGCATGCGGTTGCATTGGCGGTGATGATGGTTGTTCTGGCCGGGCGTTTCGCGCGCGTCGACGGCGAAAACCGGCTGCGGGCGGCTTTGGTGACCTTGTCGGCTTTGTCTTGCCTGACCTTTGCCTGCGTGATTGTCCTAAGTTCGGCTGCCCTGACAATTGCTTTTGTGGCCGTGATCGTGGCCGCGGCGGTGCTGGATCGGCGCTTTGATCTTCCACCTATGGGTTGGTTCATCTGGGCTGGCGTCTTCACTGTCACGCTCCGGCTTGTACTGAATCCCGGTCTGGATTGGGCAAACTCGGCACCGGTCGCAGAAATGGCGCTTGTCTATGCCACAGCTGCTGTTGGATTTCTGGCGGCCTGGGCCATCCTGCGCCCATTGAACCGTCCGGTCATCGCGCTGCTTCTGGAAAGCGCCGCCTGGGCGACCGCTGGTATCTTGCTGTCCTTGCTGTTGCTGCGCTGGCTCGAAGGGTTTGGCAACGGCGGTGCCCATGACAGCCACTGGGGGCTGGGGCTTTTGTCCTTGATCTGGCTGCTGCTGGCCTGCGCGCAGGTGCGGCGGTTCGAACTGGGCGGAAAACTGAATTATGCGCGCTACGGGCTGGCGTTGTTCTTTGCGGCACATGGTGTTGTTCGCTTGGCGCAGGCGCTGACTGAGGCGAACCCATTGCTGAATGCCCAAGCTGATCCGGTTCTTGGGGTGCCAATATTGAATACTCTCGCCGTGGCTTACCTGTTGCCCGCCATTGTTTTGGCCCTGTCGGCTGCTTGGCTTCCAGCACTGCATCCGCGATGGAAGCAGGGGTGCTTCGGTCTGGCGGCGGCATTAGGTGCGATCTGGCTGGGCCTGGCTATTCGCCATGTCTGGCAGGGGGGCAGCGGTATGTATGAAGGCAACGGCGTGACCCAACCTGAACTTTATTCTTACACCATGGCCCTACTGCTGATCGGTGCGGGGCTGTTTTATCAGTCACTCGCCCGTCGGTCGGACATGATGCGCAAAGCCGGGTTGGTCGTCATTGGGCTTGCCGTGGCCAAGGTGTTCCTGGTCGATATCGCTGGTTTGGGTGGCCTTATCCGGGTGTTCTCACTGCTGGCGCTGGGCCTCGCGCTGGCCGGTTTGGCGTGGCTGAACCGGTGGGCCATGCTGCGCCATTCGCCGCATGGGGCGGAACCTCTGGACCATTAGGCGCGGGCGTCCTATAAGCCCGGCATGTATGACCGGATGGCCATCATTATTCGAATTATATCCCCGGCGCTCTGATATCGCGAGACGCCGGGCAAAGGTGCTTGAGAATTCGCACTGACCGCTTCGATCCACACACGACAAGATCATCCTGAGGACGCCCCAAATGTGCGCCGATACGACCCAAACACCTGACTACAAAGACACGCTGAACCTGCCAAAAACCGATTTCCCCATGCGCGCTGGTCTGCCCAAGCGCGAACCCGCATGGCTGGATCGCTGGGAAGAGATCGGCGTGTATGATCGCCTGCGCGAAAAAGAAGGCCGCACGCCCTTTACCCTGCATGACGGCCCCCCCTACGCCAACGGTCACCTGCATATCGGCCACGCGCTGAACAAGACCATCAAGGACATGATTGTACGCAGCCATCAGATGATGGGTCATGACGCGCGTTATGTGCCGGGATGGGACTGCCACGGCCTGCCGATCGAATGGAAGATCGAAGAACAATATCGCAAGAAGGGCAAGAACAAGGACGAAGTGAACATCGTCGATTTCCGTCAGGAATGTCGCAAGTTCGCCGAAGGCTGGATCGACGTCCAGCGCGAAGAATTCAAGCGCCTTGGTATCACCGGCAACTGGCCCGATCCCTACATCACGATGGACTATCACGCCGAGGCTGTGATTGCCGACGAGTTCATGAAGTTCCTGATGAACGGCACGCTGTATCAGGGCTCAAAACCCGTGATGTGGTCGCCCATTGAGAAAACAGCGCTGGCCGAGGCCGAGGTCGAGTACCACGACAAGGAAAGCTTCACCATCTGGGTGAAATTCAAAGTCGTAAATGCGGGCGATCTTGATGACGCTTTTGTCGTGATCTGGACCACGACGCCATGGACCATGCCGTCGAACAAGGCGGTCGTGTTTGGCAAGGATATCTCCTACGGCCTGTACGAAGTCACCGGCGCACCCGACGAATGCTGGGCCAGTGCCGGAGACAAGTTTCTGCTGGCCGACAATCTGGCCGCTGACGTGCTGGGCCGCGCGCGCCTGAACGACGATCAGTGGACTCGCGTGCGTGACGTAACCACCGATGAGTTGGCAGGCGTCCAGTTGACCCACCCGCTGGCCGGTGCCGAAGGTGGCAATGGCGAATGGGACGACATCCGCGACTTCCGCGCGGCTGGGTTTGTAACCGACACCGAAGGAACCGGCTTCGTCCACTGTGCACCCTCGCATGGTATGGAGGAATTCGAACTCTACCGCGACCTCGGCATGCTCGAGCAGGTCATCACCTATAACGTGATGGACGATGGCTCGTTCCGCGCTGATCTGCCGTTCTTCGGTGGCAAGTACATCCTGTCCCGCAAGGGTGGCGAGGGTGACGCGAACAAAGCCGTCATCGACAAACTGGTCGAGGTCGGCGGGCTGCTGGCCCGTGGCAAGATCAAGCACAGCTATCCGCACTCGTGGCGCTCAAAGGCTCCGATCATCTATCGCAACACGCCGCAATGGTTTGCATCCGTTGACCGCAAGCTGGACGATGGCATGGGTGAGATGGGCGATACCATCCGCGAACGCGCGCTGCGCTCAATCGACGAGCTGGTGAAGTGGACGCCGCAGACCGGCCGCAACCGCCTGTATTCGATGATCGAAGCGCGCCCGGATTGGGTTCTGTCCCGCCAGCGCGCTTGGGGCGTACCGCTGACGTGCTTTACCAAGAAGGGCGCTCTGCCAACCGATGCGGATTACCTGCTGCGTAATGAAGAGCTCAACGCCCGCATCAAGGCGGCGTTCGAGAAAGACGGCGCGGATGTGTGGTACACGGACGGCTTTAAAGAGAAGATCCTTGACGGTTTCGCCAACCCGGATGATTACGAGCAGGTATTCGACGTGTTGGATGTGTGGTTCGACTCGGGCTCGACCCATGCTTTCGTTCTGCGCGACCGGGAAGACGGGACCGAGGACGGCATCGCCGATGTGTATATGGAAGGCACCGACCAGCACCGCGGATGGTTCCATTCGTCGATGCTGCAGGCTTGCGGCACCAAGGGTCGTGCACCCTATCGCAATGTTGTTACCCACGGCTTCACACTGGATGCCAAGGGCAACAAGATGTCCAAATCTCTGGGCAATACCATCGTGCCGGAAAAGGTGATCGAGCAATATGGTGCCGATATCCTGCGCCTGTGGGTGGCTCAGACCGATTACACCGCCGACCAGCGGATCGGGCCAGAGATTCTGAAAGGCACCGCCGACAGCTATCGCCGCCTGCGCAACACCATGCGGTTCATGCTGGGCTCGCTGGCCGACTTCACCGAAGCGGATCGCGTCGCGCCTGAAGATATGCCGCGTCTGGAACGCTGGGTTCTCAGCCGTCTGGCCGATCTGGATGAGCAGGTGCGCAAGGGCTATGCCTCATTCGACTTCCAGGGCGTGTTCAGTGCCGTGTTCACCTTTGCCACGGTCGATCTGTCGTCGTTCTACTTCGACGTCCGCAAGGATGCACTGTACTGCGACGGCGACAACCTGCGTCGCCGTTCTGCGCGCACCG
Source organism: Ruegeria sp. CDSC068 (assembly GCF_059610545.1). Lineage (NCBI taxonomy): Bacteria > Pseudomonadati > Pseudomonadota > Alphaproteobacteria > Rhodobacterales > Roseobacteraceae > Ruegeria > Ruegeria sp. CDSC068. Next base: position 125,031 of record NZ_JBXWNV010000011.1, read on the forward strand.
TGCTGGATATCCTGTTCCACCGACTGACCACATGGCTGGCTCCTGTTTTGGTCTTCACCATGGAAGAGGTTTGGTTGGAGCGTTTCCCCGGCGATGACAGCTCGATCCATCTGGTGGATTTCCCGGATACACCCGCCGATTGGCGCAACGCTGAACTAGAGGCCGGTATGTCCAAAATCCGTCGCGTGCGTCGTGCCGTGACCGCTGCGTTGGAAATCCAGCGTCAGGACAAGGTCATCGGTTCCAGCCTTGAGGCCGCGCCGATCGTGCATGTCGAAGACAGTGACACCCGCGACCTGCTGGCAACCTTTGACGTGGACGACATGTGCATCACGTCTGGCCTGACCGTTTCGGGCGACCCAGCCCCTGCCGAGGCATTCCGCGTGCCCGAAATCGAAGGGGTAGGTGTTGTCTTCGAAAAAGCAGATGGCCAGAAATGCCAACGATGCTGGAAAATCCTGCCGGACGTCGGTCGGCATTCCCACGCGGGTGTGTGTGGGCGCTGCGACGAAGCGCTGGGCTAAACAATCGAACCCCCGGCGTAACTCGCCGGGGGTTTTTCTTTCCGCGCTTGCGCTGGCCCCGGCGATCTGAAACGCTGTATTCATGCCGATGATTTCCGTTGATACGCAGTTTGGCCGCCTTGGCATTGAAGAAACAGATGGCGCCATCACACGCCTTGTGTGGGATGGGCAGGACGACGGGCCGGACACACCCCTGTTGCAGGAAGCCGCCGCACAGTTAACCGCATATAACGAGGGGCGTCTCGAGCGGTTCGATCTGCCGTATCGTGTTGCCGGGTCAGACTTTCAGCGCAATGTCTGCGACCTGATGTATGCCATTCCGCTGGGCGAGACCCGAACGTACGGGGACATCGCGAAAGAGCTTGGGCAGCCACCCCAACCGGTGGGGCAGGCCTGCGGTGCGAACCCCATACCGGTGATTATACCTTGCCATCGGGTGCTGTCTGCCAACGGTCTGGGCGGGTTCTCGGGCGATGGTGGTGTCGAAACCAAAGTGGCCTTGCTGCGTCATGAACGCGCGGCGGGCCTGCTGATCTGAGGCGCGAAAATCAGTTGCAATCCCAGAGTTCGCGGCCCAACCTATATCAGTTACTGAATTTGAAGGACCGTATTGCATGACCGCCCATACAGACCCGGCCGCTCGCAAAAAGGCCATCATAGACCGCCTGATGTCGCTGGAAGAACAGGAACTGGCAACTGCGCAGGCGCATTACGACGCATTTCTCAAGGACTCGCAGCTGGACGACCGCGAAGGGCATGACAAGGATGACATCGCCGCCTCACGCGAGAATGCGGATCTGGCGGCGGCGTTTGATGCACCCGTTCATGCGCACCACGCCAAGATTGATGTGATCGAGAACACGGATTTCAGCCTGACGGACCGGGTTCAGCCGGGCGCTGTTGTCAAGTTCAACAACCGCCGTTTCGTGGTCTGTGTCTCAACGACCCGCTTTGAGGTCGACGGTAAGACCTATATGGGCATCTCAACCCAAAGCCCGATCTACCTGACAATGACCGGTCTGCAAGAGGGTGACGTGTTCACCCATAACGGCACCGAGTTCGAGGTTGAGGAAATCCTGTAACGTTCAGTTGTTGCGCAGCGGGACAAGTTGCTGCGCAATGCCAGCTGAAACCAGGTAGAGGCTTGTAATTACCAACCCCCAATGCGCCCAGCTTTCGGGGTGGAAGTCGACCCAAGCTGCCCAACCGGCGAAAAATGTCCAGGCGAACGCGATCGGCAGTGATACATTACGCCAGCGTTCCGTCCGCACCGGGTGAATGAACTTCAACGGTAGGAACATCGCCAGCGACAACAGTGAAACCAGCAGCAGGATCACCCAGAAATTGGGCTCCAGCGCGAAGATCACGATGACGAACATGTTCCAGCAACCCGGAAACCCAGAGAACGAGTTGTCCTTGGTCTTCATCCGCGTGTCCGCGAAATACATGGCGCTGGCAAAGGTGATCACGATGATCGCAAACCAGCCGGTCCAACCGTCCATCAGCCCTGATTTGAACAGCGCAAAGGCAGGGATGAACACGTAGGTCAGATAGTCGATGATCAGGTCCAGAAGAACACCGTCAAATTCCGGTGCGTTCTTTTTGACATGGTAGTGGCGCGCAAGCGGGCCGTCGATTCCGTCCACGATGAACGAGATCACTAGCCACAGATACATAAGGCTCCACTTTTCCTCGACCGCGGCCAGCATGGCTAACATTGCAAAGACGGCACCGGTCGCGGTGAACAGATGTACGGAAAGGGCTTTGAGTTTTATTGTCATTTGTGTCTCTTGGACGATGTGCGCTGCAGATGCAAACTAAAAGCCGGGCACAAGTAATAACCCAGACTTCGTCGTAAGGCTCCGGGATCAGGCCTTGGGGTGGGCGCGGTTGTAGACTTCCATCAGTCGGGCCGTATCTACGGCCGTATAGGCCTGCGTGGTGGAAAGCGAGGCATGTCCCAACAATTCCTGAATGGCGCGCAGATCACCCCCAGCGGACAACAGATGGGTGGCAAAACTGTGCCTTAAAGCGTGCGGTGTGGCGGTTGCTGGCAGGCCAAGCTGCATGCGCGCCTTGGCCATCACGCCCTGAATTGCGCGCGGATTGAGCGCACCACCACGCACCCCGCGGAACAAAGCCTTTTTCTGGGATTGTGGATGCGGACAAAGCTGCAGGTAACGGTCAACGGCGGTGCTGGCGGCCGGGATCACCGGAACGATGCGTTCCTTTCCGCCCTTTCCGACAATACGCAAGCTGCCCGGCAAAGGCGCGTCGCTTCCTGTCAGGGACAGCGCCTCAGATATGCGCAAACCGCAGCCATAGAGCAATGTAACGACAGCAACGTCCCGCGCCGAGATCCAGTCGTTTGACGACTGAAGTTCGACCGTGTCGATCATCGCGCGGGCCGCGTCTTCGGCCAACGGGCGGGGGAGTTTTTGGGTAAACTTTGGCGCGCGTGTGGACAGGACGGCAGTGGGTTCGAACCCTTCGCGTTCAGCCAGCCATCGATAAAAGCTTTTGACCGCCGACAGCTTGCGCGCCAGGGATCGCGCGCCAACACCTGCGCTGCGCTGATCGGCCATCCACGCGCGCATGTCGGCCACGGTGATCCGGGCCAGCGCTGCCAATCCCTGCTGTCCACTGTGGTGTAGTGTCATGAAAGACAGGAAGTCGGTAATATCACTACGATAGGCGGCCTGGGTGTTTTCCGATCGCCCCGCTAGCGCGCTCAGGCTGTCCAGCCAGTACTGTAACGCGTCGCGGCAGGCGGGTGAGATTAGGCTCACGACAACCAGTGGCGCATCGAGCGTTCGAAGACGCCAGCAAAAAACGACAAAAGATCAGTGCCCAACTGTGGCGAGAAATGATTGCGGTCCCTTGCGCTCATCACGATCATGCCCGGCAACCGGCCCTCACCCAGATCCAACCGCAGGCAAGCTTCGGACCGCAGGTGATCTGCGTTGGGTCCAAAAATCCTGTGCGTCGGGTGGAGGATCTCGCGCAGAACCACGTCGCGGGCGGGGCCGCCGCGGTCGAAGGTCAGGTAATTGTCCACGAAGCCGGGTTCGACCACGGATAGAACTCCGCCCAGAGTGTCGATGGCGGGGTCTTCCTGCGTGGCTGTGGATTCCAGAATCAGCTTGATGCGATCAACGCGCAGGATTTCGACCACATCCGAGCCGAGCGTGCGCAGGAAATCTTCGAACTCGGCCGGTTCCAGCATGCGGATAACGGCCCGATGCACCTGATTTGTGCCTGCAAGGTTTTCATATGCTGCGGCGATGACGGACCGGTGGGTGTCTTCCAGCCTGTCCAGCCGTTCCTCGAGCCGTTGCATGGCGATGCCGCGCAGGTCGATGACGTTGTCCCCGCGCGCCTGTTCGTTGGCCGTTACAAGTGCCTGCATCAGGTCCTTGTCGTCCAGCACGGCGTCTGGTTTGGCCAGAATCGCGGCGCGCAAGTTGTCCTGGAGTTTGGTGTTACTGCTCATGTCCCGCTCGGTCTTTTTTTGTTGAGGGGCTTATAACATGAGTTATGGCGGTTTCCTTGGAAAAAATGCATTGGCGGTGCATTTCATTCCCACTGTGACCTACGGCTCCCGCCTGCGAAACCTTGATCAAAGATCAAGGCTTGGCAGTTGGGCCGGGCGCGGCACCTGACGGCGCCGCGCGGTCGCGCAAAGGGTCAGAGGATTTTCTGACCTGTCTTGGCCCAGTCGGCCAGGAAGGTTTCCAGACCTTTGTCCGTCAATGGGTGATCGGCCAGTTTCTTGATCACGGCAGGCGGTGCGGTGATCACGTCAGCACCGATACGGGCGCTGTCGGTCACGTGGTTCACGGTGCGGATTGAAGCGGCCAGAATTTCGGTTTCAAAACCGTAATTGTCATAGACCTGACGGATGTCGGCGATCAGATCCATGCCATCAAGGTTGATGTCATCCAGGCGACCGATGAAGGGCGAGATGAAGGTTGCGCCCGCCTTTGCGGCCAAAAGCGCCTGGTTGGTCGAGAAGCAGAGTGTGACGTTGACCATCTGGCCTTCGTCGCTGAGCGTCTTGCAGGTTTTCAGACCGGCCCATGTCAGCGGAACTTTCACGGCGATATTCGGAGCGATCTTGGCCAGCTTGCGGCCCTCGGCGATCATGTCGTCAGCTTCGGTTGCGACAACTTCGGCTGAAACCGGTCCGTCCACCAGATCACAGATTTCCTTGGTCACTTCCAGAATGTCACGACCTGATTTCAGGATCAGCGAGGGGTTGGTGGTCACGCCGTCCACCATGCCCAGATCGTTCAGTTCGGCAATGGCGTCGATTTCGGCTGTGTCTACGAAGAATTTCATGCGGGCAGTCCTTTGATGGGTTGGCCTTGGTCGCGGATGGCTTTACCTCAAAGAGACCCATGCTGGAACCCCCGAGCCCAAGGATATGCGTTGAGCACTCAGGAGTATTTCGACCACGGAGAGCTGGTTGCGGTTCTGACCGCACAGCCGCTGGACCGGACGCTGGATTACAAGGCGCCCGAGGGGGGCTGTTTTCTGGGGGCGTTCGTAGAGGTCCCGCTGGGGCCTCGTAAAGTTCTGGGTGTCGTCTGGGGGCCGGGACAGGGCGGGTTCGACCTGAACAAGGCGCGATCCGTGATCCGGGTGCTTGAGGTCGCGCCAATGCGCGAAGAAATGCGGCTGTTTCTGGGGAAGGTTGCCGATTACACCCTGACACCGATGTCTGCGATGTTGCGGCTGGCAACCCGAGCGCCGGGTTTGGGTGATCCGCCGTCGATGCGTAAGGTTTATCGGCTGGGTAATGGCGAGCCGGACCGGATGACCGACGCACGCACCCGTGTGCTGGACGTTCTGCGCGACTATGGCGGGCTTGCATTCACCCTGAAAGAACTCGCCGAACAGGCGGGCGTGACGTCTTCGGTCGTCAAAGGGTTGGTCAAGCAGGGCGCTGTACGGGAAGAAGACAGCCCGCGCGATTTGCCCTATCCGCATCTGGATCCGGATTTGCCGGGCAAGGCGCTAACCGACGATCAGGCTGCGGCGGTTGAGAAGTTGCAGCAGGGCCAGCGGTCCGGGGAATATGGAACCACGCTGCTTAAGGGCGTGACGGGTTCGGGCAAGACCGAAGTGTATTTGGAGGCTGTAGCCGAGGCGCTGCGGATGGGCCGGCAAGCCTTGGTTCTGCTGCCCGAGATCGCTCTGACAGCGGAATTCCTGACGCGGGTTGAGGCGCGGTTCGGTGCACGCCCAGCCGAATGGCATTCCGGTGCGACCATGACGGAACGCCGCCGGGTCTGGCGGATGGTCGGGCAGGGAGATGCGCAAATGGTGATTGGTGCGCGGTCAGCTTTGTTCCTGCCGTTTCGCAACCTTGGCTTGGTGGTGGTCGATGAGGAACACGACACCTCGTACAAACAAGAGGACGGCGTGCATTACAGCGCGCGGGACATGGCTGTTCTGCGGTCTGCAATTTGTGGCGGGCGGGTGATTCTGGCCAGCGCAACACCTTCGCTGGAAAGCTGGGCCAACGCCGAGGCGGGAAAATACGACCGGGTCGATCTGACCTCGCGGTTCGGGGCGGCGGTGTTGCCGGAGATGAAGCCCATCGACATGCGCGCCGAACAGATGCAACCGGGGACGTGGATTTCTCCGTCTTTGCGGCAGGCGGTGATGCAGCGGATCGAGAAGGGTGAGCAATCGCTGCTGTTCATCAACCGCCGTGGGTATGCGCCGGTGACCCTGTGCCGCGCTTGCGGGGAGCAGATTGCCTGCGATCATTGCGACGCGCGGATGGTCGAGCACCGGTTTCTGAAACGGCTGATGTGTCACCAATGCGGTGAGACCAAGCCGATGCCTGAGGAATGTCCCTCATGCGGCGTCGAGGGCAAGTTGGCCCCGGTCGGCCCGGGGATCGAGCGGCTGGCCGAAGAGGCTGAGGCGACGTTTCCCGATGCCAAGATCGCGATGCTGAGTTCCGATTTGTTCGGCTCGGCCCGCGCTCTGAAGGCTAAGATCGAAGAGATTGCCGAGGGCGATGCCGATATCGTCATCGGTACGCAGTTGGTTGCCAAAGGGCACAACTTTCCCAATTTGACTTTGGTCGGGGTAATTGATGCCGACCTCAGTCTGCACGGGGCGGACCTGCGCGCCGCTGAGCGGACATTCCAGTTGATGCGGCAAGTCGCGGGTCGGGCAGGCCGGGCGGACAAGCCAGGGCAGGCCCTGTTGCAGACATTCCAGCCCGAGCATCCTGTAATCCGTGCCATTCTTTCAGGTGATGAAGAAGGATTTTGGAAGGCCGAGGCTGCAGGACGACAGGCGGCGGGTGTGCCTCCATACGGCCGTATGGCAGGGATCGTCCTGTCCGGACCTGAGGTTGGATCAGTTTTTGATATCGGAAATGCAATGGCCCGCAACGATGCGCCGCTGCGCGATATCGGGGCACAAGTCTTTGGCCCGGCTCCGGCGCCTATTGCGCGGATTCGCGGCAGACACCGCGTGCGATTGCTGGTCAAGGCACCCAAGGGCGCACCGATTCAGGACGCGATTGCCCGCTGGATCGCGCCCTTGCGCCTTAAGGGCGACCTGCGTTTGACCGTAGATATCGACCCGCAGAGTTTCTACTGACCTCTGCATCAGCGCAGACCGATTGTGCGCCCGCTGCTTCGCCCTCGCCAAAATCTGAAAATGGGCGTAGAGGAGTCCCATGTTGAAACCGATGCCCCTGTCCGAGGCGCAGAGCCTTCCGTTCTGGCGCCGCCCTGTGACGCTCTTGTTCGTCATGGCGTTGACGATGCCGATTGCCTTCAACGCGTGGAGCGCGCTGTTGAACAATTTCGTCATCGAAGTGGCGAATTTTGACGGGGCCGACATTGGGTTACTGCACACTGTGCGGGAGATCCCTGGATTTCTTGCTGTTGGCGTGATCGCGGTGATCATTTTCGTGCGCGAGCAGGTATTGGCGATGATCTCGCTGATGATGCTGGGCGTGGCAACTGCGTTGACAGCATGGTTTCCCAGCCTTGGTGGGTTGCTGTTTGTCACCCTCTTCAGTTCGATCGGGTTTCACTATTACGAGACAGTAAATCAGTCGCTGCAGTTGCAATGGCTGCCCAAGGACCGCGCGCCACAGGTATTGGGCTGGCTTGTTGCCATGGGGTCAGCCGCGACGGCAGTAGTCTATGGCCTGATCGTTCTGACCTGGGACCGGTTTGATCTGTCCTACAACATTGTATTCATGGCCGCTGGTGGTGTGACCGCCCTGCTGGCGCTGTTCTGTCTTTTCGCCTTTCCGCAATTTGACTCGCCAACTCCACAGACCAAAAAACTGGTCCTGCGTCGTCGCTACTGGCTGTATTACGCACTACAGTTCATGGCCGGCGCGCGGCGGCAGATTTTTGTTGTCTTCGCGGGCTTCATGATGGTCGAGAAGTTTGGGTTTGAAGTACACGAGCTGACCAGCCTCTATCTGATCAACCTGATGATCAACATGGCGGCGGCTCCGATGTTGGGTAAGGCTGTATCGTTGTTCGGTGAGCGCCGCACGCTAATCTTTGAATACACCGGCTTGGCGATCGTTTTTGCGGCCTATGGCGGTATCTACTGGTTCGGGTGGGGCGTGGTGCTGGCTGCAACTCTTTATGTGATCGACCATGTTCTGTTCGCTTTGGCGCTTGCCCTGAAGACCTACTTTCAGAAAATCGCCGATCCTGCGGATATTGCACCGACTGCGGCCGTTGCGTTCACGATCAACCATATCGCCGCCGTGTTCCTTCCTGCGCTTCTGGGCCTGCTGTGGGTCATCTCGCCCGGTGCAGTCTTTGCACTGGCCGCTGCGATGGCGATGATCTCGTTGGGTTTGTCCTTGCTGATCCCGCGGCACCCGGAACCGGGAAATGAAACGATCTTGTCGAAATACGCGCCTGCACCTGCCGAATAAGCGCCAATACTTGACCTTGGCGGGCCATCGCCATAGGCGCTGTGTCAATCGATACAGGAGGCCCCCATGCCCACATTCACTGCGCTAACTACACTGACCGGTAAAAAAGCTGCCGAAGGGCTGGGCGAAGCGATGGAGCGTCTGGATCCGGAACCAACCGGCGTTGGTGTATTCGAGGTCGAGGATGGCTCGGGCCTTTGGGAAGTTGGTGGGTATTTCACGGAAACTCCGGACGAAACCGCTCTGGCCGTTCTAGCCGCCGCGTTTGAGGCCAAGCCTTTTGTTGTGTCAGAACTGCCCGATACGGATTGGGTGGCCCATGTGCGCCGGGAACTGGCACCGGTCGATGCTGGACGCTTCTTCGTCTATGGCAGCCATGACGCTGACAAACTGCCCGAGGGACGTATCCCACTGCTGATCGAGGCTGCAATGGCCTTTGGCACCGGTCACCACGGCACCACGTTGGGATGCCTAAAGGCGCTGGACCATCTTCTGAGCCAAGGGTTCACGGCGACCAAAGTGGCCGATATCGGCTGCGGCACTGCCGTGCTGGCCATGGCGGCCGCGCGGGTCTGGGAAGGTGAGATCATCGCCAGTGATATCGACGAAGTGGCTGTTGATGTCGCCGAAGCCAACCTGAAGGCCAATGGCATGGCAGGCAAGGTCCGCTGCGTGGAAGCGGCGGGCTTTGACCATCCCGATTTGGGCGCATTCGCACCCTACGATCTGATTTTCGCAAATATCCTTAAGGGGCCACTGGTTGCTCTGGCCCCCGAAATCGCAGCGAATCTGCGCGTCGGTGGGTACGCAATTCTGTCCGGAATCCTTAACGAACAAGCCGATGACGTGGTCTCCGTTTATCTACAAAACGGGTTCAATTTAGAGGAAAATGACCAAATTGGTGAGTGGACGACGCTAATATTAAGCAAACAGGGCTAAATCTGGGCCATTTGCTGGAGCTTTCTGGAGTTTTGCCTCGATTTTGTCGCATTCTGTTTCTACCGTCTTAACCTGGAATCGGGGGGCGGTTTGGAGGCTGCCATGACGGGAAAACAACTGGAATTTGATCAGCGCGTGAATCGCCTGAGTAAGAAGCACGCAAAACTAAGCCGTGGCTATCGCGCGACGATGCGCAAGGACGGGTTGGTTGTGATGAAACCGCAGAGGGTGAAGTCGGCTTTACCCCTTAAGGTTCTTCTGATGTGTCTGCTTGGGTTGTTTGCATTCAAGACGTTCTTGCTCACCAGCCTTGGGCCTTCGGGCTATCAATACAGGGTTGACGCATTGAACGAGGGCACCTCGGTTGAACAAGCCGGTGCCTGGGTGATGCAAATCGACCCGGTATCGCTGATGCTTTCGGAACAGCTGGCACGGCTGCTGCCCTGACATCCGGCCAAAGAATCAGAAACGCCGCGCATTCTGCATGCGCGGCGTTCTGCTTTGCCCCCGAGGGAGGGAAGGGGCATATGAGTGGGTGTGTTAAATCTTAACTACGACCATCGGCCACGACGTCAATATCGCCACGGCACAGTCCGATATCTTCCAGCTCGCGATCTGTCAGACCGCTCAGCGTGTTACGCGTCACGCGGGCGTCATTCCATTCGACAACGGCGTTCACGACCGATGCGAAATATGCGCCGATACGGCCGACGAGGCCGAATGAGCCGGTGGTGGTGCGGGTGGTGTCCAGTGCAGCCATATCCTGTTTCCTTCTGGTTTAAGTTTACGTTTTGATCGTTCGATCTGAGCGGCATCTAGTGCCGCCAAATCGGCTGTGCAAGTGCGGAAATTGCAACTGTCCTATGCGTTTTTTGCAGAGCTCAAGATTCATTAGAACCCCTTAATTTATTGGCCATTTTTGCTTCATGAAACGTGTCGATTTCAGACTTTTGCCTGTCGCAAATTGGCCGTTTTGTCGCGTGTGAAGCAGGTCTGTCGTTTTTGTACTCTCTGTCAATTCGCTTGGAAAATGTTCACGCTTCGTGCTAATCCGTAAAAAAGATCACAAAAACTCGAGCAGGCCGAGGCGAAATATGCGGATTTTGGGCATTGATCCGGGGCTTAGGACCCTGGGATGGGGCGTCATCGAATCGCATGGCAGCCGCCTGAGCCACGTCGCCAATGGACTGTGCAAGTCTGACGGGGACGATTTGGGCGAGCGTTTGCTGTCTCTCTACAATCAAATCGTCGAAGTCATTGCAGAACATCAGCCCGATCAGGCGGCCATCGAACAGACCTTCGTCAACAAGGATGGGGCTGGTACGCTGAAGCTGGGTCAGGCGCGTGGTGTGGCGTTGTTGACGCTGGCGCAAGCAGGGCTGCCCGTGGGTGAATACGCGCCCAACCGGGTTAAGAAAACGGTTGTGGGCGTTGGGCATGCCGAGAAAGAGCAGGTTCTTCATATGGTCAAATTGCAACTGCCGGGCTGTAAGCCCAAAGGGGCGGATGCCGCGGATGCGCTGGCGATTGCCATCTGTCATTCATATTACGGCGCAGCGCCGCAGGCGCGCGTGAAAGAGGTGCGGGCATGATCGGGAAACTAACCGGACGATTGGACTATCGCGCAGCGGATCACGTGTTGATTGACGTGCGTGGGGTCGGATACCTCGTTTACTGCTCGGACCGGACTATGGCCGCGCTGCCTGGTGTTGGCGAGGCTGTCTCGATTTATACCGATATGGTGGTGCGCGAGGACCTGATGCAGCTTTTTGGGTTTTTGTCCCTTGTCGAAAAGGAATGGCATCGCCTGCTGTGTTCGGTTCAGGGCGTTGGGGCCAAGGTCTCGCTCGCCATTCTGTCCGCGTTGGGTCCGGATGGGGTCAGCCGGGCCATTGCGCTTGGGGATTGGGGTGCCGTCAAAGCGGCGAAAGGCGTGGGCCCAAAGACGGCGCAGCGGATCGTGCTGGATCTAAAAGACAAAGCGCCGGGTGTGATGGCGATGGGCGGGACCGTGACCGAAGCGATGGACGGCCCCGGATTGGAAGTCGTAGAGCTGTCTGAACCGGCACCTGCGACCAAGCGGGCGACCAAACCTGCCTCGGGGTCTGCCGCAGCTTCGGCGGGGGCACTGTCAGCTCTTGGCAATTTGGGGTACGGACCGTCTGAGGCGGCCTCGGCTGTGGCCGAAGCGGCCGCCAGCCTGCCGGACGCAGGCGAAGCTGAATTGATCCGGGCGGCGCTTAAGTTGCTGGCTCCGAAAGGGTAACTGAATGGTAGACGCCGATCCCACATTGCGCCCCGATCCCTTGCCCGAGGATAACGACCGCGCCCTGCGCCCGCAGGGGCTGGACGAATTCATCGGTCAGGCCGAGGCGCGGGCCAATCTGCGCATCTTTATCCAATCCGCGCGTATGCGGAGCGAGGCGATGGATCACACGCTGTTTCATGGCCCTCCGGGTCTGGGTAAAACGACGCTGGCGCAAATCATGGCGCGCGAGTTGGGGGTGAATTTCCGCATGACCTCGGGGCCGGTTCTGGCCAAGGCGGGTGATCTGGCGGCGATCCTGACCAATCTGGAATCCCGCGATGTGCTGTTCATCGACGAAATCCACCGTCTGAACCCGGCCGTCGAAGAGGTTCTGTATCCGGCGATGGAGGATTTCGAGCTGGATCTGGTGATCGGCGAAGGCCCGGCAGCGCGGACTGTGCGGATTGAGCTGCAGCCGTTTACTTTGGTCGGAGCAACGACGCGGATGGGCTTGCTGACCACCCCATTGCGCGACCGATTTGGCATTCCGACGCGGTTGCAGTTTTACACAGTGGACGAGTTGCACGAGATCGTTACGCGCAACGCCCGCAAACTGGGCGCGCCTGCTGATGATGCTGGAGCCAGAGAAATTGCGCGCCGATCGCGCGGGACCCCGCGGATCGCGGGGCGATTGCTGCGACGGGTGGTGGATTTCGCCATCGTCGAGGGCGATGGACGTATCACCCTGGATCTGGCGGATGGTGCGCTGACGCGGTTGGGTGTGGATAATCTGGGCTTGGATGGTGCCGACCGGCGATACCTCAAGCTGATCGCTGAGAACTATGCCGGTGGTCCGGTCGGGATTGAGACTCTGTCGGCTGCGTTATCCGAAAGTCGCGATTCGCTGGAGGACGTGATCGAGCCCTATTTGTTGCAGCAAGGTCTGATCCAGCGCACGCCACGCGGTCGGATGTTGGCGCAGAAGGCTTGGACGCATCTGGGAATGGCGGCACCAAAGGGCCAGAGCGATCTGTTTGGTTGAAGCTGAGGCATTTAGATTTTATGCCTTCGGCGAGAGTACTTTCGAAAAGATGAAGGATTGGGCGTGACCCCCGAAGACATTCAGTCGTTGTTCACCCGTGAAAGCGGAGAGTTTCTGTTCGCGCGTTGGGGTCGGCCCATCGTGCCTATCGTCTTTGGGGTCGAGGAGGAAACTCTGACCACCATCAAGGGCGCATTCGAGGCTGTAGTCAGCTTGGCCGATCATAAGATGGCCGAAACGGATCCAGAACTTGGTGCGAATTGCATGGTGTTCTTTTTCCGCGACTGGAAGGAACTGCTGGAAGTTCCCGATCTGGATCGGCTGGTTCCCGATCTTGCGCCGTTAGTCGACCGACTGATCGCGGCGGATGCAAATCAATACCGGGTGTTCCGCTTTGAGGAAGACGGTGCGATCCGGGCCGCGTTTGTTTTTCTGCGAATGGACGAAGAGCTGTCCAAGGTTCCGGCTGAGACTCTGGCACTTAGTCAGGTAGTACAGACCATCCTGTTGTGGTCCGACACCGCTTTTCGAACGCAGTCGCCGCTGGCGGTCGCGGGCGAGGCGACGATCTTGCGCCCGGAGATCGCCGGGTTGATCCGCGCAGCATACGATCCGGTATTGCCGGGAGCTTCGCAGGATCCGGCGCACGCTTTGCGACTGTTCGCGCGGTTGCAGACGTAGTCTTAAGACCGATAGAGGCTATCTACGATTTGGAGTCGTTTCGGTGTTGAAAGGCAGTCAATAGGTCGCTTCCCGCGTCGTAAAAGGCATCACTACCCACCAAATCCGTAACCCCGTATCTGTCCAGCTCTGACCGCACGTGGGGGTCGACCAGTAGGAAAACCATCTTGATGTTCTTTGCCTGCAGGATCTTTAGAACATTGCGCAGCGTATAGCCTGCCGTGAAATCCACGTCATCAATGGCCGAAGCCTCGATACAGAACCAACGTACTTTGTTATCTGAATCACGGGTGATTGTCGCAATCTCATCCGAAAGCCGCTGTGCATTCGCGTAATACAGGCTGTGAGAGAAGCGATAGATTACAAGCCCGGGTTCGAACTGGTTCGGTGCAGTAATGGGTTTCGAATGCCAACCACCGTCTTTGGTTTTGACGATCACTGAATTTTTGGGGCGGTACCCACGGCGGGTATGGTCGATCAATGACAGCACCATCGCAAAGATGATGCCTTGTTCGACCCCAACGAAAACGACAACTGCAGCCGTGGCGACAGCAATCCAGAATTCGGACCGGGCTTGCCTGTAGATTGCAATCAGGCCTTTCAGGTCGATAAGTTTCACACCGATCAGAAACACGACGGCAGACAGCGCCGCATTGGGCAAGTAGGCAAGTGGGCCCGTCAAAAAGAGGATGACCACCAAGACGATCAAGACGGTCGTCAGTTGTGCCACCTGACTGCGGCCACCGGCGCTAGCCACCATCTCGGTTTTTGTCGGGCTGCCATTTACAACGAATGTGCCCGTGAAGGCTGCCCCAAGATTGGCCAGACCCAGCCCAACAAGGTCCGTGTTCTCGCTGAAATTTTCTTCGTAACGTGCCGCGTAGGCCCGCGAGGTCGCGGCGCTTTGGGCCAGTATCACAACGAAAATGGACAGCGCGGTTGGCAGCAGTTGTTTGAACAGGGTCCAGCTCCAATCCACGTTTGGGATCGACGGCGCTGGCAGGCCGCTGGGAACCGGGCCCAGTACTGCGATGCCGGACGCCGAAAATTGAAAGGCCCAGCTGCATAGTATCACCCCGAGTATGGCAAACAGCGGGCCGGGCAGTTTTGGGGATAGACGACGGCATCCGACAACGATCAGCAGAACTGCTGCTGAAACCGCCAATGTGGGCCAGCTTGTCTGACCAATGCTCTGAAAGACTGCCTGTAGCTTGGCAATGGTCCCGTGACCGTCGCTTTCGATCCCCAAAAGCCCCGGGATTTCACCGGTTGCGACCTGAATGCCCACGCCTGTCAGGAACCCGACAAGAACTGTCCGGGATAGGAAATCAGCCAAAAACCCCAAGCTGATGAGGCGTGCGGCAATCAGAAGAACAGCTGCCATCAGCGCCAACAGGGACGCCAGCGCCAGATACTCGGACGAACCCGACACTGCCATGCCAGCCAGGGCTGAGGCCGTAATCGCCGCCGTGGCAGAATCCGCACCCACCACAAGATGGCGGGACGAACCGAACAGCGCGAAAAGCGCCATTGGGACAAGGATGGTGTACAACCCAGTCACAACCGGCGTGCCTGCGATTTTGGTATAGCCCATGACCTCGGGGATCGCGAGGCAGGCAAAGGTCAGGCCTGCCAAAACTTCCGCAGGCAAGGTCGCGCGGTCGAACGGCAAGATGCCCTGAAGGACTGGAAGAAAGAACATCCTCTCTTCTTTTGGTCCTTTAGCCATTGAAACTCCTGTCGGATTCACTTGGTATGTATGAAAGCCTAGAGGGCAAATCTTCGAATTTCGATAGCGGACTTGGGAAGGTGGGAACTTTGTTCCCACAAGGGATTGCAGGAACCGCGGCAACCATGCATCTGTTTCAAAGCAGGATTTGCCCCGCGCGTTACATATTTGAGAGACCGGACCTGATATCATGGCCAATGAAGCTGATGCGCCCCACAAGCATATCTTTCCGATCCGGGTTTACTATGAAGACACCGATATGGGCGGGGTCGTATACCACGCGAATTACCTCAAGTTTATTGAACGCGCGCGGTCAGACTATGTGCGCCGTCTAGGCAATGATCAGAACGCGATGCGCGATGGCGGAATCGTCTGGGTCGTGCGCCGGATCGAAGCCGATTACGTCGCGCCCGCGAAGTTCGATGATGAGCTGATCGTTGAAACTTGGCTGTCGTCAATCTCTGGTGTGCGGCTGACCATGGGCCAGTTGGTCAAGAGGGGGGAGACCGAGATCTTCCGCGCCTCGGTGACTGCTGTTTGCATGAATGCGCAGGGCAAGCCGGTCCGCCTTCCGGCAGAGATTCGCGCATTGATGTAACAATTTGTCGGTCTGGGGTGGTTATGTTGGCTTTTCGTAATCAACTGCGATAGCGTTTGGAAAAACAAGGCCAAACGAACGGCCGTCAGGCAGAAAACAAAGAGCAGGTTCATGGAAGCTGAAACGCTGGCGCTGGCGCAGGAGATCGATTTCTCCATGTGGGGGCTGTATGCCCGCGCGACCTTTGTCGTCAAACTGGTGATGTTGATGCTGATCGCTGCATCCATCTGGTCTTGGGCGATTATCATTCAGAAATTGATCAACTATCGCGCGGCCCGCCGCGAGGCGCAGGTGTTTGACGAGGCCTTCTGGTCCGGCAACCCGCTGGACGAGCTGTTCGAGCATATCGGATCGCAGCCCGACGGCAGTTCCGAGAAGATTTTTGCCGCTGGCATGATCGAATGGCGCAGGTCGCACCGAACGGATGGCGGGCTGATCGCGGGGGCCACTGCGCGGATTGACCGCTCGATGGACGTGGCAATCGCCAAAGAGTCCGAGACACTGCAAAAAGGTTTGCCCATTTTGGCGACGGTGGGCTCGACCGCGCCGTTCATTGGCCTGTTCGGGACCGTTTGGGGCATCATGAACGCGTTTATTGAGATTGCCGAGCAGCAAAACACCAACCTGGCCGTTGTGGCACCCGGCATTGCCGAAGCGCTTTTGGCCACGGGTCTGGGTCTGTTGGCTGCGATCCCGGCGGTAATTTTCTACAACAAGCTCAGTTCAGACAGTGATCGGATCGTGGCTGGCTACGAGGCTTTTGCCGACGAGTTCGCCACCATTCTGTCGCGTCAGTTGGACAGCTAAGATGGGTGCGGCGGTTCAGCAGAACGGAGGCGGGAACGGGCGCAGACGCGGCCGTCGTCGCGGGCGGGCGCAGCCGATGGCCGAGATCAACGTGACGCCTTTTGTAGACGTTATGTTGGTGTTGCTGATTATCTTTATGGTTGCGGCACCGCTGCTAACCGTTGGCGTGCCGGTGGACTTACCCAAGACGGCGGCAAGCGCATTGCCGGGCGATAACGAAGAACCGCTGACAGTCACGATGACTGCAGAAGGGCGCATTCAGATTCAAACCACCGATGTTGCCCGCGAAGAGTTGATTGGCAAGCTGCGCGCCATTGCGGCAGAACGCAGCAGTGACCGGGTGTTCCTGCGCGCGGATGGTGCGATCCCTTATGCGCAGGTTATGCAGGTTATGGGTGCGCTGAATGCAGGTGGGTTTTCCAATGTGGGGCTGGTGACCGACACCGGCGGCCCCGCGCTGGACGAAGGTGGAGAGTGAGGCCGCGCGGTGGATACCGGCACCAAGATCTCGGCAATTGCCCATGTCAGTTTGATTTCGTGGGCTTTGTTTGGCGGCACCTTTCGGTCCGAACCCTTGCCTATGCCTGTTCAGGATATCTCGGTGATCTCGGCTGAACAGTTCGCAGCAATGACGGCTCAGAGTGAGGCGCCTGAGCTGCCTACGCCAACTGCCCTGCAACAGCCCGATGCGCCCGAAGAGGAAATCCCCACCCCTGAACCGGTGGAGCAGGAACCTCCGACACCTGAAGTGTCTGAGCCAAATGAACCAGAGCCAGAGCTGGAACCAGAACCACTGGCCCCCCCACCCGAACCGGTCGTGATCGAACAGCCCCCCGAATTGGCCCCCCCAGAACCCGAGGCCGTCGTTTTGCCCACCCCGCCAGGGCCCGAGTCACAGCCGCGGCCTGCGGATAAAGTAGCGCCTGAACCTGTCGCGCCGCCGCCGCCTGAAGCCGCACCAGATGATATTGAATCCCCGGCTGTATCGCTGGACGAGGGAGCTGAAACTCAGCAAGAACAGCAGGATCAAACGGCACCCGAAGAGGCCACGGATGAAATCGTGACCGAGGCGGAAGAAGCCAAGGAATATGCGCCGCGCAGCTCTCCGCGTCCGCTGGTGCGACCGAACCGACCGACGCCCCCGGCAGAGCCTGAAGTGGCCGAGACCGAAGAACCGACCGAACCAGAGCCCGCGCCAAGTGATGAAACCGCGATCAACGACGCACTGGCCGAGGCGTTGGGGCAGAGCAGCGAACCGTCTGGCCCACCCCTGACTGCGGGTGAGAAGGATGCTATGCGACTGGCTGTGTCGAAGTGCTGGAACGTTGGTTCTCTGTCCACGGACGCACTGCAAACGGTCGTTGTGGTTGGGTTCTCGCTGACACCGGATGGCAAGGTGCTCGGCGGTACACTGCAAATGATCGACAGTTCCGGCGGGACTGACGCGTCTGCAAGACAAGCCTACGAGGCCGCCCGGCGAGCGATTTTGCGCTGCGGGGCCAAAGGATACACCCTGCCTACTGACAAATACGATCAATGGCGGGATATTGAGATTACATTCAATCCCGAGAGGATGCGGATCAAATGATGAGATTTCTGACCAGCCTTTTGCTTGGCCTGACAGTTTTGGCAGCGCCAGTGTATGCGCAAAGCGGACCCCTGCGTCTTGAGCTGGATCAGGGGATTATTGAACCCTTGCCTTTTGCGGTGCCAAATTTCGTGCCCGACGGGCCAGCAGCCACACAATACGCAAACGACTTATCGCGCGTCGTAGCGGCGGATCTGACCGGAACCGGGCTGTTCCGTGAAATTTCTTCAGACGCATTCATCAGCCGGGTCAGCAGTTTCGAAGCCCCTGTGCAATTTGCCGATTGGAAGGCCATCAATGCCGAGGCCTTGGTGACAGGTGCAGTCAACGTCTCTGGCAAGCGCCTGACTGTGCGATTTCGCGTTTGGGACGTGTTCTCGGGTCAGGAATTGGGCAATGGTCTGCAGTTTTCCGGCACCACAGATGGCTGGCGGCGCATGGCACACAAAGTGGCCGATCAGGTTTATACCCGAGTGACCGGCGAGAGCGGTTACTTTGACAGCCGCGTCGCGTTTGTGTCCGAAAGCGGCCCAAAGAACCAGCGTCTGAAGCGTCTGGCAATCATGGACTACGACGGCGCGAACGTTCAGTACCTCACCGACAGCGCTGCGATTGTTCTGGCGCCACGCTTTTCGCCCTCGGGCGATCGGCTGTTGTACACCAGCTATGAAACCGGTCAGCCGCGCATTTATGTTTTGGACGTTGATCGCGTCAAACGGACCGAACTGAAGACACAAGACGGCACCATGAGCTTTTCGCCGCGCTTTTCGCCGGATGGCCGCTCCATCGTCTATTCGCTGATTCAGGGCGGCAACACGGACCTTTGGAAAATGGATCTGGCCTCGGGCCAAAGCGTGCGCCTAACGAACACACCTGCCATTGAGACCGCGCCCAGCTATTCCCCGGACGGGTCGCAGATCGTGTTCGAAAGCGACCGCTCTGGCACACCTCAACTGTACATCATGCCCGCAAATGGCGGAGAGGCGACCCGCATCAGCTTTAAACAGGGGCGTTATGGTACACCGGTCTGGTCGCCGCGTGGTGACCTGATCGCCTTTACCAAACAGAACAAGGGTCGGTTCCATATCGGCGTCATGCGGACAGACGGCAGCGAGGAACGCCTGCTGACCTCGTCCTTTCTGGATGAGGGGCCAACATGGTCGCCGAACGGGCGTGTCATCATGTTCACCCGTGAATCGCAGGGCGCAAGCGGACGGGCGACACTTTATTCGGTGGATATCTCGGGTCGGAATCTGCGCCCGGTGCGTACACCGGATGGCGGCAGCGATCCATCTTGGGGGCCACTACAGAAGTGATCGGGGCAGGGGGTTGGAAAAGTTCACAAAATTCCTGCACTGTGATAACAGAGACAGCAATAAAGCAATAAAACGACGAGGCACCTGAAATGAATGTATTGAGCAAAGTCATAGCATTGGGCGTGCTAAGTGTACTGGCCGCCTGTACCAATAACGATCCTTCAGCACTGGGCGGTGGCGCGGGCGGTAACGGTTCGATCCTGCCGGGTTCGCCCAGCGACCCCCAGTCACCGGCCTATTTCCAGCAAACTGTTGGTGACCGCGTGTTGTTTGAAGTCGATCAGTCGACCCTGACCGGGCAGGCACAGACGATATTGCAAGGACAGGCAGACTGGCTACTGGCCAATACGGATTTCGTCGCCACGATCGAGGGTCACGCGGACGAACAGGGTACTCGCGAGTATAACTTGGCCCTGGGCGCACGTCGCGCGAATGCGGCGCGTGAATACCTGATTTCACGTGGGGTTGCAGGCAACCGATTGACGACCGTCAGTTTCGGCAAGGAACGCCCGATCGAGATTTGCAGCACCGAGGAATGCTATTCCAAAAACCGTCGTTCGGTGACGGTCCTGACCGGTTCAACTTTGGGGTAAGATGATGCGAATTGCAGGATGGGTTCTGGCTGCGGTCGTGGCGACTGCGGGCGTGGCAAGTGCACAGGATCAGCAAACCCTGGCGGATATCCGTCAGGAGCTAACGGTGCTGCACGTCGAGGTTCAGCGCCTCAAGCGCGAGTTTTCAACCACCGGATCTCCGGCACCCAATCTGGCTGGCAGTTCCGTTTTGGAGCGTGTTGACGCCATTGAGGCTGAATTGCAGCGCCTGACCCGCCAGACCGAGCAGTTGAACCAGCGTGTGCAAAACATCGTCACCGACGGAACCAACCGGATCGGAGATATGGAATTCAGGTTGTGCGAATTGGAAACGGGCTGCGAAATCTCGGGCGAGCCGACAAGCACGCTGGGTGGCGATTCCGAAGTCACAGCTGCAGCCCCCGCAACACCGGCAGCGCCAACGTCGGTGGAACAAGGTGAACTTGCAGTGGGTGAGCGCGCGGACTTTGATGCCGCATCACAGGCGCTGGCAGATGGCAACTATCAGGCCGCAGCGGAGCAATTCGCCACATTCGAAACCTCGTATCCCGGCAGTCCGCTGGCCCCCGAAGCCAACCTGAAACGAGGGCGGGCGCTTGTTGGGATCGGTGACACGCGTGAGGCCGCGCGGGCCTTTCTGGCCAGCTTTACCGGCGATTCCGAAGGTGCATTCGCACCCGAGGCGCTGTTTGAGTTGGGGTCGGCGCTGGGGCGTCTGGGTCAGACCGATCAGGCTTGCATCACTCTGGGCGAGGTGGGCGTGCGCTTCCCGTCTTCGGCCTCGGCCACCAATGCCACACAGGAAATGGCAAGCCTGGGCTGTTCTTGACCGAAAACGCTGAAGAACTGCGGGCCGAGATTCGGGCGCGTTTACCCAAGACCCTTCCTTCGCGTCTGGGTGTGGCTGTCTCTGGCGGGGGCGATTCTGTCGCTCTGCTTTTGCTGTTGAATGATATTGCCCAAAACGAGCAGGTTAGGCTGTTCGCAGCGACCGTTGACCACTGTTTGCGCCCCGAGTCCGCAGTCGAAGCGCAGGAAGTAAGCGAGCTTGCCGCGCATATGGGTATCACGCATCAAACGTTGAAATGGACAGGGTGGGCCGGTCAGGGGAACCTTCAGGATCAGGCCAGACAGGCGCGTTATCGGATGTTGACCGAATGGGCCACACGCAATGCGATCAGCGCGATTGCGTTAGGCCACACCGCGGATGATCAGGCCGAAACCTTCCTGATGCGACTGGGCCGCGCAGCTGGTGTTACGGGTCTGTCGGGCATGCCGGTTGAACGGATTTTGGATGGCGTGACGATGTTGCGGCCGATGCTTGGTATAACAAGGCAAGCATTGCGTGGCTATCTGTCTGGTGAGGGAGTTGGCTGGATCGAAGATCCCTCGAATCAGGACCTCCGGTTTGACCGGATCAAGGCACGGCAGGCCTTGTCTGACCTCAAGGATTTGGGGATCACGGCCAGTTCTTTGACCCGAGTCGCAGAAAACCTTGCGCAGGCGCGTGAGGCGTTGGAGCGTTTTACGCAGGAATCCGCCCGAAAAATCGCCGTGGTGGAAACCGGTGATGTTTGCTTGGATCGCACCGCCTTTCAGTCTTTGCCTCAGGAAATCCAGCGCCGGCTTGTGATCGGCTGCATCGCATGGATTGCCGGAGCGGGGTATCCACCACGCCAAACGTCGGTGGATCAGGCTGTGAAGGCTGTTAAAGAGGGTATCGCTACGTCGGTCAATGGCTGTTTGTTTGTCCCAAAGGTCAATAAAACGTGGATTTGCAGAGAGCTAAACGCCGTTCAGGGCGAAATCGCGCGCCCCGGCGAGCCGTGGGACAAACGCTGGATTCTGTCAGGACCTTCGACCGCTGGTGTACAAATCCGACCATTAGGCGAGCAAGGCCTGCCTAGGGTTCCAGATTGGCGGGACTTGGGTAAACCACGTCAGGTCTTGTTGGCTTCACCCGCTGTTTGGCTGGGGGATGAACTGGTGTCAGCTCCAACCGCCAGATTGTTGAATGGATGGACGGCTGAATTGGCCCCCGGAACGCCCGAGTTTCATTCTTCTTTTTTATCGCATTGAACCTCCTTGAATCATCTCTATTTTATAGAGCAACCCGGCAGACCCCCATCTGCCGAAATCTTTTGGGAGACTTTCCTTGGGCAACGCTCGTAACATCGCCTTCTGGGTCGTTCTGTTTTTGCTGATCCTTGCACTGTTCAATTTGTTCAGCGGATCAGGCGGGACACTTCAGAGCAATGAAAGAACTTATTCTGATTTCGTAACCGCCGTTCAAGCCGACGAAGTCAAGAATGTGACCTTGGATGGCGAACAGATTCGCTATACCACGCAAAGCGGTGCCAACTATGTCACCATCAAACCCGGCGATGCCGAGGTCACCAAACTGCTGATCGACGAGAACATTCCGGTTCGCGCCGAGAAACAGCAGCAATCCGGTTTCCAGTCGTTCCTGATCACGCTGCTGCCGTTCCTGCTGCTTATTGGTGTCTGGGTCTATTTCATGAACCGGATGCAAGGCGGTGGAAAAGGCGGCGCGATGGGCTTTGGCAAGTCCAAGGCCAAGATGCTGACCGAAAAGCATGGCCGCGTGACATTTGACGATGTCGCAGGCATCGATGAAGCCAAGGAAGAGCTGGAAGAGATCGTGGAATTCCTGCGTAACCCGCAGAAGTTCAGCCGCCTTGGCGGTAAGATCCCGAAAGGCGCGCTGCTGGTTGGCCCTCCGGGCACCGGTAAGACGCTGCTGGCGCGTGCGATTGCGGGTGAGGCAGGTGTGCCGTTCTTCACCATCTCAGGTTCTGACTTTGTGGAGATGTTTGTTGGTGTCGGTGCATCCCGTGTGCGTGACATGTTCGAACAGGCCAAAAAGAATGCGCCCTGTATTGTCTTCATCGACGAAATCGACGCCGTCGGTCGCCATCGTGGTGCCGGGTATGGCGGCGGGAACGACGAACGCGAACAGACGCTCAACCAGTTGCTGGTTGAGATGGACGGGTTCGAGGCCAATGAAGGTGTGATCATTCTGGCGGCCACCAACCGTAAGGACGTTCTGGACCCTGCGCTGCTGCGCCCCGGCCGTTTTGACCGCAACGTGACCGTCGGCAACCCCGACATCAAAGGCCGCGAGAAGATCCTGGGCGTGCACGCGCGCAAGACACCTCTGGGTCCCGATGTCGACCTGCGCATCATCGCGCGTGGTACTCCGGGCTTCTCGGGCGCTGATCTGGCGAACCTCGTGAACGAGGCCGCATTGATGGCGGCGCGCGTTGGCCGTCGCTTTGTCACAATGGAAGACTTCGAGAACGCCAAGGACAAGGTGATGATGGGTGCCGAGCGCCGTTCGATGGTGCTGACGCAAGACCAGAAGGAAAAGACCGCCTATCACGAATCTGGTCACGCGGTCGTCGGACTGTCGCTGCCGCTGTGCGATCCGGTCTACAAGGCGACCATCATTCCGCGCGGTGGCGCGTTGGGTATGGTGGTGTCGTTGCCGGAAATGGACCGTCTGAACTATCACCGCGACGAATGTGAGCAAAAGCTGGCCATGACCATGGCAGGCAAAGCCGCCGAGGTGATCAAATACGGTGAAGATCACGTCTCGAATGGCCCCGCCGGAGACATCATGCAGGCCAGCCAGTTGGCGCGTGCCATGGTGATGCGCTGGGGTATGTCTGACAAGGTCGGCAACATTGATTATGCCGAGGCGCATGACGGCTATTCGGGCAACACTGCTGGCTTCTCGGTTTCAGCGCATACCAAAGAGCTGATCGAGGAAGAGGTTAAACGCCTGATCCAGCAGGGTTATGAGCGCGCGCACAAGATCCTGTCCGACAAGAACGAGGAATGGGAACGTCTGGCGCAAGGCCTGCTGGAATACGAAACCCTGACCGGGGACGAGATCAAGCGCGTCATGAATGGCGAATCGCCGACCGATGGTGATGACGAGGGTGATAAGCCGGATGAAGGCAGCGCGCCCAGCGTTACCGCCATTCCCAAGACCAAGGTCAAAAAGACCCCGCCCGACGGTGGGATGGAGCCAGAACCATCGGCATAAAAAAATCAGACCCGGGCCAAGTCCCGGGTCTTTTCTTTTCAGCTTTTCAAATGGACTGGTTTGACTTTTAGTACGATTTTGACGGGCCGCAGCCGAAGGGGATTTCAAATGCCGGTATTGCGAGAAACAGAGTTCACGGGTGAAGTTGTTTGGCTGGGTCACGTGCCCGCGGGTGGCTCGATCCGGGCCAAAGCGGTCGATGCATTGAAGCTGGAATTCTCAGGGGACAAGGGCGAGCGGCACGAGGGTCTCAACCGGGCCTCATGTGTCAGGGTCAAGAATCTGTATCCGCAAGGCACCGAAATCCGAAACGTGCGCCAATTGTCTGTTCTATCTGCCGAGGAAATGGACGCCACAGCCAAAGAGATGGGGCTGTATCGGCTGGATCCTTCGTTTCTGGGCGTCAGCATCTTGTTGCGCGGCATTCCGGACTTTACACATCTTCCGCCATCCTCGCGTTTGCAGGGCCGCGACGGTGTCACGATAACCGTGGATATGGAAAACCGCCCCTGCGTCATTCCCGGTCGTGAGATCGAAGCCGATCAACCCGGGTACGGGGCGTCCTTCAAACCGGCTGCTCAAGGCCGAAGGGGTGTGACTGCGTGGGTGGAACGGCCCGGTCAATTGCGGTTGGGGGACCAGATGAGCCTGTTCGTGCCAGATCAGCGGGCGTGGGCGCCCTAAACGTCAAGCGTTTTCGATTTGAAACCGGTGAAATGACGCTACGCCGTTTCATGGCTTGAATATGTCGGAATCTCTATCCATCGGGATTGTACACAACGGTATGGATTGACCAGCACCGGCCCAGCTGCGCCGGTTTGCAGGGAATTCAACCGGGGGTTTTGCCCAATGAGCTATAAATCGGACATTGAAATTGCGCGCGAGGCGCAGAAGAAGCCTATTCAGGA